>JBBDWS010000094.1:0-3233 GCA_040902755.1 Actinomycetota bacterium
GCGTTCAACGACTCGATCTCCTCGCCCTTCTCGGAGCGCTCCCATGCGCGCAGGAGCGCTTCTTGCACGGCGTCCTCGGCGGCGGGCCGGCTCCCGGACACGAGAGCGACCGCGGCGACCAGCCTCGGATACCTCGTGTGCAGGAAGTCCCGGATCGCGATCTCGTCGACCCGCATCGTCATCCGAAGGGTAGGACGCTCGAGCGTCACGTTCGGTTGTCACCGCGATCGCATCTCGTGGTCGCGCAGGCAGGTTCCTAGCACTCTCCGGAGTAGACTGCTAACCCCATGGACCAACCCGAGCTGGGATCAAGAAAGGTCGCCGTCCTTCGCGCCGTCGTCGAGGAGTACGTGCGCAGCGGCGAGCCCGTCGGGAGCGAGACGATCGCCGAGCGTTCGGGCCTCGGCGTGTCGGCGGCGACGATCCGCAACGAGCTGGCCGCGCTCGAGGAGCTCGGGTACCTCATGCATCCACACACGTCCGCGGGCCGGATCCCGACCGACACGGGCTACCGCAAATACGTCGACACGCTGCCGCCGGGAGGACGCCTTCGCGACGCGCAACGCCGGGCGATCGCCGGTTTCTTCGCCGAGACGATGCTCGACCTGGAGGACGTCCTCAAGGGCACGACGCAGCTCCTGTCGCGCGTCACCCAGTACGCCGGCCTGGCCGTTCCGCCGTCAGGGTCGGACGAGCAGATCCTACGGACCGAGCTGATCGAGGTGGGGAACGCGCTGATGTTCCTCGTGATCGGCCAGCATGGCCGGGTCGACAAGACGATCGTCGACCGCCCCGAGCGGCTCGAACCGGAAGGGCTCGCCGCGCTCGATCGCAAGCTGGCGGATGTCTTCCGAGGGAAGAACGCAGCCGAGGCGCACACGGAGGCCTTGAAGTCCGCCGCCGCAGCCCCTGCGGGCGAGCGCCCGCTGTTCCTCGCCGCCGCGGATACGTTCGCCAACATGCAGATGGGTGCGGGCACCCACCACGTCGTGGTCGGCGGCGTCGCCAACCTCGCCGATGAGGCGGCGCACTGGCGGCGGGAGACGGTGCGCCGGCTCTTCGAGGCGCTCGAGCACGAGTCGGAGATGCTCGTCCTGCTACGCGACGTGACGCCCGACGAGGACGTCAACGTCACGATCGGCGCCGAACACCCGCAGACCGGCGAGTGGGAGGCCTCGCTCGTCTCTGCGCCGTTCCGGGCCGGGGTGACCTCGCTCGGCACGGTCGGCGTCGTCGGACCGACGGCGATGGACTACGTCTCCGTCATGGCCTCCGTTCGCGCCGTCGCTCGACGGCTGTCCGAGCTCGCGACGGAGCTGGACGCCTAACCGCTCATGGCGACGATCCGCGACCTGTACGAGATCCTCGGCCTCGGCCGGGACGCGTCGAACGAGGACATCAAGAAGGCGTACCGGCGCCTCGCGCGTGAGCACCACCCCGACGTGAACGCGGATCCCGGCGCCGAGGAACGTTTCAAGGAGATCTCGGCCGCATACGAGATCCTCTCGGACCCGCAGAGACGACAGCAGTACGACCTCTACGGCTCGGGCCGAGGGCCGGTGGACTTCCCCTTCGGCGACGTGGCCGACATCTTCGAGGCCTTCTTCGGGCAAGGCACGTTCGGTCGCCGGCGCACGACGTCGCGCCGAAGCCGAACGCAACAAGGCGAAGACCTGTTCAGCGAGGTGCCCCTCACCTTCCGAGAGGCCGTGTTCGGGGCCCGGCAGGACCTTCGGCTGGGAAAGCTCGAGCCGTGCGATCGTTGCGCCGGATCGGGATCCGAGCCCGGAACGTCGCCGGAACGCTGTCGCACGTGTTCGGGAACCGGGCAGGTGCAGGACGTTCGCCGCAGCATCTTCGGAACGGTGATGACCGCCCGCCCGTGCACCACCTGTGCGGGAACGGGGGAGGAGATCCTCACGCCGTGCGAGCGGTGCGAGGGTCGCGGGCGTGTGGCGGTGGAGGCGACGGTCCCGTTCGACGTGCCGCCCGGAGTCTCGGACGGACTGGAGCTCCGCATCGCCGGCGCCGGGCACGCGGGGAGGGCTGGTGGCCCCGCGGGCGACCTGTACCTCACGCTGCACGTCGACGAGGACGAGGTGTTCGAGCGCCGCGGTACGGACCTGTTCGCGGTTCTCGAGGTGCCGATGGTGCGGGCCGCACTCGGGGCAGAGGTCGAGGTCGAAACGCTCGACGGCCCCGAGCGCATCGACGTCGAACCCGGAACCGCGTCCGGCACTACGCACCGGTTGCACGGCAAAGGAGTGCCGAACCTCGGCCGGCGCGGCCGCGGGGACCTGTTCCTCACGATCCGCGTCGCGACGCCCAAGCCGGGCTCGAAGCGGGAACGGGAGCTCCTGGAGCAACTCGCCGCGCTTCGGGGCGAGCCCGCCGGCAAGAAGGCATCGTTGAAGAGCGCGCTGCGGCGGCCGGGACCGGCGGGTCCCTCGTGAGCACGAGCTGCCCGTTCTGCCGCATCGTCGCGGGCGAGGAGCCGGCGGACGTGCTCCACGAAACCGAAACGGTCGTCGCCTTCCGCGACCTCCGGCCGCAGGCGCCCGCCCACATCCTGTTGATCCCGAAGGAGCACATCTCGGATCTGACCGAGATCGGCGACGACCACGGAGCGGTGCTCGTCGGCATCGTGAAGGCCGCCGCGCACCTCGCCAAGACCGAGGGGATCGACGAGAGTGGCTGGCGCCTGGTCGCGAACGTCGGGCCCGACGCGGGGCAGTCGGTGTTCCACCTGCATTTCCACCTGCTCGGCGGGCGCCCGATGGCCTGGCCTCCGGGCTGAGGCCGCGAGCAGGCACGCGGTCACCCGAGCGCAGAGAAACGGAGATGCCGCGTGACGCACCCCCCTCGAGGGTAGAATCCGGGGCTCCGGAGCCGAGGGCTCCGGTCAAGGGTCGAACGGCGACCAGGACCGAACGAGGAGGAACGGGGCACCCACCCCTAGAGCACCGTTTGGCGAGAGCCACGACGCAAGTCAAGATCTTGGTGCCGGGGGACCAGAGCATGGTCGCCCTCCTCGGTCAGCGCGATGAGCTGCTGAAGCTCATCGAGGCCGCCTTCGATTCGCAGATCGTGGTCCGCGGGAACGAGATCACGATCTCTGGCGCCGAGCGCGAGACCGAGCGCGTCGCACTGCTCTTCGAGGAGCTCATCGCATTGCTCGCGAAGGGTCACGAGCTGAACGCGTCGTCCGTCGGCCGCTCGATCGAGCTCATCAA
>JBBDWS010000095.1:0-8214 GCA_040902755.1 Actinomycetota bacterium
CCTCGGCCGCCTCGGGCTCGGTCGGCGCCTCGGGCGAGATCTCGAAGCCGCCGCCCGGCTCGGTGGTCGGCGTCTCGGGACGGGCGCGGTGCGCCTCGCGCGTGCACGCGTCGAGCGCGAGGAGCGTGATCGAGGCCGCGCCGAGCGTTCGGAGGAACTGCCGGCGGTCGATGCCGAGGCGGTCCGCGGTCGTGGTGCACTCTGCGGTCGCCCGCCGGACGGCCTCGCGCACGACGGGCGGGAGCGCGCGCGGGTCGTACTCCCCGTTCGAGCACGGCCCGAACTCGATCGGCAGGCGCGGTTCGTCGTTGGGTGTCACGGATCTCTTGACATGACCGTACTTCGACGATGCCGGTTCCGCAGCGGGCGTGGCGCGGTGGCCGGCGCGGTGCCGGCACTGTCGCCCGCGCGGGGCCGGCCATGGTCGATCCCGCCGACCGTCAAGACCTTGACGGTTCGGACCTGCGCGTTTGGGGTCAAGGTCTTGACGGTTGGCCGGAGGAATCCATCGGGGATCCCTTTCTCCGTCGGTGCGGCTACTCCCCGCGTTCCTCCGCCGGCTCATCTTCAGGCACCTCTACCGATGCGGAACCCATCGCGTGGTAGCCGCCGTCGACGTGCACCATCTCCCCCGTGATCCCCCGCGACAGGTCCGAGAGCAGGAACGCGATCGAGTCGGCGACCGGTGTCGCATCCGTCGTGTCCCAGCCGAGCGGCGCTCGGGCATCCCATCCGTCCGCGAGCGCCTGGAAACCGGGGATCCCTTTCCCCGCGATCGTCCGAAGCGGTCCGGCCGACAGGGTGTTGACGCGGATCCTGTGCGGGCCGAGATCGCGCGCGAGATACCGGGTGATCGACTCGAGCGACGCCTTCGCCACGCCCATCCAGTCGTAGATCGGCCAGGCGAACCTGGCGTCGAAGTCGAGCGAGACGATCGCACCCCCGTGCTCCTTCATGAGCGGCAGCATCCCGACGGCGATCTCCTTCAGCGAGAACGCGCTCGTCCGAATCGCCGTTGCCACGCTCTCCCACGGGGTGTTGAGGAAGTTGCCGCCCAGTGCGTCCTGCGGCGCGAACGCGATCGCGTGCAGGAACCCGTCCACGCGCCCCCAGCGCGAGCTCAGCTGGTCGGCGACGGCCTTGATCTGCTCGGGATCGGTGGCGTCCATCTCGAGGACGTCGACCGGGTTCGGCAGGCGCTTGGCGGACTTCTCGGTCAGCCCCATCGCGCGGCCGAACGACGTCAGCACGATCTCGGCGCCCTGTTCCTGGAGAGATTGCGCCGCCGAATACGCGATCGACTCGCGCGTCAGCACCCCGGTGACGAGCAGCTTCTTGCCCTCGAGCAGCATCGACTCCTCCTTCGGGCGGCGGCCGCGCTCGGGCGAGCCCGCCGGTGCCCGGCATGCTATTGGTAGCGCCGTGGATCTGAAAACGGCCGCGAAGGTGGACCTGCACCGACACCTCGAGGGCGCCATCCGGCTCCAGACGCTGATCGACCTCTACCGCGATGCCGGCGAGCCCCTCCCCGAGTCGACGCCCGACGAGCTCTCACCGCGCGCCCAGGTTCTGAAGCCGATGAAGAGCCTCGAGGAGGTCCTCGCGCGGTTCGAGATCGCCCAGCGCGCGTTCTTCGATCCCGAGGCGGCCGAGCGCATCGCGTACGAGGCGGTCGAGGACCTCGCGCTGGACGAGGTGCGCCTGGCCGAGCTCCGCTTCTCGCCCGAGTTCCTGAGCGAACCGCACGGGCTGGACTGGGACGACGCGATGGCGGGGATCGTGCGCGGCGTCGAGCGCGCCTCGCGCCAGCACGACGTCGCCGTCGGCCTGATCGCGATCGTGAGCCGGAACTACGGGATGGCCTCGGCCGAGCGAACCGTCGACTTCGCGCTCCGCCACCTGGACCGGCTCGTCGGGTTCGACCTGGCCGGCGACGAGCGCCCGTATCCCCCGTCGATGTACGCGGACGTGCTCGAGCCCATCGTGAAGGCGGGTCTCTCGCTCACCGTGCACTACGGCGAGTCGGGCGGCCCGCAGTTCCCGCGCGAGGCGATCGAGGCGCTCGGCACGCTCCGCCTCGGCCACGGCGTCAGTGTCGCGTGGGATCCGGAGGTCACGGCCCTCGCGCGCGAGCGCGGTACCGCGCTCGAGATGTGCCCGACGTCGAACCACCGGACGAACGCGGTCGCGAAGATCGGTGACCACCCCGCGCGCCGCCTGCTCGACGAGGGCGTCCGAGTGACGATCAACACGGACAACCCCGGGCTGTTCGCCATCGACCTGACGCACGAGCTCGAGGTCTGCCGTGATGCCCTCGGCTTCCGCGACGACGAGCTCAGGCGCGTGACCGAGAACGCGATCGACGCGAGCTTCGTGGACGAGGCGACGAAGTCCGACGTCCGCCGGCGCCGCTTCGGTTGGCTCGCCGGCTGACCTTCCGGGTTCAACCGATCGTGCGGAGCGCTTTCCACTGCTCGTCGCGGATCATCGGGAACGTGTAGTAGCTCGCCCCGATCACGTCGCGGGCCCGGATCGTGTCGACGAACCCGCGCGTCTCCTGCGCCGTGGCAGCGGAGGCGATGCCGCCGATCACGTGGATCGGAACCTGGAGCCCCGCCGTCTCCTGCCGAAGGATGAGGATGTTCTTCGCCGTGTACCAGGCGGCGCCGTCGCGTCCGGCGACCCGGTAGGTGAAGTACGTCATCGGAAGGAACACGTCGTAGAGCTCGGCGATCTGCCGGTAGGGGAACTCGGACCAGTAGTAGGGATCGGTGCGCACGCGGCGCGGCGAGGGGACGATCGCGCCGAGCCGGTAGTTCGGACCGACCTCGCGGCGGAGGTGATTCGAGAGTCCGAGGAGCCGCCTCGTCCGGGCCAGAGGATCCGCCACCTCGGGCGACTCGATGTCGAGCGCGAACGAGGAGAACCGGTTGCCGCTCGGCGTCGTGAGCCGGATCGCGGCGAGCGCGCGCTTGCGGTCCGTCCGGACGTCGCGGAACCCGGGCAGGTACCACGCGACGACGTCCAGGTCGTTCGCGGCCGCCGCGTCGAGGAACCGCACGACGCCCTCGGCGTGGACGAACGGCTGCCCGCGGTTGAAGTTCGAGGTCTGCAGGTAGATCGTGCGGACGCCGACCGCTCGCATGGACGCGACCGTCGCCCACGGATCGGCCCACGCCTCGTCGTCGTAGATGTCGATCCACGTTCCGAGGCCGTCGTAGGGGTTCTCCGCGCTGCTCGAGACGACGATCGCGCCGGCCGACGAAGAGGCCGCGCCGCCCGCCGGGGCGCGCCGGTCGTCCCGTTCGGCCCTCAGGTCGTATCGGATCTCACGCCGCTCCTGGCGGATCGTGTCCTTGGCCACGTTGCACGCCGGAGCGGCCAGCGCGAGCGCGAGCAGGATAGCGGTCCATCGCGAACGGACGTGCATCGAAGCCCCTGCCTCGTCTCCTCGACCGCCCGGCCAGCGGGCGGTTCCCCTATGCCGGATACAACGTCCTCATCGAGTTGAAGTCACGCACCCCCGAATAACCTCGTGGCCTCGAGGCGTCCGACGGACGCAGCGTAGGGCCTTAGCGTGCTGGTGGGTCTGCTTCGGTGGCAGTGTTGCTGGGAACTGCGATCTTCCCGCTCGAGGGGACCTTCAGCGAACCACGGTTGAGCGCTTAGCGGATCATCGTCGTGGCGATATCGATGAGACTATTGAGGTCGTCCCCACCAGAGATTTGAATGTCCAGGCCCTCGTAAACGAACCGGAGAAAGGCAGGATTCGCTCCCTCGATGTCAGTTGGGGAGTTGGGAGGCACAGTGAGAGCAGGAAGGCCCTCGATATCAATGACGCCCTCACCTACGATGTCGGAGGCGGCAACGTCTTCTGCCCACGCTTTCGCCGGGTCTCCTCCGGTCCATGGAGACTCGAAGACCTCGACATAGCCCTGTCTGACCGGCTTGTCCGAAATTGGAGCCGGGGCTGGGAACCTGATCGCTACGGCATGACCCTCTGGCCAAACGAAGACGTCTGTGATGCTTTCTCTGCTTGCCGTTGCGTGATCTGGCAGAACAACGTCGAAGCTCACTTTCGCGCGGGCGTCTTCGAGGGTTGTCTTCCACTCATCCGGATAGTCGCCTTCGCCTGTAGGCACCGGAACGTGCGACGGCCTGCTCTGCTGGTCCCTCTGGAGGATGAGTCCCACCGTGGTCACTACTAACACTACGAGAAGCGACAACATCGCGAGTCGGTTGACTGCGCGGGGCTCGCGTTCCCGCGCTCCTAGCATGACTGCTTCACCTTGAACTCCGTCGTCGAAATCTGACAATAGCTGTAGTCCGTAGCGGTATCGATGTATTGCTGAAGACTTGTGTACTGCTGCCACCCGCAGTTCGTGCACCCGATGTTCCCTGTGGAATGCGCCTGCGCGGTCTCGAGGGCGGGCAGAACCGAGACAGTCACGACCATTACGAAAGACAAGAGCATCTGCCAACGGAAGCGCCCTGAATCCGCCATCGCTAACCCTCACTGAGTAGCCTTGGCTCGGCAACTAGCAGCCTCCGTCTGGCCTGGTCGTGCGTCAATACGCCGTTTGCCTAGCTTTCTCAACAAGCGCCTGTCTTGATCGCCTGCGGGCGCGTGTCTGAACACCGGCACGAAGAGCCCCAGTGCCGACCGGCGAAGGATAGGATGCTGTCCGACCCCACCCCCGCCCGGAGGCATTATCGATGACGGAGCAGACCGACGCCGCCCGCGAACTCGTCGACCGCTATTGGGAACGGCTGCTGGAGCACGAGCCACTGCTCGGCACCATGGTCGGGGACGAGCGGTACGACGACCGTCTCCCCGATCCGAGCGAGAAGGGCCGCGCGGCCCGCGAGACCTTGCACCGCTCCGCGCTCGAGGAGCTCGCGCTCCTGGACCGCGATCAGCAGGACGAGGACCTGCGCACGACCCTGGACATCCTGGAGGCGATCGCGACGCGCGAGATCGCGAGCTTGGAGCACCGCCTGGACCGTCTTTCTTCGGTGAGCCATCTGTGGGGCCCGGGCGGGCTGATCGGCGAGCTCGCCTCGATGCAGCGCGCCGACACGCCGGATCGGCTCGACCGCTACGTCGCCCGGCTCTCGGCCGCGCCCGCGTTCTACGACGCCGTGATGGACGTGATGCGCGACGGCGTCGCGGCCGGGGTCACCGCTCCCCGCGTCGTCGTCGAGCGCGCGGTCGCCCAGGTCGAGCGCCTGATCGAGACGCCGATCGAGGACTCGCCGGGTCTGCTGCCGGTTCCGCCGGAGGGCGAGCCGGGGCGTGAGCGCGTCGCCACCGCGCTGCGCGATTCGTTCATGCCGGCGCTCGGCAAGTACCGCGACGCGCTGCGCGACTACCTGCCCTCGGCGACCGAGACGCTCGGCTTGTACGCGCTGCCGGGCGGGGACGAGATCTACGCCGCACAGATCCTCTCGTGGACGACGCTGCCGCTCGAGGCGCAGAAGGTGCACGACCTCGGCGTCGAGGACCTCGCGAAGATCCAGTCCGAACGCCGGCTCGCGGCCGAGCGGATCGGCGCGCCCGACCCCGTGCGGGCGCTCGCGCTCCTGGACGAGCGCGGCAACCGGGCCAGGTCGAGAGACGAGCTCGTCGGGCTCGCCGAACAGCAGGTCGCGAAGGGCTGGGACATCGCACCCGGTTGGTTCGGCACGATGCCGTCGGAGAACTGCGACGTGAAGCCGGTCGAGGAGTTCCGCGAGGCCGACATGCCGTTCGCGTTCTACCAGCCGCCGTCGGCCGACGGATCTCGCAAGGGTATCTACTACGTGAACGCCGGCGACCTTGCGGGCAAGCCGCTGCACCATCTCGCGACGACGACGTACCACGAGGCGAACCCCGGTCATCACTTCCAGATCGCGCTCGAGCAGGAGATGGGCGAGCGGCCCGAGCTCCGGCGCTTCGGCGGGCTGATGGCGGGCTCGGCCTTCGCGGAGGGATGGGGCCTGTACAGCGAGCGCCTGGCCGACGAGATGGGCCTGTTCGAGGAGGAGTCCGAGCGTATGGGGATGCTCGAGATGCAGGGGATGCGCGCGGCACGCCTCGTGGTGGACACCGGGATCCACGCGTTCGCATGGACCCGCGACCAGGCGATCGCCCAGATGGAGGAGGCGGGGGTCCCGCACGTCGACGCCGTGATCGAGACCGACCGCTACATCACGCTTCCCGGCCAGGCGCTCTCGTACAAGATCGGACAATTCGAGATCGAGCAGCACCGCGCGGACGCCGCCAAGCGCGACGGAACCTCGTTCTCGCTCGCGGCTTTCCACGACCGGCTGCTGGCGCTCGGTTCCCTGCCACTCTCGGCGCTCCGCCGCGAGCTCGAGCGCTAACGCGGTTTCGTCGCACGGAGCAAGAGGTAATCCACCACCCCGTTGCGCCACAGGAGCTCGGTCTGGGCGAGCATCACCCGGGCCGCCAAGCGCATCGCGGCGGGCGCCTCGTGGTCGCCGTCCTCCAGCCGCCGCCGGACGAACCGAAGCGCCGGCCCGATCACGCGCTCGCCGATGAGGCGCGCCTCGACGTCCTCGAACCCCGCGTGCCGGGCCATCGGGGCGATCTCCTCGGCGGTCGCCGCGACCGAGGGCTGCAGCCCCCACACCCGGAGCTGCATCAGGGCGGCGAGCGCCTCGGACGGCCCTCGCGGCATCCGCTTCGCCGGCACGTCGGACATCGAGAGCGCTCCGCCCGGCACCAGCACGCGGTGCGCCTCTCGGAAGAACCGAGCCCGCGAGGAAAAATGGAACGCGGCCTCGACGCTGATCACGCCGTCGACCGTTCCGTCGCGCAGGGGGATCCGCGTGGCGTCACCGTTGACGGGAAGGGCTCGCGCCTCTTCGAGGTACTCGCGTCCGGCGATGAGCTGCGACCGCGTGATATTGAGCGCCACGAGGCGGCTCGGCTCCGCGACCCGCGCGATCACCGGGTCCTGCGCGCCCAGGCCGTTCCCGACGTCGAGGATCGTTCCGCCGCTCGGGAGGTCCGCCGCGAGCGTCTCGACGAGGCGCCGGACCGCGACGGGTGCCTCGGCCGGATCGGAGCCGTCGCCCTCCCACAGCCCGAGGTTCAGCCATCCCTCGTCGAGCGCGAGGAAGAAGTCCGGGCCGATCGAGTCGTAGACCGCGGCCGCGGGGTTGCGCCCTTGCTTGAGGAGCCTCGCGGCGTGGATCAGATGCTCCCGCGTCCAGGTCCTCGTCATGCCCGACCCACCCTACGGCGCGCGCGCTAGTCTTCGCGCTCATGGAAACCACCGTCGATCGTGCTCGGCTGGCCGAGCTCACCGGTCGCGAGATCGAGCGCTTCGATCAGGAGCATCCGCGATCGCGCGAGCTGTTCGAGCGCGGCAAGCGCAACCTCCTCGCCGGCGTCCCGATGCCGTGGATGACCGAGTGGGCCGGCCCGTACCCCATCTTCGTCGACGAGGCCCAAGGCGCTCGGTTCCGCGACGTCGACGGCCGCGAGTACGTCGACCTCTGCCTGGGCGACACCGGAGCGATGACGGGTCACGCCCCGAAGGCCGCCGTCGAGGCCATCGCGGAGCAGGCGTCCAAGGGCATCACGCTCATGCTTCCGACCGAGGACTCGATCTGGGTCGGCGCCGAGATGGAACGCCGGTTCGGCCTTCCCTTCTGGCAGTTCTGTCTCACCGCGACCGACGCGAACCGCTTCGCGATCCGGCTCGCGCGCGCCATCACCGGCCGCCCGAAGATCCTAGTCTACAACTACTGCTATCACGGCTCGGTCGACGAGACGATCGCGACGATCGAGGACGGCGTTCCCGGCTCGAGGCCCGGGAACATCGGGCCGCCGGTGAACCCGACCGAGACGACGCGCGTCGTCGAGTTCAACGACGTCGACGCGCTCGAGGAGGCGCTGGCGCACGAGGACGTGGCGTGCGTGCTCGCCGAGCCGGCGCTGACGAACATCGGCATCGTGCTCCCCGATCCGGGCTACCACGACGCCCTCCGCGAGCTGACGCGGAAGCACGGCACGTATCTCGTGATCGACGAGACGCATTGCATCTGCGCAGGTCCCGGCGGCGCGACCAAGGCCTGGGGCCTGGAGCCTGACCTCCTCACGGTCGGCAAGCCGCTCGCGAGCGGCGTTCCGGCGGCGTGCTACGGCATGAGCGCGGACGTCGCCGATCGCGCCCTCGCGTACATGGACACGCTGCCGACGAC
>JBBDWS010000095.1:8314-14513 GCA_040902755.1 Actinomycetota bacterium
TGAGCGCGGACGTCGCCGATCGCGCCCTCGCGTACATGGACACGCTGCCGACGACGGACGTCGGCGGCATCGGCGGGACGCTGTCGGGGAACGCCCTCAGCCTCGCGGCGATGCGGGCGACCCTCGAGCACGTCCTTACCGACGACGCGTTCGAGGGCATGATCGCGCTCGGCGAGCGGTGGGCGGACGGGGTCCAGCGATCGATCGAACGGCACGGGCTCCCCTGGGTGGTCCAGCGCATCGGATGCCGCGCGGAGTACTGGTTCGCGCCTACGCACCCTCACAACGGGGGCGAGGCCGCCGCGCTCGACGACCACGAGCTCGCGAGGTTCACGCATCTGTACGCGCTGAACCGCGGGGTCCTGCTCACGCCGTTCCACAACATGGCGCTGATGTCGCCCGCGACCACCGAGGACGACGTCGACACCCACTCGCGGGTCTTCGAGGAGATGTGCGAGGAGCTCACCGCGTGACGGAGGGGCCCCGGATCTCACACGTCATGATCGACTCGCAGGACCCGGACGCCCTCGCCGAGTTCTGGTGCGGCTTGCTGTCGACCCAGGTCGAGTCGCGATTCGACGAGGGCCGCTTCGTGTTCCTCGCCGCCGGACCGCACGGTCCCTCGATCGGGATCCAGCGCGTCCCCGAAGCCAAGGTGACGAAGAACCGGGTGCACGTCGACGTGACGGTGGATGACCTCGGAGAATGGACACGGTGGGTGCGTCGGAACGGGGGCTCGCGCGTCGCCGACCATCAGGCGGCGGGCGTTCACTGGCGGATCATGGCCGACCCCGAGGGCAACGAATTCTGCCTCGTGCCTTCTGGTCGATGACGTTCCGAGGCGGCTACCGGCTCAGAGCTGGTGCCAGATCCTGGTCTCCCACTCCAAACCCTCGGTTCCCGCCGTCGAGTTGAACTCGTCCCCATACTTCTCGGACGCCGCATGCATCTCGTCGTGCGAGGCCCATTCCTCGAGCAGCGTGACCTCATTCGGGTCGTTCTCCGCGTAGTACAGGCCGACGGGCTTTCCCCCCATCTCGCCCATCTTGGGCTTCCACGCCTCGTACGCCTTTTTGAACCGCTCCACGTCCGGAGCTCGGACGCGCATCTGAACCAGGACGGCCATCTTCTCCTCCTCGGATCGTCCGGAGGCCTTCAGGCAACCACTGGGCGCTCGCCGGCGCAAGTCGAGCACGTCATCGGCGCTCGGCGCGAAGGACCTGACGGATCCGGACCCGCCCCGGCCGCAGGACCGCTCCCGAGTAGATCTTCGTCGCGATCGGCACCAACGCGATCGTCGCTCCGATGGACACGCCGGCCGAGAGCAGTGCACCGGCCAACCCGGTTTCGCCCAGCACGATGCGCGAGGGCATCACGAGCGGCGCCGACGGTGGGAGCAGCGACGCGACGGTCGCGAGCGTCGACGAGGGATCGCCGATCGCGTTGATGCCGATGATGAACGACCCGACGATCAAGAGCGTGAGGGGTGTCATCGTGCTCTGGAGATCCTCCTGCCGGTTCACGATCGAGCCGGCGACGGCGAACAACCCCGCGTAGAAGAAGAAGCCGAGGACGAACCACAGGAGCACGATGCCGATCGTCGCGATCGCCCCCGAGGCGAAGTCGAGCGACCCGACGAGCTGTGCCGTCGTGAGCCCCACGACCCCGATGAGCAGGAGCTGCGCCAGACCGAGCACGCCGATCCCCAGGATCTTGCCGCGCAACAGCTGCGACGGACGCACCGTCGCGAGCAGGACCTCGACGACGCGCGAGGACTTCTCCTCGACGACGCCGGCCGCGACCCAGTAGCCGTACGCGAAGAGCTGGCCGTACAGGGCGAGCACGCCGACGAACGCGATGGCCGAGTTCTCGCGTCTGCGGGCGTCCACCGGCTCGAGGGCGCGTACCTCGAGCGGCGGCTGGTTCAGCGCGGCCCGCACCTCCTCCTCGCTCAGCCCCGCATCCTCGAGCGCCCGCGCCGACCGGACGCGCAGGGATACGACCTGCAGGATCCCGACGAGCTCCGGCGGCGGGTCGGACCTCACGAGGATCCGCTCTGCATCCAGGAGCGCCGCATCGACCCCTTCGTCCCGTACGGCGCGGGTGGCCGAGTCCTCGTCGGGCAGGAGGCGCAACCCTACGTCGACGTTGAGCGCGGCGGCGGCGTCCACGACCTGCTCTCCGATCGCCCGTGACTCCTCCCCGACCACGCCGAGGTCGAACCGGGTCTCGCCGCCGAACACCGCGGTCGCCACGATGACGCCGACCAGGATCACCAGCGTGATCGCCGTCGAGATCACGAAGCCGCGGTCGCGGGCGCGCTCGACGAACTCCCGGCGCGCGATGACCGCCCAGATCCGGCGTGTCCCGCTCGGCCGGCCGGTCGTGCTCACGCCTGCACCACCGTGCGGAAGATGTCGGCGAGGCTCGGCCGAGCGACGCTGAAGTGCCGGACCTCACCCGCGGCCCGCGCCGCGTCGAGGACGTCGCCTTCGCGAACGCCCTCGTCGAGCTCCACGATCGCGCCCCCGGGCAGGCGCTCGACCACGCGAACGCCGCTCAGCGCGTCGATCCATCCGGGCGGCGCCCCCGCCACCTCGACCCGCAGGAGCCGCCGCCGGTCGGCGGCCCGAAGCTCCGCGATCTTGCCCGCCGCGACGATGCGCCCGCGGTCGATGAGGACGACCGACTCGCACAGGCGCTCGACGAGCTCGAGCTGATGGCTCGAGAAGACGACGGGCACGCCGTCGGCGGCTTGCGCGCGCAGCACGCCGGACAGCACGTCCACACCGACGGGGTCCAGACCGCTGAACGGCTCGTCCAGAATGAGCACCTCGGGGCGGTGCACGAGCGCCGCGGAGAGCTGCACCCGCTGCTGGTTGCCGAGCGAGAGCGTCTCGGTGCGGTCGCTCGCCCGATCCCCCACGCCGAGCAACGTCGCGGTCCGCTCCGCCTGCGACCTCGCGTCGCCGGCATCGAGCCCGTGGAGCCGCGCCAGGTACACGAGCTGATCGAGCACGCGCATCTTCGGATACAGACCGCGCTCCTCCGGCATGTAGCCGAAGCGCCGGCGGACCTCGAGGTTCACCGGACTCCCCCGCCATCGGACCTCGCCCGCGTCCTGTTGCAGCACGCCGACGGCGATCCGCATCGCGGTCGTCTTGCCGGCTCCGTTCGGACCCACGAAGCCGACCATCTCGCCCTCCGCGACCGAGAACGACACGTCGTCCAGGGCGACGACGTCGCCGAATCTTCGTGAGAGCCCCTCGAGCTCGAGCGCCGACACGGGCTAGGAAGCCGGCCGTTCGTCGAGCAACAGGACCGCCTTGCCGTTCACACGCCGCTCGAGCAACGCCTCGATCGCCGACGCGGCCTCGGTCCAGGGAACGACGAGGTCGATCTGGCTGACCAGCCGCCCCTCCGCGACGAGCTCGGCGAGCGCCGCCAGACGCGAGCTGCCGATCCGGCCCTCCAGCAGCTCGTACGTGACGAAGTACCCCAGCATCGTCGGCGACCCCTTGCGGTAGAAGGTGCGCGGGTCGAGGTTCGCCGGCTCGCCCGAGGAGTTCCCGAACGTCACGATGACGCCCTGCGGAGCGACCCGCGCGACCGCCGCCGTCAGCGAATCGCCACCCACCGACTCCGCGATGAGGTCGAACGGCTCTCCCTCGGGCGCGAACCCGACCGAGATCTCGTCCGCGCCGAGATCGCCGAGCCCTTCTCCTCGCTCGGGTCTCCCGACGATCGCGGTGACGTGCGCTCCCGCCATGTGCGCGAGCTGCACGGCGAACCGCCCGACGCCCCCCGAAGCCCCGGTGATCGCCACGCTCCGGCCGAGCAGGTTCCCGGTCACCGACAGCACCCCGACGGCGGTGAGGCCCGCGACGGGAAGGGTCGCAGCCGTCTCGAACGACAACGAGTCCGGGATGGCGGCGAGGTGGTCGGTCCGCACCGCAGCCCGCTCGGCCCACGCGCCTCCGCTCACCCAGCCGACGACCCGCGAGCCATCACCGGGACCGGTTCCGTCGGCGGCCGCGCGGACCACGAGGCCGGCGAGATCCCATCCCGGACGCCATCCCTCGTCGGCGTCGCGCAGCGCCGCGCACTCGCCGCGGTTCAGCGAGGCGGCATGTACCTCGACGACCGCCTGATCCGCGGCCGGCTCGGGTTCGGGGACCTCGCGGATCTCGATGCGGCCCGGCGCGTTCGGGGCGGCCACGAGCGCTCGCAAACGATCCTCCTTCGCCGAAGGGCTACGTGATGATCTGGTGGGCCATCGAGAAACCGCGCTTGGCCTTGTGCTCGGCCTGGATCAGGTGCATCAACGCGTTCACCTGCGCCAGGTGCGTGAAGGCCTGTGGGAAGTTGCCGAGGTGCCGGCCGGTGCGCGAGTCGATCTCCTCCGCGTAGAGCTGGAGCGGGCTTGCGAAGGACAGCAGCTTCTCGCAGAGCTCGCGCGCGCGCGGGATCTCGCCGATCTCGCTGAGCGCCGAGACGAGCCAGAACGAGCAGATCGCGAACGTGCCCTCCTCGCCCGAGAGCCCGTCGTCCGTCTCCTCCACCCGGTACCGCAGCACCAACCCGTCGACCGTCAGCTCGTCGGCGATCGCGAGCACCGTCGCCTGGATCCGCTCGTCGCCGGGAGGCAGGAACCGCACGAGCGGCATCAGCAGCATCGACGCGTCGAGCGCGGTTCCGCCGTAGTACTGGGTGAACACACCGCGCTCGTCCACGCCGTTGGCGCAGATGTCCGCGTGGATCTCGTTCGCGATCGCGCCCCACTTCTCCTTGAGCGCGTCGTCGCCCCGCCGGCGTGCGAGCCGGGATCCGCGATCGAGCGCCACCCAGCAGAACATCTTCGAGGAGGTGAAGTGCTTCGGTTCCCCTCGGACCTCCCAGATGCCGCGGTCGGGCTCGCGCCAGTTCTCGATCGCCGCCTCGACCTGGGAGACCGCGAGCTCCCAAACGCGCTCGGTGACGCGGTCGCGCGACTTGGAGTGCAGGTAGATGGAGTCCAGGAACACGCCCCAGACATCGTGCTGGCGCTGGTTCCACGCGCCGTTGCCGATCCGCACCGGCTGCGCCCCCTCGTACCCCGAGAGGTGGTCGAGCGTGGACTCCGTCAGCTCGCGCTCGCCACCGACGCCGTACATGACCCCGAGGGCCTGGCCGTTCTCGCAACGGTCCGCCACGAACTCGAAGAAGCCGTCGGCCTCCTTGTCGAACCCGAGCGTGTACAAGCCCCACAGCGCGAACGTCGAGTCACGGATCCAGCTGTAACGGTAGTCCCAGTTCCGCTCGCCGCCGGGCGTCTCGGGCAGCGAGGTCGTGGACGCGGCGAGCAGGGCCCCGGTCGGCGCGTACGTGAGTCCCTTCAGCGTGAGGGCGCTCCGCTGCAGGTAGGTCCGCCACGCGTGATCGGGGAACTCGCCGTGGTTCATCCACTCTCGCCAGTACTCCTGTGTGCGCCACATCCGGTCGGCGGCCTCGGCATAGTCCTGCGGTGCCGCGTGATCCGACCACGAGAGGGCCACGAATCGTTGGTCGCCTTCGCGCAGCGTCGTCTCGGCATGCGCGCGCCGGCCCTCGAATCCCATCCGCAGGTCCGTCGAGAGCTGCAGCGGCTGCTTCGAGCCCTCGATCTGACCGAGCGCCTGCATGTATCCCTCGCCCGCGTACTCCCACGAGATCTCCTTGCGGCCGTAGTCGGGTGCCGGCTCGCAGTCCATCGCCAGCTCGACGTGTCCGTTCACGCATCGGATCGTTCGAAGGAGGCAGTGCTCGGCCTCGTGATCGTCCGGAGGCCGCTGGTACTCGACCGCTCGCTGCGTGTCGTCGTACCACGGGCCGACGAGCAGGGCGTCGCGGACGACGACCCATCCCGTCCGGGTCTGCCACGTGGTCTCGAGCACGAGCGTTCCCGGGACGTAGCGCCGGCCCGCGGGGACGGTCACGTCGGCCGGCCCGACCCGGAAGTGGCCGGCCGAACGGTCGAGCATCGCTGCGAACATCGACGGGGAGTCTGGCCGGGGCATGCAGAGCCACTCCACGTTGCCGCTCGGCGCCACGAGCGCCTGGACCTGCCGGTCGGAGAGGAATCCGTACTGCGCGATCGGCGGAAAAGGACTTCCCTCCGCGTACGGGCCGCTCCGGCGCATGCCCGGATAGTAGTCGGCGTATGCTCCTTGCCCAAAGGAGG
>JBBDWS010000095.1:14613-19127 GCA_040902755.1 Actinomycetota bacterium
CCGCTCCGGCGCATGCCCGGATAGTAGTCGGCGTATGCTCCTTGCCCAAAGGAGGCTCGGATGATCAGATCGCTCCGCGTTCGCGCTCCGATCGCGCTCATCGGGATCGCGTTCCTCGTCGCCGCCTGCAACTCGGGGACGACCGTCACCCCACCGGAGGACACGGGTGGCACTGGGGTGACGGCCACCGGGGACCCGACGGGAGCGACGGGAGCCACCGGCGCCACCGCGGTCACGGGTGCGACCGGCGTCACCGGCACCAGCGCCGACGCGTGCGTCCTGCTGACCGAGGCGGATGCCGCCGAGGTTCTCGCCGGACCGGTCACGCGGATCGCCGATCCGATCGGCGAGGGCGTGATCACGGGAGAGCCCGACAGCTTCACGAGCGTCTGCTACTACCGGCCCGAGCCCGACGACTTCGCCAGCTACGTGTCGCTCGTCGTGATCACGCCCGGTTCGAGCACCGAGACCGAGGTCGAGCTCGAGGCCTCACAGGGCCGGCCGCTCGAAGACCTCGGAGACGAGGCCTTCGTCGCAGGTGAGCAGGCCGTGACGGTTCGCGTCGGAGAGACCCTGTTCGCCGTGTTCGTCGTCCGCGACGGGGCACCGGACACGACCGCAGAGGAGACGATCGCCCGCCAAGCGGTCGAGCGCCTCTAACGCTCCAGCGCGATCGCGAGCACCTCGTCGATCGTCTCGACGGGGTGGAACACGATCTCTTCGCGCACCTGCTCGGGCACGTCCTCGAGGTCCCCCTCGTTGCGCTTGGGCAGGATGACCTCCTTCAGGCCGGCGCGGTGCGCGGCGAGCGCCTTCTGCTTCACGCCGCCGATCGGCAGCACGCGGCCCTGCAGCGTCACCTCGCCGGTCATGCCGATCGTGCTCTTCACCGGCGTTCCGGCGAGCAGCGACGCGAGCGCGGTGACCATCGTCACGCCGGCGCTCGGACCGTCCTTGGGCACCGCGCCCGCGGGCACGTGGACGTGGAACCGGCCGCCGAGCTTGCCGGTCGCGATGCCGAGCTCGGCCGCATGCGACCGCACGTAGCTGAGCGCGATCTGGCCCGACTCCTTCATCACGTCGCCGAGCTGGCCGGTCAGCATGAGCCCCTCGGGACTTTCGCCCGCCTCCAGCCTCGTCGCCTCGATGAAGAGGACGTCGCCGCCCGTGCCGGTCACGGCCAGGCCCGTCGCGACACCGGGGACGCTCGTGCGCTCCGCCGCCTCGAAGAAGAACCGAGGCCGGCCGAGGTACTCGCGCACGTCGTCGACGTCGACGGCGACCGGTGCGGTCGCCGCGCCGGACGCGAGCTTCGTCGCGACCTTGCGGAGCGCCTTGCCGATCTCGCGCTCGAGGTTGCGGACGCCGGCCTCGCGCGTGTAGTCGCCCACGATCTGGCGCAGCGCGCCGTCGGTGATCGCGACCTCGCCCTCGTTCAGGCCGTTGCGCTCGCGCTGGCGGTCGAGCAGGTGGTAGCGCGCGATCGAGACCTTCTCGTCCTCGGTGTAGCCGTCGAGCCGGATGACCTCCATCCGGTCCAGCAGCGGGCCGGGGATCGTCTCGGACACGTTCGCGGTCGAGATGAACAACACCTCGGACAGGTCGAGGTCGACCTCGAGGTAGTGGTCGCGGAAGGTGTGGTTCTGCGCCGGGTCGAGCACCTCGAGCAGCGCGCTCGAAGGGTCGCCGCGCCAATCGGCGCCGACCTTGTCGACCTCGTCGAGCATCATCACCGGGTTCTTCGTACCGGCCTCCTTCAGGGCGCGCACGATCCGGCCCGGGAGCGCACCGACGTACGTGCGACGGTGGCCGCGGATCTCGGCCTCGTCGTGGATCCCGCCGAGCGAGATGCGGACGAACTTGCGGCCGAGCGCACGCGCGACCGACTCCCCGAGCGACGTCTTCCCGACGCCCGGAGGACCGACCAGCGTGAGGATCGCTCCGGAGCCGCGGCCTTGTGCCGGGCCCATCCCGCGCTCCTCACGCAGCTTGCGCACCGCGAGGTACTCGACGATGCGGTCCTTGACATCCTCAAGGCCGGTGTGATCCTCGTCGAGGATCTTCCGAGCCTCGGCGATGTCCAGGTTGTCGTCGGTCCGCACGTCCCACGGGATCTCCGTCATCCAGTCGAGGTAGGTGCGGATCCAGCCGTACTCCGGCGACTGCTCCGAGGTGCGCTCGAGCCGGCCGAGCTCGCGCTCGGCCTCGGCGCGGGCGCTCTCGGGCATGTTCGCGTCGGCGATCTTCTTGCGGTACTCCTCGACGACGTTCTCGTCGCCGTCCTCGTCCAGCTCCTTGCGGATCGCGTCCATCTGCTGGCGCAGGATGTATTCGCGCTGGGTCTTCTCGAGCCCCTCGCGGACGTCGGTACGGATCTTGTCCTTCAGCTCTAGCTCGGCCAGGACCTCACGGGCCCACTCGAGGACCCGCTCCAGGCGCTGCTCGACGTCGACGGTCTCGAGGACCTCGACCTTCTGCTCGAAGGTGAGATCGGGCGAGTAGCCGGAGGTGTCCGCCATCTGGCCCGGGTCGCCGATGCCGCGCAGGAACTCGCCCACCTGGGGCACGCCTCGCGCTTCGACGATGTTCTCGATCGTCACGCGGTACTCGCGGGCGAGCTCGCGCGCGCGTGGCGTCGACTCCTCGGGGTCGGGCCGACGTTCCACCTCGACCCAGGTGGCGTCCCCGGTGCCGGGCACGCCGCGGCTGACCACGGCGCGGTGCAGCCCGCGGATCACGAGTGCCTCGAGCCCGTTCTGGAGCCGGCCGACGTCCTCGACCTTCGCCACGGTGCCGACCTGCGCGAACCGCTGGCCGATGCGGGGCACGAGCAGGAGCTCGCCATCGGTCCCGTCGGCGGCGGCGAGGGCCCGGCGGGCCTCGTCGGATTCGATCGTGAGCGTGACCACCATCCCCGGAAGCACCACGCCGGTGGTGAGCGGGAGAAGCGGCAGGACCTGCGTATCGAGCTGGGGCACCTGAAAGCTCCTGTCGGTTTGTGTGGGCCGTCGGAATGTCTAACGGGCATCCGTCCGTGCCTATTCCGAGATGTAATCACGATTACGCTCGAACGACCTCAGCCCCTGCGGCAGAGCGGAGGGGGTTGTGCGGGCGCCTATCCTGGGCCAGTGTTCGAGCGCTTCACCGACCGGGCTCGTCGAGTGGTGGTCCTCGCCCAGGACGAGGCGAGGATGCTCAACCACAACTACATCGGGCAGGAGCACCTGCTGCTCGGCTTGATCCAAGAGGGTGAGGGGATCGCCGCCCAAGCGCTTGGGGCTTTGGGTATCTCGCTCGATCGTGTCCGGCAGGACGTCGAGGAGATGGTCGGCCGCGGCAGCGAGCCGCCAGCCGGCCACATTCCCTTCACGCCTGCCGCCAAGAAAGTGCTCGAACTAGCGCTTCGCGAGGCACTGCAGCTCGGGCACAACTACATCGGGACGGAGCACATCTTGCTTGGTCTGGTTCGCCAGGGAGACGGGGTGCCAGCCGACGTGCTGCAGAAGCTGGGTGCAGATCTGACGCGGGTTCGGCAGACGGTGATCGAGCTTCTTCCGCGGTCGTCGGAGAGCGCGGGCCGGTCGCCGCGGCGGCGACGGGCCCGACGCACCTCCGAAGTGGTGCCGACCAGCTCCCCCGTATCACCCGATGACTTCCCGACGTGCCCGTCTTGCTCCGCGCCGCTCGCAGGGACGATGGCCGTCAGGGTCCTCGACCTCACCGTCGACGAGCAGCCCGCGCAGGCGAAGGTCGCGTACTGCAGCCGGTGCGGGACGGCGCTCGGGACGATCCTCTAAGGATCAAGAATTCTCATCGGTTGTCGGCCGGGGGAACGGGGCCGGTAGGATGCCGCCTTCGTGAACGGGGCAGCTATCGTCGCCGAAGGTCTCGTGAAGCGCTTCGGGAAAGTCGAGGCGCTTCGAAGCATCGACCTTCAGGTCGAGCCCAGCACGGTCCTTGGCCTGCTGGGTCCGAACGGCGCCGGGAAGACAACCGCGGTCAGGATCTTCACGACGCTGCTCCATCCCGATGAGGGGCGCGCGACGGTGGCCGGCCTGGACGTGGTACGCGACGCCGAGAAGCTCCGTCACGTCATCGGCCTCGCCGGTCAGTACGCGGCGGTCGACGAGAACCTCACCGGCTTCGAGAACCTCGAGATGGTCGGCCGGCTGTACCACCTGCCGAAGGCGGAGGCTCGCGCTCGCGCCGAGGCGAACCTCGAGCGGTTCGATCTCACCGACGCGGCGCATCGCACGGCGAAGACCTATTCCGGCGGGATGCGTCGCCGGCTCGACCTCGGCGCGAGCCTGGTGGGGCACCCGCAGGTCCTGTTCCTTGACGAGCCGACGACGGGCCTGGACCCACGCGGCCGCATCGAGATGTGGGAGATCATCCGCGACCTCGTGCACGACGGCACCACGCTCCTGCTCACTACGCAGTACCTCGACGAGGCCGACCGGCTCGCGGACAAGATCGCCGTGATCGATGGCGGGGAGGTGATCGCGGAAGGAACC
>JBBDWS010000095.1:19227-22328 GCA_040902755.1 Actinomycetota bacterium
GCTCGCGGACAAGATCGCCGTGATCGATGGCGGGGAGGTGATCGCGGAAGGAACCTCGGACGAGCTGAAGTTGCGCGTCGGCGGCGAGGTCCTCGCGATCCGCGTCGCCCACCGGGAGCGGGTGAGCGAAGCGTCCGGCGTCGTCCTCGGGCTGGGTCCCGGCGGTGGCAGCGTGGACAACAACACCGGCGAGATCACGGTACCGGTCGGAGCCGACGGCACGGCCGTCTTGACGGAGGCGGTGCGCCGGCTCGACGAAGCGAAGATCCCGATCGCGGACATCGCTCTGCGGCGTCCGTCGTTGGACGACGTGTTCCTGTCGCTCACCGGTCACACGGCCGAGAGCGGTGACGGTCAAGCGCCCAGCGAGGCGACTGCGGGTGCACCGGAGGGACGGCGTTGAGCGTGACGGATGTTCAGACGAGGCAGTCCGGGAGCCGACTCCGGTACGCCGTCTCCGACTGGATGGTCATGACCAAGCGGAACCTGCTGACCTATATCCGCAAACCTGACCTGCTCGTCTTCTCGACGATCCAGCCCGTGATGTTCGTCCTGCTGTTCGTCTACGTCTTCGGCGGCGCCTTCGAGCAGATCTTGCCCCCCACCGTCTCCTACGTGGACTTCCTCATGCCGGGCATCTTCGTGCAAACGGGGATCTTCGCCGCGCTCCAGACGGGCGTCGGACTCGCCGACGACCTGCAGAAGGGTTTGATCGACCGGTTCCGGTCGCTGCCGATGGCCCGGTCGGCCGTCCTTGCCGGACGCACCGCGGCGGACAGCGTATCGGTCGTCTTCCAGTCGCTGCTCATGCTCATCGTGGCTTACGCGGTCGGCTACCGGCTGCACGAGGGCCTGTTGGAGTCGCTGCTCGCGTTCGGGGCGATCGTCGGCGTCGGCTATTCGTTCACCTGGGTGGCGGCGTTCGCCGGCCTTTCACTGAAGACGATCGAGGCCGTCCAGGCGGCCACGTTCACGATCGTGTTCCCCTTCGTGTTCGTGAGCTCCGCCTTCGTGCCGGTGGACACGTTCCCCACGTGGCTCCAGGGCTTCGCGAACGCGAACCCGGTCACGATCTGGGTCGACACGGTCCGGGTCCTGACACTCGGCGAGCTCTACACGCAGAGCACCAGTCCGTTGTTCCAGAACGTCAAGCCGCTCGGCACGCTGCTCTGGCAGTCGACGGCGTGGTTCCTGGGGATCCTCGTCGTGTTCTCGACCCTCGGGGTGCGCGTCTACCGCCGCACCTGACGGAGCCGCCGGCCGTCAGCGCGCACGGCGCAGCCTCCCCTGAGCGGGGAACATCCGGTCCCGCGGAGCGGTTGCCATCCATCGTTACAGTGACCTTGCCGCGTGAGACGAGGAGGCCGCTTGCCGCTGTTCGGCTTCGAGGGTGACAACGCAAGAGAGAAGGTCATCGTCCTCCTCACGATGTGCTTCGCCTTGGCGATGGCGATGCTCGACAACACCGTCGTCAACGTGGCGCTGCCGACGATCAGCCGCGAGCTCGAGGCGGGCGTCAGCGAGCTGCAGTGGATCGTCGACGGCTATGTCCTGGTGTTCGCCTCGTTGCTGCTCACCGGTGGGATCGTCGGCGATCGCTACGGACGGAAGAAGACCTTCCTCGCCGGCCTCGTCGTCTTCACGATCGCTTCCCTCGCGTGCGGGCTTTCGCAGGACACGACGCAGCTGATCCTCGCCCGCGCCCTGCAGGGCCTCGGCGCCGCATTCCTGCTTCCCGGAACTCTTTCGATCATCACGGTGACGTTCCCGCCCCACGAGCGCGCCCGCGCGATCGGGCTGTGGGCCGGGATGTCCGCGCTCGCGCTCGCGCTCGGCCCCACCGTGGGCGGGCTCATGGTCGAGCGTCTGGGCTGGGAGTCCGTCTTCTTCCTGAACGTGCCGATCGGGATCATCGCGTTCCTGGTCGCGACGCGGACCGTTCGCGAATCGGTCTCCGAGCAGCAGCGGAGCCTCGACCTTCCGGGCCTCGCGCTCGGCTCCTCGGCGCTGTTCCTCGTGACGTACGCCCTCATCGAGGCCAACGAGATGGGGTGGACCGATCCGCTGATCGTGTCCTCGCTCGTCGGGTTCGTCGTGTTGCTCGCCGCGTTCCTCCTATGGGAGATGCGCAACCCGAACGCGATGATGCCGCTCACGCTGTTCCGGATCCCCGCCTTCTCGGCCGGGAACGCCGTCGCGTTCAGCGTGTCGCTCGGGATGTTCGCGACGTTCTTCTTCCTCAGCCTGTACATGCAGACGATCCGTGGGTACACCGCGTTCGAAGCCGGGGTGCGGTTCCTGCCGATGACACTGTTGATCATCGCCACGGCCCCGCTCGCGGGACAGTACGCGCAGAAGCACGGGTCCCGGATCCCGATGACCTATGGCCTGCTCCTAGCTTCGGGCGGGCTGTTCACGCTGTCGCGACTGTCGGTGGACACGCCCTACCTGCTGATGCTGCCGGTCTTCGCGATCATGGGACACGGCATGGGCGCGACGATGGCGCCGATGACCGCAGCGGTGATGAACGCGGTCGGCCACGAACGCGCCGGGCTGGGATCGGGCATGACGAACACCTCTCGCGAGGTGGGCGGGGTCTTCGGGATCGCGCTGCTCGGGACGGTCCTCACCACGCGGCTCCGCGGTGCGCTCGAGCCGGCGCTCGCCCAGATCGGGCTTCCGCCGGAGCAGCAGGCGGTGGTCGCTGCGGCCGCCGGGCGCGGGAGGATCGACCCGGAGCTGCTTCGAACCCTCTCGCCGGAGCAGCGGGCGGCGGTCGCCGAGGCGTTCCGGCAGTCGTTCATGAGCGGGTTCCGGGTCTCGCTGTTCCTCGGAGGCCTCGTGCTGCTCGCCGGGGCGTTCGTCGCGAACCGGTTCATCCCCGGTCGTGCCGCCGCCCGTGAGATGCAAGCGGCCCGCGGGCGGGAGGTGTCCGGTGAGGCCACGCCCGCGATGGAGTTCTAAGCTCTCCGGAGCGGCGACCGAGGTGTGGGAGGCGAGGAGATGACCGATCAGGACGCGGACGTCATCGAGCGGATCGAGCAGCTCGCGCACGAGGAGCACGCGCTGTTCGAGAAGGAGTCGCGCAGCGAAGCGTCGAC
>JBBDWS010000096.1:0-12713 GCA_040902755.1 Actinomycetota bacterium
CCCGCTTCGAGCTGCTGGAACCGCGCCCACGCCTGCTGCCACCCGCCATCGGTCCGTTCGAACCGCTGCAGCGGGGCACCGCCACCCAGGTTCCACACCCCGTAGAACGTCTCGCCGAAGCCGACGGCGAACCGGTTCCCGCGATGGGTGATCGTCACCGACTCGCCCGGCGGAGGGGGCAGCGCCGGCATCCCGGGAGGTGCCGCCGCCGGCGTGGCGGCCGGTGCAGCTACGGGTGTCGGGGCCACGCCCCCGACGATCCGGTCCAGCTGCGTCCCGCACCGGGAGCAGAACCGCGAGTCCGGAGGATTGACGCTTCCGCAGACGGGGCAGGTGGTCGATGCGCTCACGGCCGAAGTCTCGCACGCCCGCGCGGAGGGCGCTACGGCGTCTTCCGGAAGGCGACGACGGCGTTCTGGCCGCCGAAGCCGAAGGAGTTGCTGATCGCGAACGTGAGGTCGGCCTTGCGAGCCTCGTTCGGGACGTAGTCGAGGTCGCAGTCCGGATCGGGCGTCTCGTAATGGATCGTCGGCGGGATCGTGCCGCGCTGGATCGCCAGGATCGAGGCGGCGGCCTCGACGGCTCCGGCCGCGCCGAGCATGTGGCCCGTCATCGACTTCGTGGACGATACGGCCACGCGGTGCGCGACCTCGTCGCCGAGCGCCGCCTTGAGCGCGGCGGTCTCGCCGGCGTCGTTCAGCTGCGTCGAGGTCCCGTGCGCGTTCACGTACTGGACCGCCGACGGTTCCTCACCGGCGCCCTCGAGCGCCCTCCGGATCGCGATCGCGGCGCCGGTCCCCTTCGGATCGGGTGCGGTGATGTGGAACGCGTCGTCGGATGCGCCGTAGCCGGCGACCTCGCCGTAGATCGTCGCGCCGCGGTCCCTCGCGCGGGATTCGGGCTCCAGGATCAGCGTGCACGCGCCCTCGGAGAGCACGAAGCCGTCGCGGCGGGCGTCGAAGGGCCGCGAGGCCGTCTCGGGATCGGGGTTCTTCGTGAGCGCGGTCATCTGCGCGAACGCGGCCACGGTGAGCGGCAGGGTCGCGGACTCCGAGCCGCCCACGAGCGCGAGGTCGACGAGGCCGTCACGGATCATCCGGTAGCCCTCGCCGACGGCGTGCGCCCCCGATGCGCAGGCGGACACCGTGCAGAAGTTCGGCCCGGTGAAACCGAAGAGCATCGCGATGTGACCGGCCGCGGCGTTCGCCATGAGCGCCGGCACCATGAACGGCGAGACCCGGTTCGGTCCCCGCTCGAGCAGGACCTTGTGCTGGTTGAGCAGCCACTCGATCCCGCCGATCCCTGTCGCGAAGACGATGCCGGCGCGCTCCGAATGCACCTCGGGCTTGCCGGCGTCCTCCCAGGCGAGCTTGGCGGAAGCGATCGCGTAGTGGACGAAGCGGTCGGTTCGACGGATCTCTTTCGCGTCCATCCAGCGGGAGGGGTCGAAGTCCCGGACGTCCCCGGAGAGCTTCACGGGAAGGTCGTCGGTCTCGAAACGCTGGATCGGACCGATGCCGTTGCGCCCGGAAACGAGGCCGGTCCAGAACTCCTCGACCCCGGTGCCGATCGGAGTGACCGGGCCGATCCCGGTAACGACGACCCGCTCGGCTTTGCGCTCGGCGTTGCGCTCGGCCATGGAGGCTAGGACGCCCCGAGCTTCTGCTCCACGAGGGCAACCGCTTGGCCGACGGTCTTTACGCCTTCCATCTCCTCCTCCGGGATGTCGATGTTCCATTCCTCCTCGAGGGCGAGCACCGCCTCGACGAGGTCGAGCGAGTCGGCGTTCAGGTCCTCGGCGAACCGGGCGTCCGGGACGACCTGCGCCTCGTCCACCGCGAGCTGTTCCGCGAGGACCTTTCGGACCCTCGTCTCGATCTCTGCTTTGTCCATCGTGGCCGTCCTCCGTTCCTGCTTTCCGTTTGGCCTTCCGTCTGGCGTTCCGTCTGTCGGGTGCGGCCCATGCTACGGGGCGCGGCTCGAACTCGGCTATGCGGTGAGCCCGCCGTCGATCGGCACGACCGTGCCGTTCACATAGGACGCCTCCTCGGACATGAGGAAGCGGACGACGTTCGCCACCTCTTCGAGCGTGGCGGCGCGCCCAAGTGGCGTCTGGTCGAGGTAGTACGCGCGGGCCTCGTCGTTCAGGTGCGACGTCATCTCGGTGTCGAGGAGCCCCGGGCAGACGGCGTTGACCGTGATGCCCTTCGCGCCGACCTCACGGGCCAGCGACTTCGTGATGCCGACGAGAGCCGATTTCGATGCCGCGTACGCCGTCTGGCCCGCGTTCCCGTGGATCGCGACCGCCGAGGACATGTTCACGATCCGGCCCCACCGGGCCCGGAGCATGCCGCGAAGCGCGGCCCGGGTGCAGTAGAAGGCGCCGCGCACGTTCGTGTCCATCGTCCGCACGAACTGCTCGGTGGGGTAGGTGATGAGCAGCCCGTCCTTGGAGTAGCCTGCGTTGTTCACGAGCCCAGTCACGGGGCCGAGCGCCGCGGAGACCTCCTTGAACCCATCGGTCACCGACGACTCGTCGAGCGTGTCGATGCGAACGATGGTCCCCTTGCCGCCCGCGCGTTCGATCGCCTCGAGCGCTTCCTTCGCGTCGGTGTCGCTGGTGCGGTAGGCGACAGCGACCCGCCATCCGGCCCCCCCGAGCGCCTCGGCGCAGGCTCTGCCGATGCCACGGGACCCACCGGTGACGACGGCGACCTTGGAGACCTCGTCGTTCACGGCGAGGCCGGTCCCGTCCACCGGATGAGGTTCGCGCCCCAGGCGAGTCCCGCTCCGAAGGACGTCAGGAGGACGAGGTCGCCGACCTGTACCCGTCCCGCCCGCCAGGCGCGGTCCAGTGCGATGGGGATCGACGCCGCCGAGGTGTTGCCGACGGTTTCGACGTCCACGACGGCCCGATCGAGCGGGACCCCGAGGCGCTCGGCTACCGCGATCAGGATGCGGGCGTTCGCCTGATGGGGGATCAGGACGTCGACGTCTTGGGGCGTGTACCCCGACTTCTCGAGGAGCTGGCGGCAGGCGTTCGTCATCTCGACGACCGCGCGCTTGAAGACCTCGCGGCCGTTCGGCATCCGGATCGAATGGTCCCTCGCATCCACGGTTGCGTGCGAGGCCGGCCGGGCGGAGCCACCCGCCGGGATGATCAAGATCTCCGCCGCACGTCCGTCGGCGCCGAGCACCGATCCGATGACACCCGGCGACTCGGAGGGACGAAGCACCAGGGCGCCGGCGCCGTCGCCGAACAGGATGCACGTCGTGCGGTCCGTGTAGTCCATCACGCTCGAGAGGACCTCCGCGCCGATCACGAGCACCGTCTCGGCCTGTCCCGACTCGATGAAGGCCGTTCCGGTGGAGAACGCGTACGAGAAGCCCGCGCACGCGGCGTTCACGTCGAACGCGGGCGCGCCGATGCCGAGCTTGCGCTGCACCCACACGGCCGTCGAAGGGATCGGCGTGTCTGACGTCAGGGTGGCGCACACGATCAGGTCGAGCTGCTCGGGAGCGATCCCGGCGGCATCGAGGGCGTTCCGCGCGGCCTCGACCGCGAGATCGGAGGTGGTTTCGCTCGGCGCGGCGACGTGGCGCTCGCGGATCCCCGTGCGCTCGCGGATCCACTCGTCGCTCGTATCGACGAGCTTCTCGAACTCGACGTTGGTCACGACCCGCTCGGGCAGGACCGAACCCAAGCCGACGACGGTCGCGTGACGCTGCGCGGTCATGGACCCCTCCTGGGCGGCTGGCGCCACCCACCACGAAACCCGAGGATATCGCCGGAGACCAAGGGCGGACGGCGCCGGCAACCTTCGGGGTGTCAGGACAGGCTCGAGGCGACCAGCACGGCGTCCTCGGGCGTGCCTACGGCCACCGCCCGGGCGCCCGGGACGACGCGCTTGGCCAGCTTGGTCAGCACGTCGCCGGGGCCGGCCTCCACGAACACGTCAGCTCCCGCCTCCTGCAACGCCCGGGCAGACCGCTCCCAGCGGACCGGTGAGATCACATGACGTTTCAGCAGCGCGCGGAGCTCTTCGGGGTCCTCCACCAGCTCGCCGGTGACGTTGCTCGCGATCGGGAAGCGAGGCGGACCGAACGCGAACATGTCGATCGCGGCGCTCAGCGGTTCCACGGCCGGCTCCATCAACGGCGAGTGGAACGCTCCGGCAACCTTGAGGCGGACGGCGCGGATCTTCCTTTGCGAGGCGAGTGCCTCGGCGCGCTCGATGGCGGGAACGCTCCCGCTCAAGACGACTTGCTGCGGCGAGTTCTCGTTCGCCACGAGCAGCACGTCGTCACCCCGGACCTCGTCACACAACGCGGTGGCATCCTCCGGTCCCACGCCGAGGAGCGCCGTCATCGTGCCGGGCCGGCGTTCCCCGGCTTCCTGCATCGCGCGGCCCCGGACGATCACGATCTCGATCGCGGCGATGAGCTCCAGTACCTCCGTGGCGACGAGCGCCGCGAACTCGCCGAGGGAGTGTCCGGCGGCGCCGGCGAAGGTCGCGCCTTCGTCTCGCAGGACCCGGAACGCGGCCACGTCGAGCGCGAGGATCGCGGGCTGGACGAAGTCCGTCGTCGCGAGCGCCGCCTCGTCGCGCGATCCCTCGCCGATGTCGCGGTGCAGGGCCGCCGATGCCTCTTCGAGCACCGCTTTCGATGCCGGATGCGAGATCCACGCGTCGGCCATTCCGGCGAACTGTGAACCTTGACCCGGGAACACGACCGCGGCGCTCAACTCACTCGCATCCGATCATCGGTCGACGAACCCTACTGCGGCGGTCGAGACGGAGTGAAACCGCAGGTCATGGGCAACGTGAACCCTCAGGTTGCCTCGACCGACCGTCGAGAGTTGCCGTCGCACTCGGGCTGCATGTACAAAGGCCGAGAACCTATGGCCGATATGGTTCATCGCAAACTTCCCGCGATCTCGGGTCGCCGAGGCGCGGGCGGTGACGGGGTATTCGGGTTCCTGGGTCAGGACATGGCCGTCGACCTGGGGACCGCGAACACGCTTGTCTACGTTCGGCGACAAGGCATCGTGCTGAACGAGCCCTCCGTCGTCGCCATCAACACGCTCACGGGCGCGATGCTCGCGGTCGGCAACGAGGCCAAGCGCATGATCGGCCGCACGCCTTCGCACATCCAAGCCGTGCGCCCCTTGAAGGACGGCGTCATCGCCGACTTCGACGTCACCGAGAAGATGCTGCGGTACTTCATCCAGCGCGTGCACAAGCGCCGCTTGCTCGCGAAACCGCGCGTCGTCGTCTGCGTTCCGAGCGGCATCACCGGCGTCGAGCAGCGGGCGGTCGAAGAGGCGACGATCGCCGCCGGCGCGCGCCGCGCGTACATCATCGAGGAGCCGATGGCGGCGGCGATCGGCGCGGGTATGCCGATCCACGAGCCGGCGGGCAACATGATCGTGGACATCGGCGGAGGGACGACGGAGGTCGCCGTCATCTCGCTCGGCGGCATCGTCACGTCGACGAGCCTTCGTATCGGCGGCGACGAGCTCGACGAGGCGATCATCGCCCACGTGAAGAAGGAGTACTCGCTGCTGCTGGGCGAGCGCACCTCCGAGGCCATCAAGCTCGCGATCGCCTCCGTCTACCCGATGCAGGAGGAGCTCATCGCGGAGATCCCCGGGCGGGACCTGGTGAGCGGCCTCCCGAAGACCATCCAGATCACCGACGGCGAGATCCGGACCGCCATCGAGGAGCCCGTCACGGCGATCATCGACTCCATCAAGTCCACGCTGGACCGGACGCCCCCCGAGCTGGCCGGGGACATCATGCACAAGGGGATCGTCCTGACCGGCGGCGGCGCCCTCCTGCGTGGCCTTGACAAGCGCCTGCGGCACGAGACGGGGATGCCGATCCACATCGCCGAGAGCCCGCTCTCCTCGGTCGCGATCGGGTCCGGCAAGTGCCTCGAAGAGTTCGAGGTGCTCCAGCGGGTCCTGGTGAGCCCGTCGCGGAGGTGACCCGCCGGTGGCCCTGCGGAGCCGCGCGCGGAGCACCCGACTCCTGGTCGTCACCCTGGTCTCCGCCTCGCTGATCACCATCACCGTCGACTATCGCCAGGGCGACTCCGGGGCGCTCGCCGCTGCGGGCGATACGGCCATCGCGGTGATCGCGCCGTTGCAGGAGGCGGTGTCGAAGGTCACCGACCCGGTCGGCAACTTCTTCTCCACGCTCGTTCGCCTCCCCGCGATCCGCCGCGAGAACGAGGAATTGAAGACGCGGGTAGCGCGACTGGAGGAGCAGGTCGCGACGACGACCTCGGATCGAACGCGGCTGAACGAGGTCGAGGCGCTGCTCGGACTGCAGGAGAGCTTCAGCGCGCGGGTTGAGACCACCGCGGCCCAGGTCATCGCGAACGGCGTGTCGAACTTCGAATGGACGATCACGATCGACAAGGGATCCTCGGACGGCATCCAGGACGAGATGCCGGTCGTGGCGGCCGCCGGCCTGGTCGGCCACGTCGTTCGCGTGACGCCGGGCTCGTCGATCGTCCAGCTGATCATCGACCCCGAGTCCTTCGTCGCCGGGAGGCTCGACGGATCGGGCGAGACCGGGCTGCTCGAGGGCGGGGCCGATGGCGACCTCCGGATGAGCCAGGTGGCCGCGGAGATCCAGGTCCTTCCCGACGAGCGCGTGGTGACGGCCGGCTACCGCTTCGGTGGGGTTGCCGAGAGCCTGTATCCGCCGAACGTCCTCATCGGAACCGTGTCCCGGGTGATCTCGGACGACAGCGCGCTGGAGAAGTTCGTGACGGTCCGTCCGGCGGTTGACTTCTCCACGCTCAGCGTGGTGCTGGTGGTGCTCTCGAGTGGGTCTGGATAGCCTGAGGATCCGTGCGTCGCGCGATCTTGCTCGCCGTGGTCGTGGTCACGGCCCTCCTGCTGCAGACCACGGTCTTCGCGAACGTCACGCTCCTCGGGGCCAAGCCCGAGCTGATGTTCCTGCTCACGATCGCCTTCGGGGCACTCGAGGGACCGGCCTCGGGCGCGGCGACCGGGTTCATCGGCGGCATGGCGCAGGACTTCCTCCTGAACCAACCCAAGGGCATCACCGCGCTCACCCTGACGCTTCTCGGCTACGCGATCGGCATGCTTCGCCAGTACATCGTCAGTCCTTCACCCGTGTTGCCCGTGGTCCTGGTCGCCGGGGGGACGTTCGGCGGCGTCCTGTTCTACGGGATCGTGTCGTTCCTGCTCGGCCAGCTCGACACAACGTGGCCCTACCTCTTCCGCGTCGCGGCGCTCTCGGCGATCTACAATGCCGTCCTCACGCCGTTGGTGTTCCCGATCCTGCGGCGCGCGGCCGAGGGGTCGCGGTCGCATCGGGTGATCCGGTGGTGAGGCCCGAGTGAACGACATCCGGGCGGGCACACGGCTGAAGATCCTGGCGGCGCTCGTGGTGGCGATGTTCGCCGCGCTGACCACGAGGCTGTGGTTCCTCCAGGTGCTCGCGGCCGAGGAGTACCGGCAGGACGCGACGAACAACGCCGTCCGGCTCGTGACCCTTCCGGCGCCACGGGGCGTGATCCGGGACTCCTCAGGCGAGGAGTTGGTGGGGAACCGCACCTCGCTCGTCCTCACGATCAACCGGGAGGACGTTGCGGACGACCGGGAGGACGTGCTGTACCGGCTCTCGCAGCTGCTCGGCGTCCCCGCCCTGGAGCTCGGCGAGCGGATGGAGGACCCCGACTACTACATCTTCACCCCGGTTCCGGTCGCGATCGACATCCCCGAGCGCGTGTACTACTTCGTGAAGGAGCACCCGAAGGCTTTCCCCGGCGTCGACGTCGTCGAGCTCCCCGTGCGCACCTACCCGCTCGGATCCGCCGGCGCCCACGTGCTCGGGTACCTCGGCGAGATCTCGGAGGAGAAGCTGGCCTCACCCGATTTCGCCAGCTACCGAGCGGGAGACCAGGTCGGCGTCACGGGCGTGGAGGCCGTCTTCGAGCACGAGCTCATCGGGACGGACGGGATCGAGAAGTACCGCGTGAACTCGCTCGGCGAGAACCTCGGGCCGATCGGCCGTCGTGAAGACTGGGTGATGGGCAACGACGTCTACCTGACCCTCGACGCCGACACCCAGCGGCTCGCCGAGGAGAGCCTCCGACTCGGGATCCGCCACGCGCGGACGGTCTTCGATCCGAACAGCTTGCGGACCTTCATCGCGAACGCCGGCGCCGTGGTCGTGATGAACCCGGACGACGGTGGGATCGAGGCGATGGCCTCCTACCCGGGGTTCCAGCCGGCCGCGTTCTCGCAGCGGATGACCGAGAACGAGCTCGAGCGCCGATTCGGCGCAGCGAACGCATATCCGTTGCTGAACCGGGCGATGCAGGGACAGTACCCACCCGGGTCCACCTACAAGCCGTGGATCGCGCTCTCGGGGTTGAAGCGCGACCGGGAAGGCTCGCGTGCCCCGATCGTCACGACGACCAACTCGTACGGGTGTCCGCCGGTTTGGACCGTGCCGTTCGACGAGGACAACCCGGATGCCATCCAGTACGACTTCGACAACTGGACGAGTGCGAACCTCGGCTTCATGAACATGGCGACCGCGCTCGCCAAGTCCTGCGACACCGTCTTCTACCCGATGGGGTACGAGTACTGGAAGATCTTCTTCCCTACTTGGGGTCCCGACGGTGAGTCCGGCACTGACGACGACGTCTTCCGCGAGCCGCTCCAGAAGGACCTCACGGCGATCGGGTTCGGCCGGGAGACCAACATCGACCTCCCCTTCGAGCACGAGGGCCGGGTTCCGACTGCGACCTGGAAGCGCGAGATCCATCGGGCCCACCCGGACGCGTTCCCCTTTGGCGACTGGGTCCCCGGCGACTTCGTCAACATGACGATCGGGCAGGGCGACACGCTCGTCACACCGCTCCAGATGGCGGCGGCGTATTCCGGCCTCATGAACGACGAAGGCCGGATCTGCACGCCGCACGTCCTGGATCGGGTCATCGACTCCGAGACCGGCGAGACGGTCCGCTCGTACCAGCCGCGGTGTGACCGCCGGCTTCCGTTCAACCTCGCCGACGTCGAGTACGTCCGCGAGGCGCTCACGGGGACCGTTCGGCTCCCCGGCGGCACCGCGACCGGCGCGTTCGCCGGATTCCCCTTCGAGCAGGTGTGGCTGGCCGGGAAGACCGGAACCGCCGAGGTCGATCCGAAGCAGGACTTCTCGTGGTTCGCCGCGATGACCGAGTCGCAGGGGGAGCGGCATGTGATCGTCGTCCTCGTCGAACAGGCAGGTCACGGTTCGACGACCGCCGCGCCGATCGCGCGACACATCATCGAGGGGCTGTACGGCTTGGAGTTCTCCCAGTTCACCGACGTGGAGGCGACGGACTGATGGACCTCGTCGCCGGACGCGCCCATCCGTTCGAACGCCGGGCGATCCGGCACATCGATCCCGTGCTGGTGCTGGCGATCCTCGCTCTCGCGATCATCGGCCTGTTCGCGATCTACTCCGCGACGCACCAATCGCTCTCCGCGGTCGAACTCGATCCCGGCCGCTTCGTGAAGCGCCAGATCGCGTTCCTCGCCCTGGGCACCATCGTGGTTCTCACGGCGGCGAGCTTCGACTACCGGCTCCTGCGCGTCTACGCCGGTCTGAGCTACGTGTCCTCGCTGGTACTCCTGGTCCTCGTGCGGACTCCGCTCGGAACGTCGGTGAAGGGATCGCAGCGGTGGTTCGAGCTCTTCGGGTTCCAGCTCGCCCCCTCCGAGATCGCGAAGATCGCCCTGATCTGCATGCTGGCGGCGTTCCTGTCGGAGGTGCGATCCGACATCACTTTGCCGGACATGTTCCGCGCCGCGGGGCTCGCCGCGATCCCGGGAGTGCTGGTCTTCCTGCAGCCCGACCTCGGCACGTCGATCGTCTTCGTCGCGATCCTCTTCGGCGTCCTCGTGGTCGCCGGGACGCGGCCGCGCTACCTCGGCGTCCTCGCCCTGACGGCGATCCTGCTGATCTTCGCGGGGTTCCAGGTGGGCTTGGTGAAGGAGTACCAGCTGCAACGTCTGCAGGCGTTCCTGGACTCCGACAACGCGGGTGCGGCGGCCTTGTACAACCGCGATCAGGCGGAGATCGCGATCGGGTCCGGGGGCCTGTTCGGGCGCGGCTACCTCAACGGGCCACAGACCAACCTGGATTTCGTGCCCGAACAGCACACCGACTTCATCTTCACGGTCGTCGGCGAGGAGTTCGGGTTCGTCGGAGCGATGGCGCTGCTCGGGCTGTTCGGGGTCGTGGTCTGGAGGGCGTTCCGGATCGCCATGGTCTCCAAGGACGCTTTCGGAACCTATCTCGCGGCGGGGATCGCGTCGATGCTGGCGCTGCAGATCTTCGTGAACGTCGGGATGGCGATCGGGATCATGCCGATCACGGGCATCCCGTTACCGTTCGTCTCCTACGGCGGCAGCTCGTTGTTGATCAACTGCGCGGCCGTGGGGATCTTGCTGAACGTGCACATGCGCCGCTTCTCCTGAGCCGATCCGGTCCTGCCCGCCCCCGGGCCGTTCCCGGATCAGTCCACCTCGAGGGCGATCGTCCACAGGAAGGTTGAGCCCTCGGCACCGGACTTCTCGAGCACCACGTCGCCGTCCATCGCCCGCGCGGCGGTGCGGGCGAGCGCGAGTCCCATCCCGGTGCCCTGGTGCACCCGGATGTTCAACTCCTCGAGCTGCTCGAGCGGCCCGAAGATCCGTTCGCTCTCGTGATCGGAGATGCCCCCGCCCCGGTCGCTCACCCGAACCTCGATGACACCCTCGCCGAGCGAGACGCGGACCTCGACGGGAGAGCCGTCCGGCGAGAAGCGGATGGCGTTGTCCACCAGCTCCTCGACCACCCGGCGGGCGACTGCCCGGTTCACGTGCGCCTGCGGGATCCACCCCTCGGCCTCGACGCTCATCCGTGGCTTGTCCTCGGCGACCGTGCGAGCCACCTCGGCGATGTCCACACGCTCGGTGAGCGCGGCGTCGATCGTGACCTCGAAGCGCGCGACGAGGCGCGACAGGTCCTGCGACCTCGCGACCAGCCGCTCGAGCAGATCCTTCGCCTGATCCGTGGTCAGCTGGCCCTTCGCGAGGGTCTGGGCGACGCCCAGGATGACGGTGACGGGGGTGCGGAGCTCGTGCGACAGACGGGCGACGAGATCGTGCCTTCGGGCAGCGCGCTCGACGAGGGCCTCCTGCGCCGCCTCGAGCTCGCGGCCACGACGGCGCTCACGCTCGAGCGCTTCCGTGAGGTCCCCGATCACGCGCGGGGTCACCTCGGGGCTGAGGACGGCCCCTCCCTCGGCGGCCTTCAGCACGGCGTGGAGGATGTCGTCCCCGTCGGAGTCCTTCAGCACGTAGCCGGAGGCGCCGGCGACGAGCATCTCGCGCACGATCGCCTGATCCTCGTGCCCCGACAGCGCGACCACGCCCAGCGAGGGGTACCGCTCCTTGAGCAGGCGAGTCGCCTCGATACCGTCCATCTCGGGCATCCGCACGTCCATGAGCACCACGTCCGGCTGCAGCTCGGCGACAAGGTCGAGCGCCTGGCTGCCCGACTCCGCCTCGCCGATCACGGTGAAGTTGCCCGCGTCGAGCAATGACAGCAGCGATTCGCGGAACCCGGAGTTGTCGTCGACGACCAACACGCGGATGCGGCGCACGTCAGTATCGAGGTGGGGAAGGACCGCCCGCTCCATGGTTGCCCGGAGTGTCTCAGCCTTGGTGACCTGGGGGTATCCGGCGCCCGCCCGTTTCATCCGGCCGCCCGGGCCGACAGCCCGCTAGCCGGGAAGGACTAGTTCGGCGTGCCTGAGACGACCATCTTGACGGGTCCTGCCGCGACATCCCTGGTCCGGCTCCCCGGGTTGCTATCCTGTAGCCAGGTTTCCCGCCGGGCGCGCGGCCACTGTGGCTGCGGGTCCGCCCGGCGAGGTATGAGGAAGGCGAGGCCCCGGCCACGCCGGCCCCGGGTGATTCCGGCGAGCCGCGGCCGGGACGGCCCGCCGGGAAAAGGGTTTTTCGCGTGCGCAACGAAGCGCCGCAGGAGCCGGGCGACGAGGTCGCCGCGCTCCCGCGTATCGAGGTCATCCACGACGATCGCGCACCGGCTGCTCGACGCCGGCTGCTCGCTCGCTCGCAGGACCACTCGAGCATGCCGACCCGAACCCCCGAGGACCGCCGCCCCGTGGCATCCCCGCCTCCTCAACGGAGTCGAAGGGAGCACGGATGACCGAAGAGCTCGCCCGGCAAGAGGGCGGAACGAACACGGAAGAGGGATCCACGCCGAACGTGGCGGAGGGGCCGGCCGGCGAGACCGCCGGAACGGGAACCACACCGCCAAGACGCCGGCGCAGTCGCGGCGGACGCGGCAGGGGCGGCGGGGGCCGCTCGACGAACGCGAAGCCCGCCACCGATACCGTCCCACCGGGATCCGGAACCGAACGCAGGGGCGACGGCCAACCCGAGGTGGACCTGGATCGCCAAGCCGGTGAGATCGAACGTGTGTCGACCGCGACGATCGTGGACGCCGATGCGCCCGCCGACACTCCCGGCGACGGAACGACGACCTCCCCGGCCCCCCGGCGGCGCAGTCGTGGGGGACGCGGCCGCGGAGGCCGCGGTCGTTCGTCCGGAACGGCCGCGAGATCCGCCGCAACGAACGGCGCCAAGTCCCCTGCATCGGACGTCG
>JBBDWS010000096.1:12813-22258 GCA_040902755.1 Actinomycetota bacterium
GTCGATCTCGACCGAGGAGGCTCCGTCCGACGCCGCAGCCTCGGCCGGTGACGGTGCCGAGCGGGCCGATGGCGCGGATGGCGGACCCGCAACCGCACGCCGGCGCAGGAGTCGTGGTGGACGCGGCCGTACGAAGAAGCCGCCCGCCGCCGATGCGGCACCCACCGACGCCTCCGATGAGGCCTCCGCCCCACGCCGGGCGAAGACGACCGCAACGCGCTCACGCTCGCGAACGTCCACGAAGGACGCGACCGGCACGGACTCGGCGACGAGGCCGAGAGCGACCCGCGCGAAAGTGAAGGAAGACGAGGCGGCCCCCACCTCCACGCGGCTCCGGCGCCAGCGCCAGAGCCGGCAGGTCCGGCGCCACCGCGACGTCATGCCGCACGTCGAGCGCGTCACCGACAAGCTCATGGTGATCACCGAGCACGGCGATCGCGATCAGATCGCGGTGCTCGAAGGACGCGACCTCGTCCAGCACTACGTCACCCGCCGGGGTTCGCACTCGATGGTGGGCAACGTCTACCTGGGCCGCGTGCAGAACGTCCTGCCCGGGATGGAGGCCGCGTTCGTCGACGTCGGCCGCGGTCGGAATGCGGTCCTGTACGCGGGCGAGGTGAACTGGTCGCTCGAGGACCTCGAGGGCGCTCCACCTCGCATCGAGCACGTCCTCAAGAGCGGGCAGTCCGTCCTCGTCCAGGTGACGAAGGATCCGATCGGCGGCAAGGGTGCACGCCTGACGGCGCAGATCTCCCTGCCGGGTCGATACCTGGTCCTTGCTCCGAACTCGAACGTGACCGGGATCAGCCGGCGTCTGCCAGACGAGGAACGCCGGCGCCTGAAGACGATCTACCGTCAGCTCAAACCGGGTCCCCACGGCCTGATCGTCCGGACCGCGGCCGAGGGTGCGAGCGAGGAGGCCCTCGCGGCCGACCTGGAACGCCTGGTCGCCGAGTGGGAGGGGATCGAGAAGCGCGCGAAGCGGGCGAAGGCGCCGGCGAGCGTGTACGAGGAGCCGGAGCTCACGCTTAGGGTCGTTCGAGACCTGTTCACCGACGAGGAGTACCGCGAGCTCGTCACGGACTCCTCGAGGATCTTCCGGCTGGTCGTCGACTACCTGCGCGACATCGCGCCAGACCTGCTCTCGAAGGTCCGCCTGCACGAGGGCAAGCTGCCGGTGTTCGAGGAGTTCAACATCGTCGAACAGATCCACAAGGGCCTGGACCGCAAGGTCTGGCTCCCCTCGGGCGGCCACATCGTGATCGACCGCACCGAGGCGATGACGGTCATCGACGTGAACACGGGCAAGTCGGTCGGCAAGACGAACCTGGAGGAAACGGTCGCCAACACCAACATCGAGGCGGCTCGAGAGGTTGCGCGGCAGCTGAGGCTCCGCGACATCGGCGGGATGATCGTCATCGACTTCATCGACATGCTCTTGGAAAAGAACAAGGACAAGGTCATCGACGCGATGAAGGAGGCGCTGGCCCAGGACAAGTCCCGGAGCCAGGTCTTCGACATCAGCCCGCTCGGCCTGCTGGAAGTGACGCGCAAGCGAGTCTCTGGTGGACTGCTGGATGCGTTCTCGGAGACCTGTCCGCAGTGCGAGGGCCGGGGACTGATCCTGACCTACGACGTCGACTGAGCGGGTTGTCGGCTCCCGGAGCACGGGCCCGTTCATCAAGAGGAGGAAACAACGAGATGTATGCGGTGATCAGGACGGGCGGCAAGCAGCACAAGGTGAAGCCCGGCGACATCATCGAGGTGGAATCCCTCCACGCCGACGGCGACACCGTGACCTTCCAGCCGTTGCTGGTGGTGGACGACGAGGGCCAGACCCACGTCGGCAAGGAGGTCGAGAAGGCCGTCGTCACGGGCAAGCTGCTCGGTGAGCAGAAGGGCGACAAGGTCCATGTCTTCAAGTACAAGAACAAGTCGGGGTACGCGCGCCGGCGGGGGCATCGCCAGACGCTGACCCTGCTCGAGATCTCGGAGATCAAGCTGCCGGCCAGGAAGGCGCCGGCGAAGAAGGAGACCGAGCCGGCGGAGGAGCCCGCAGCCGGCTGAGAAGGGCTCAAGTAGCGACGCGGTAGCCGTTGTTGGGCTCAGTAGCGAAGCGGTAGCCCACGCAGATGCCTCGCCACGCGAAGGCATCTGCGGACAAAGATTGGTAGCCTCGGAGGCGTCATGGCGCACAAGAAGGGTGGCGGGTCCTCACGCAACGGTCGCGATTCCGAGTCCAAGCGGCTCGGCGTGAAGGCGTTCGGCGGTCAGGCGGTGACCGCAGGCTCGATCATCGTGCGCCAGCGGGGGACGAGGATCCACCCCGGCAAGGGCGTGGGCAAGGGCGACGACGACACGCTGTTCGCCACCGCGGACGGCCTCGTGACGTTCCACGAGTCCCGGGGCCGGCGCTTCGCCTCGATCCAGACCGGCGAGTCCTCGGAACCCCGCTCCACCGCAGCCGAGTCCTCTTAGATCCCGGGTTCTTTCCTCATCGCCGCCTGCACGGCCTGCTCCCACTCGCGAAGGACCTGTTTCTTCTCGCGGTTCGAGAACCCGAGATAGCTCACGTTGCGACGCCGGATCTTGCGGGGCGATCCCCCGGCCAGCGGCCCGAGGACGGCTTTCCGCGACTCGTCCGGCGGCGCCAGCGGCGGCGGCTGTACGAAGTAGAACGCGGTTCGCCTCGGTCCCCGGCTGGGCTCGTGGACGATCAGCAGCACGGGGGAGCCGCGGAGGCGCTTCGCCCGCGCGACCTCGGCGAGTGGATACCGCCGCTCTGGCCCGTGGCCCTCGCGCGGGGTGAACACCAAGGCTTCGGTCCCGAGCGCGAGCGAACCCTGCACCTCTTCCATGCGCGAGCCGGGCTCGAGCTCGACCGCCCAGACGGTGACCGGCGAAGGCATGCGGCCATGATGCCGCGCGCCGCCGGCTTTCCGCCACAATCACGGTCATGGCGTTCGTCGACGAGGTGACCGTGTTCGCGCGCGGCGGCAAAGGAGGGGACGGCTCGGCCGCGGTCCTGCGCGAGCCGTACAAGCCGAGAGGCGGGCCCGACGGCGGAGACGGCGGAGACGGCGGAGACGTCGTGTTCGAGGTGTCGACCGGCATCCACGACCTGAGCGCCCTCGCGAACGATCCTCACCTGCGGGCGGCGGCGGGCGCTGCGGGCGGCCGCAACAAGCGGACCGGCGCGGCCGGCGCGGATGTCGTCGTCCAGGTCCCGAAGGGAACTCGCGTCGAGGACGAGCATGGGCTGGTCGCGGATCTCGTCGAGGAGGCAAGTCGAGCCGTGATCGCGCGCGGCGGCCCCGGCGGCCGGGGCAGCGTCTCGCTCGCCACCGCTCGCGACCGTGTACCCCGGGTGGCCGAGGCGGGCGAGCCGGGCGAGGACCGCCGGCTCTCCGTCGAGCTCCGCACCGTTGCGGACGTCGGCCTGGTCGGGTTGCCGAACGCCGGAAAGTCCACGCTCCTTTCCGTTCTGACCGCGGCTCGCCCGAAAGTGGCCGACTACCCCTTCACCACGCTCTCGCCCAACCTCGGCGTCGCGGAGAGCGAGGACGGGCGGTTCGTCGTCGCCGACGTGCCCGGTCTCATCGAGGGTGCGAGCGAGGGTCGCGGGCTCGGCCACCGGTTCCTGCGACACGTGACGCGATCCCGGGCCCTGGTGCTGGTGATCGATCTCTCCGCGGCCGACCCGAGCGCCGACCTGGCGACGCTCAGGAACGAGCTCGAGGTGTACGACCCAGACCTCGTCCGACGCTCGTCGCTCGTCGTGGGGACCAAGCTCGACCTCGTCCCCGACGCCGATCCCCAAGGGGTCCTTGGAGCGGGCGCCATCGGCGTCTCCGCCGTGACCGGCGACGTGATGCCGGTGCTTCGTGAACGGCTGACCGAACTCGCCGCCGAGTCCGAAGCAGCGGCCGAGGCGCAACAGGACTACGTGGTGCTCCGGCCCGCGCGCCCGCGGTTCGTCGTCCGGCGCGAGGGCGAGCGGTACCGCGTCGTCGGCCGAGGCGTCGAGCGGTGGGTGGCAGAGTCCGACCTCGATGACCCTCGACTGGTCGCGCAGCTGCAGAAGCGGCTCGTCAAGGAGGGCGTCGAACGAGAGCTGCTCGTTGCCGGCGCCCGGCGCGGCGACGAGGTCGTGATCGGCAGCACCGCCTTCGAGTTCCTGCCGGGGGAGGAGATCGCCGATGGCTCGTCGTGAGGACCTCTTGCGGCAGGAGGCCGAGGGCTGGGCGCGCATCGACGCGCTCGTCGAGGGCCTCACCCCCGAAGAGATCGACCGCCCCGGACTCACGGACGAGGGCTGGTCGGTCAAGGACATGATGTGGCACGTGGCGGCCTGGTCCGAGGACACGGCGCGCGTGCTCCGGGAGATGGAGGCCGGCACCTGGGACGGGGAGGATCCCTCCGAGGCACCGGGGTACACGGACCGGGTGAACCGCGAGTGGTTCGCGCGCTCGCGCACGATGGAGGTCGAGCAGGCCCGCTCGGCCTGGTACGCGATGCGCGCCCGGATGCTCGAGGCGTTCGGCGCGCTCGGCGAGGTCACGCCCGACGCCGGCGAGTGGTTCGAAGAGTCGGGCCCCTCGCACTACGCGGAGCACCTCCCCGGCCTGCAGGCGTGGGTCGAGCGGAGCGACTCGAGCGCCTAGCCGAAATCCGGGTCCGCGGCGGTCACCGCCGTAGGATGGCCGCGTGGGGCGGCGGCTCGGCGTCATGGGCGGAACGTTTGACCCGATCCATTACGGGCACCTCGTGACGGCCGAGGAGGCCCTCGTCCAGTTCGCGTTGGACGAGGTGGTGTTCGTCCCGACTGGCCAGCCCTGGATGAAGCAGGAGCGCGAGGTCTCTCCCGCAGAGGATCGCTACCTGATGACGGTGATCGCCACCGCCAGCAACCCGCGGTTCCGTGTCTCGCGGATCGACGTCGAGCGAGAGGGTCCCACGTACACCGTCGACACGTTGAAGGCGCTCGGCGCGGAGAACCCGGACGCGGAGCTGTACTTCATCACCGGCGCCGACGCGATGCGCGAGATCTTCGAGTGGAAGGATCCGGACGGGGTCCTGTCGCTCGCGCACTTCATCGCGGCGACCAGGCCCGGCTACGATCTGACGAGGTTCGAGGCCAAGGACGCCCCGCGTCACCCGAACGTCAGCGTGATGCACATCCCGGCGCTCGCGATCAGCTCGACCGATGTGCGCGAGCGCGTCCACGACGGCCGCCCGATCCGCTACCTCGTGCCCGAAGGCGTGAAGAGCTACGTGGAGAAGGCGGCCCTGTACCGATGACGCGGCGCCCCTGGGCCGCGCTCGCCGGCGTCCTCCTCCTCGCGGTTGGCGCCATGGCCTGGTTGGTGCTGAGCGCCGACGACGATCGCGACACGCCGCCTGCCAACACGGAACGGGTAAGCGGGCTGACGCTGTTGGTGGTCGAGACGGACACGGCGTCGTTCGGAGCGGTCGTCGGCTCGACCGGTGGCGCGTACGGCGCCCTCGTCCTGCCGACCGAGATCCAGGTCACGATCCCCGGCCAGGGCGACGCCACCCTCGGCGATGCGTTGGACCTGCCGGCGCGGCAGGCCGCCACGACGGTCGCGAACGTGCTCGGCGTCTGGGTCGACCATCACGTGGTGTTCGATGAGGAGCGTCTGGCGGCGATCGTCGACGGCGCGGGCGGGATCACCGTGGGGAGCGACACGACGAGCGGGCCAGAGGTGCTCTCGATGCTCGAGGACGCCGGGGCCGGTGCGGTGTCGGCGTTCTCGCTCGTGCTCTCCGGTCTGCTCGCGGATGTCGAGTGGGACCCGACCGCTTTGGCCGACTCGGACTCGGCATCGTCGGTTGCGGAGGCGCTCGAGGCGGCTCGTGGTGCGAACGTGTCGAGCATCTCGTCGGTGCAGGCGGCGGAGGGGATCTTCATCTCGGAGCCTGAGGCCGTCCGCCAAGCGGTCGTCGATGCCTTCGGCGGTCCCGATCGCGAGGTCGTCCGCGTGATCGTCCTGAACGGGAGCGGGGTCCCCGGCGTGGGAGAGCTCGTGGCCGAGCGGATCGTGCCCGGTGGGTTCCGGATCGTCGTTTCGGAGAACGCGGCGAACTTCGACCATCAAGAGACGCTGGTGGTGGTGGGCTCGGCCGACGACGTCGGTCTCGGTGAGCGTGTGCGAGACTTGCTCGGGACGGGGAGCGTGAACGTTTCCCTCTCGTCGGGGATCGCCCCCGTGACCGTGGTCGTCGGGAAGGATTTCACCGGGTGAGCGCAAGCGAAGGACGGCGTGCCGGGTAGGGCCGCGCAGTCCGAGGAGAGCCGTGAGGCCGCCGTCGCCGCCGCGCGCTCGGCGTCCGCCAAGCAGGCCGAGGGTGTGGCGATCCTCGACGTCCACGGCCTGATCGTCATCACCGACTTCTTCGTGATCGCCTCGGGCGAGACGGAACGCCAGGTCAAGACGATTGTCGAGGAGGTCGAGAAGGCGCTCCGCGATCTCGGCCGCAAACCGGTCCGCCGTGAGGGCGAGACCGAGGGCCGCTGGGTGCTCTTGGACTACGTCGACGTCGTGGTTCACGTGTTCGCAGAAGAAGAGCGCGAGTACTACGACCTCGAGCGCCTGTGGCGAGACGCCCCCCGCGTCGATTGGACCGAGAACGGAGCGGCGAGGTCCTCGGGGTAGTACTCAGAGACCTTGGAGCCGTTCGATAGACTGAGCATCCCGTTGGGCCCATAGCTCAGTTGGTAGAGCGCATGGCTGGCAGCCATGAGGTCGGGGGTTCGAGTCCCCCTGGGTCCACTTCCTAAGAGCGCAGGTCAGCTGCCGGTTCGCGATCCTCGACCGGCAATGCGATGACCCTCGCGCGGTCCTCAGGGGGCAGTGAGGGGGCGCGAGATCCAGCAGCCCCGCGCGCCATCACGTCCAGTCGTTCGGCGAGCTCCTCGTCGAGCGAGGGGAACAGGTGACCGTAGCGGTCGAGCGTGACTGTGATCGTCGAGTGCCCGAGGCGTTCCTGGATCGCCTTCGGGTGTGCGCCTGAAGCGATCGCCAGAGCCGCAGCGGTGTGTCGCAGATCATGGAACCTGAGCGGCTCGAGGCCGGCTCTGCGGACGGCCGGCAGCCAGACGCGCCGGCGGAAGTTCGTGCGACGCATCGGGCCGCCTTGGGGATCGGTGAAGATCAGCCCGTCGGACCCCAGCGGCTGAGTGGCAAGGTGCAGCGCCAGCTTCTCGGCGACGAAACCCGGCAGCTTCACCGCTCGTGAGGTGCTCGTCTTCGTGGGGCCAGCGTGGTTCTTGCCGCCGACCTCGACGATCGACTCTTCGATGCTGACCCGCCGGCGGAGCGCGTCGAAGCGGCCGACGCGCAGAGCGCACAGCTCGCCGAACCGGAGACCGCCGTACGCGGCGACGAGGATGAGGGCCTGATACCGCTCCGGCGTGGCCTCAACCAGACGGTCGGTTTCGATCGCTGTCAGGAACCTCATCTCGCGGCGCGCCACGGTTGGGGTGCTCACCCCGTGGGCGACGTTCCTTCCCACTAAGCCGGCATCGACTGCGCCGGCGAGCAGACGACTGAGGAGCTTGCGGGTGGCCCTCTGCGTCGGCGGTTGGGCACCGTTCAGCGCCATGAAGGCGAGGAAGGACTCGACGTCGGTCCTCGTGATGGCCGCGAGAGGATGGGCCCCGAGCACCGGCGCAATGTGCTGACGCCACTGCGACCGATACAAGCTCCGCGTCGACGGCCGGAGGTGCAGCGCCGTCGCGTCGAAGCGTTCCCAGAACTCGGCGAGTGTCGTGCGGCCGAGGGAGGGATCCAGGTAGGTCCCTCGGAGCTGATCCGCCTCGATCGTCACGAGGAACCGCTCGGCGTCGGCCTTTCGGCGGAAAGTTCGGGATCTCGACCGGCTGGACGCCTCGCGCCACCTGGCCCGCCAGCCCCCGGAAGGGGCCTTCTCGATCCACGCCATCCATGACCTCGGGTGCTTGAAGTACGACCGACCGAACCCTAGCATTACATGCGTGTGATTCCGAGCTATCCACGGGGGAATCGTGGCCAGAGGGGCTGAAAGCCGAGACAGGCACCGACAGGTCAGCGTGCTGCTCCGGCTCCGTCCGGATCTGCACAAGGCCGCCAAACTCCAGGCAGTCGAAGAGGGTCGACCGCTCAGTGAACTGTTCCGCGACGCCCTGAACGCCTACTTGAAACGACGGGTCCGCGCGTCGTGAGTCCACCGAATCCGCCAGAGCCATGGGACTTCGTCGTGGATTTTGATTGGTTCGAGGCGGCCGAACTGATTCGCGAACAGGAACTCCTGGAGGAGGCGGCTGCGGATTGGGCGGCGGACGTGGGGACAATCGACCAGCACATTGACGAACTCGAACGGCTCGTGGTCCGCCTCAGTCCATGGCTCACGGCCTACCCGCAAGGGCGCGATCGTCTTCCTGAGCGTGAGCTTCTCCGTCGTCTGGGATTCCTCAAGGGTCTCGACCTCGTTGGCCTCCCTGCCGAGATACTGCAGCGGATGTTCGCTCTCGCCGAGTCGGTCGACGGCCTCCAGGAGCGAGCAGCCGCCGCTGAGTTTGCCTTTTGGCTTCGCCGGCTCCGGAACGAACTCGCCGACCACCTCGCCTTGGCTGCACGCCGCGAAGCGTCGTGCGTCGTGGAGGAGTCAGGTCGAGTCGCGGATTCGACGCGGGACTACCGGCCTCCTCGCCTCCTTGATCCTGCCCGCGTGCCTGTCGGTGCCCTGTCGCCGCCGTCCAGCGCGGTCCTGGGGGTGAAGGCCGCGACGGTGTAGCCGCTCCAGCCGCCTCATCCAAGCGCCGCCCAGGGCTAAGAGCTCGGGGCGGCTTGTTCTTTGGAGGGGGACGGTTGACAGCCAAACACCAGCAGCTCGACGGCGACGTGGTCGTCATGCCCGCTCGCCAGGCGCGGGGTGCGGCTGCGGGCGACCTCTCCTCTTCTCGCACTGCGGCATGTCCGCCCGCTGTCGTCCCGCTATGGGACGTCGCTGCTCTCGCGACGCGCCTATCGATCTCACCGAAGACGGTCTACACGATGGTCGAACGCGGCGACGGTCCGCCACCGATCCGCGTCGGTCGCCTACTCCGCTGGGATTCCGAGGCGGTCGAGGCATGGCTCGCTCAACAGACGAGGCGGCGATGAGTCGCCCGCTCTCAGCGACAGACGATGCCGCGCCAGTCGCAGTGGCGGATGTCATCGAGGAGATCCTGTTCGGCCTTCGCGACCTGCGCGACAGGGCCGAGGAGCCTCCCATCGCGCAGGACGAGCCTACGAACGAGCACCGCGCGAGGCTCGACGCCAGGCGTCAGAACGGCGGGGGCGAATGAGCACACGCAGGTCGCTCCGGCCGACTCACGAGGAGATCGTCGAAGTGCTCCGCCACGCTGCACGGCACGAGAACGAGGAGTGGCGGGCCGCTCGGG
>JBBDWS010000097.1:0-19215 GCA_040902755.1 Actinomycetota bacterium
CCGTTGGGTGGCAGTCGGTTCGGCGTTGCTGGCCCGCCTGGATTCGAACCAGGACTAACTGATCCAGAGTCAGCCGGGCTACCGTTACCCCACGGGCCAGTGGGAGTTCGATGCTATCAGGGGGCCCCGCCGGTCACGGGGAACGTCTCGAGCCCGGGAGGGATGTTCGCGCGGAACGAGCCGAGGACGCGGAAGAAGTCCTCGCGTTCGGCCTCCCACCGCCCCGGCGGGAAGACCGCCGCGACGAGGAATCCCGTCCCGTTTTCGCCCAGCGTCATCGCGGCCGCGAGGCTGGCCGTCGCCTGTCCGTTCTGGGTGATGTCGGCGACGAGCAGCCGCCCCTCGTGGCCGTCGATCCGGATCGGGTCGTCGATCTGGACGTCGATCGCCGGGTCCCCGGTGAGGAAGTACAGGCCCATCTGATCGAGATCGTCGAAGCCACTCGTCACGATGGCGAGGGCCTCGTAGATCGTCTGGTCCTGCGGCTCCTCCGGCGCGAGGTTGAACGCGGTCGTCGTGGGTGCTGCGGCGGGGCTCGGCTGCGGCGGGCTCGCGAGGACTCCGGTCAGCAGGCCCGGCCCGTCGCCGGCGGATTGCGGGGGCGTCACGCTGAGGTCGTGCGCCGCCGGAAGGTTCGTCACGAAGAACCCCTCGGGATCGTAGTACGTCGCGAACTCCCGTCCCGAGTCGCCGGAGCACGCGGCGAGAGACAGGGCCAGAGCGCAGGCGCCGAGGAGATTCCTCACGGTCCCATCATCGTCGCATGGGGTCCGGGCATTGACCATGGGGAGCGCCTCTCGTTACGGTGGAAGGGACGCGGGAGGCGGTATGAACAAGAACGGACTCGTCGCCGAGGTGGCCAAGCGGACCGGATCGAGCAAGGCCGATGTCGGGCGGATGGTCGACGCCTCGATGGACGTCATCCGCGAGACCGTCGCCCGGGGCGACCGCGTTTCGCTGGTGGGCTTCGGCACGTTCGAACGCAAGCGCCGGAACAAGAGGATCGCGCGGAACCCGCGGAAGCCACAGACGCCGATCGTGGTGCCCGCCCGGGACCTGCCCTGGTTCTCGCCCGGTAAGGAGTTCAAGGAGCTGATCGCGGCGAAGCGGCGCCGGGTGTCGTCGCGACGCGGGGGCTAGCGCCTCAGAACGTCACGATCCGCAGCGTCCGGGCGAGCTTGCGGCCGCCCTCCTCCACGAGGTCGAACCGCACCCGCTGCCCGATCCGCAGTCCGAGGATCCCCGACCCCTCGACGGACGTGGCGTCGATCAAGACCTCGGTGCGGTCGTCCATCAGGAGGGATCCCTCGCGCTCCCCGAGGTCGAAGTCCCTGATCGTTCCCTGCGGCATGATTCCTCCTCGGTCGTTCCTCACGCGATGTGCCGGAGTCGCACCGGCAGGTCCATCTCCAGGCAGACCTCCCGGGTACGCCCGCGCCGGCCCTCGGACAGCAGCGCGAGGATATCGCCGGGCCGGTCGAGGTCGAAGGAGAGCTCTCTGCGTTGGACCACCGCCGCCGGGAGCCCGCGTTGCGCGGCGAGCTCGAGATGACGCCGGAACGAGTCGGGGCCGAAGCGGGCAGGGATCGCCTTCGGCGGCCGACGCAGCAGCAGGCTCGTGCCGACCTCGTCGGCCGAGCGCGCGAGCACCACCGCACCCAGCGTTCGGAACGCCTCGTGGAGCGCCTCGGGCGTGACGAGCGGAAGGTCGCCGGGAAGGATCGCGAGCGCATCGGCGGCCTGTTCGTTCGCGAGCTGCTCGACCTGACGGATCGCGCTTGCCAGCGAGGGTTTCTCCTCGCTCACCGGGTGGGCGCCACGGCGCGCAGCGATCTCGAGTGCCACCTCGTCGGGTGAGACCACCCATGTCTCCCATCCCGGAACCGCTTCCGTGGCGTCGAGGACGTCCTCGAGCATCGCGAGCGTCAACGCACCGCGCTCGAGCGTGGTGAGGGTGGGGGCGAGGCGCGTCTTCGCGCGAGCGAGCGATTTCACGGGGACCGCGATGATCCGCACGTCCCAAGGCTAACGCTCGGGAGTGGGTTCGGCTGCGTGGGCGCCGGCTTTCGTGGGCGTACCCTGGGCCGACGTTCCACGCTCGGCGAGACCGGAGGTGACCGTTGAGCACCACGACGCTCGCGCTCGCTGCTTCCCCGGCGAGGGCGCGCTCCAAGACCGTATACCGCGTGCTGCTCGCGTTCGCGGGCAGCTGGCTCGTCGCGGGTCTGGCACAGATCGAGATCGTGCTGCCGTTCACTCCGGTGCCCATCACGGGCCAGACCCTCGGCGTGCTGCTGGTCGGAGCGTCGCTCGGCGCGGGCCTCGGCGCGGTGTCGATGGGCCTGTACCTGGCTCAAGGGGCGCTGGGACTCCCCTTCTATTCGGGGGGCGACTCGGGGGTCGAGTTCTTGAAGGCCGCGTCGGCGAGCGGGGGCTACCTCTGGGGGTTCGTCGTCGCGGCCGCGCTCGTCGGGTGGCTCGCCGAGCGCGGGTGGGACCGCTCGGTGCGAGGCGCGATCGGCGCGATGTTCCTCGGTGAGGTCGCGCTGTACGCGATCGCGATCCCGTGGTTGATGCGGTCCCTGGACGTCTCGCTCGACGTCGCGCTCGTGAAAGGCCTCGCGCCGTTCATCCTCGGCGACACGCTGAAGCTCCTGCTCGCCGCGGCGCTGCTTCCCGCCGGCTGGCGCCTGGCGAAGAAGCGGTAGCATCCCTCGCCGTGAGGGACCGGCCCGATGCACCGGAACGCGGCCCTCCGACGATCGAGGAGGGCGACCGCTGGAGCCCTGGTACCGCGCGATGGAGACCGTGCTGCGGCCGCCTCTCCAGCTCTGGTTCAACTGGCGGCTCGAAGGTCTGGATCGGATCCCCTCCGAGGGACCGTTGATCGTCGCCGGGAACCACCTGTCCTATCTCGATCCACTCGCGCACGGCTACTTCGTCGACAAGGCCGGCAGACACCCGCGATTCCTGGCCAAGCAGGAGCTCTTCGACAAACCGATCGTCGGGACGATGCTCCGAGGCGCCGGGCAGATCCCGGTCCGCCGCGGCGCGGGAGACGCGTCGTCGCTGGAGGAGGCGCAGCGGGCGCTGGAGGAAGGGGAGGTCGTGGTGATCTACCCGGAGGGCACGACCACGACGACGAACGCCGACTTCTCGCCGGGGCCGGGCAAGACCGGCGCGGTCCGTCTTGCCCTCGCGACCGGTGTTCCGATCCTTCCCGTCGCGACCTGGGGCGGCCAGTACGTGTGGCGCAAGGATGGACGACAGAGCCTCGCGTTCGGCCGACCGATCTGGGTGCGAGCCGGCGAGCCGCTCGACCTCCCATCACGTCCCGGGGCCGATGCCGATCCCGCCACGGTGCGCGCGCTCACCGACGAGGTGATGGGCGAGCTCTCGACCCTCGTCGCGGACCTGCGTGACCGGTATCCAGCTCGATGGGCCCGCGTGAGCGGGCCGGAACCTCGCCGCAGGAGCACGGAGTAGGCTGGCCGCGTGACCGAGGAGCGTGCTCCGGGTTTCGCCACGCGAGCCATCCACGGCGCGCGCATGCCGCCCGTCGAGCAGGACGCTCCGAGCGTGCCGATCTTCCAGGTCTCCACGTTCCGGTTCGACACCTCCGAGGACTACGCCGAGACGATCGCGTTCCGTCGTCCCGGCTACACGTACACACGTGGCTACGGCAACCCCACGCTGCGCGCGTTCGAAACGTTGATGGCCGATCTGGAGGGCACGGAAGCCGGCTTCTCGTTCGCGAGCGGCATGGCCGCCATCCACACCGTGGTCACGTCCATGGCCGCCTCCGGCGACCGGATCGTTGCGAGCCCCGAGCTCTACGGCGGAACGTACGCGCTGTTCCACAAGGTCATGCCGCGATACGGGATCGAGGTTACATTCGTCGACGCGCACGATCTCGCCCGGGTCGAGGAAGCGCTCCCCGGGGCGCGGCTGTTCTACTGCGAGACGATCGCGAACCCCAACGTGACCGTCGCCGATCTCGAGGCGCTCGGGCGTGCGTGCCGCGACGCCGGAGTTCCCGCCGCGGTCGACAACACGTTCGCCTCGCCGTACCTCTGCAACCCGGTGCGCTACGGGTTCGACTTCGTGCTCCATTCGGCGACGAAGTACGTAGGGGGCCACAACGATCTGATCGGCGGGGTCGTGTGCTCGGACGAGGAGGATTCCGCCCGGCTTCGCGACACGGTGATCGAGACCGGGGCGACGATGGCGCCGCTCGAAGCGTGGCTCTGCATGCGCGGGCTCGCGACCCTGGAGCTTCGGATGCAACGTCACGGCGAGAACGCGCTTGCGCTCGCCACCTTCCTGCAGGAGCACCCGAACGTGGAGCGGGTCCACTACCCGGGGCTGCCGTCGCATCCCCAGCACGAGCTCGCGCGCCGGCAGCTCCCGAGGGGCTGTGGCGGGATGCTCGCGTTCGAGGTCCGGGGCGGCGTCGAGGCGGGCCAGCGCTTCTGCGACGCGCTCGAGCTGGCCTGGATCGCGGCGAGCCTCGGCGGGACGCAGACCCTGGTCGGTCACGCCGCCTCCACGACGCATCGCCAGCTCGACGCGGACGCGCGCCGCTCGGCCGGGATCGCCGACGGGCTGATCCGGGTGTCCGTCGGGATCGAGGACGTCGACGACATCCTCGAGGACTTCGCCCGCGCGCTGGAGAAGGCGTGAGACGCCGGGTCGTCGTGTTGTTCGGCGGCCGTTCCGCCGAGCACGAGGTATCCGTGATCTCGGCGCGCTCGGTGATCGAGGCGCTCGATCCGCGGCGGTACGAGTCCATCGCGATCGGCGTGACGAAGGACGGGCATTGGCAGCTCATGCCCGACGGCCCTCCCGCGCTGGGCTCGGGAGCGGGGCCGAACGCGCTCGCCGGCGTGGCGGGCGGATCCGGCCGGGATGTCGCGCTGGATCAGGAGCCGGGCTCGCACGCCCTCCTGGGACCCGACGGTTCCCGAACGGAGATCGACGTCGTCTTCCCGGTCATGCACGGCCCGTACGGCGAGGACGGATCGGTGCAGGGGTTCCTCGAGATGGCCGGCGTCCCCTACGTCGGCTCGGGGGTGCTCGGGTCGGCCGTGGGCATGGACAAGGCCGTGCAGAAGGTCCTGTTCCTCGATGCCGGCATCCCCGTCGTGCAGAGCGAGGTCGTGCACGAGCGCGCGTGGGAGGAGGACCCCGAGGGCATCGAGGCGCGCGCCGAACACCTCGGCTACCCGCTGTTCGCGAAACCCGCGTCGCTCGGCTCCTCGGTCGGCATCACCAAGGTGCACGGCGCGGAGGAGCTCCGCGGCGCGCTCGAGGAGGCGTTCCGGTACGGCCGCAAGGCGCTGCTCGAGCGCGCCATCGAGGAAGGACGTGAGATCGAGTGCGCCGTGCTCGGCAACGATGACCCCGTCGCTTCGGTTGCGGGTGAGATCGTCCCGCGAGGGCGCCATGAGTTCTACGACTACGAGGCGAAGTACCTCGATGAGCGCGGGGCGGAGCTGATCGTGCCCGCGGACATCTCTGCCGAGACGCTCGAGGAGGTGCAGCGCCTGGCCGTCACGGCCTTCCGCGCGATCGACGCCGCGGGGATGGCGCGCGTGGACTTCTTCCTCACACGAGACGGACGGGTCCTGCTGAACGAGGTGAACACGATCCCGGGCTTCACGAGCATCTCGATGTACCCGAAGCTGTGGGAGGCCTCGGGTGTCCCCTATGCGGATCTCGTCGACCGCCTCATCGACCTCGCGATGGAGCGGCATGAGGTCGAGCAGAAGAAGGGAACGGGCGCGTAGCCGCGCCGCCTCGGGTAGCCGCCTCTACAGGTGGACGACGGGGCAGGTGAGGGTGCGGGTGATGCCCTCGACCCCCTGGATCTTCGCGACGACGAGCTTCCCCAGCTCGTCGACGTTCTTGGCCTCCGCGCGGACGATCACGTCGTAAGGGCCAGTGACGTCCTCGGCCTCCGACACGCCGCTGATCTCGCGGACCTCCTTCGCGACCTGCGCGGCCTTTCCGACCTCGGTCTGGATCAGGATGTAGGCCTGGACCACGGACGACCTCCTCGCTCGGCGGGCTCAATGCTATGCAGCGACGTCCGCGCGCGGCAAGCCGAGGGGCGATCGGGCGGCGAGCGTGGGATGATCGATCCGTGGGCGCCCGGAAGAGGAAGCGCTCGAAGCGGGACGACGACCCGCTCGCCGTCTATCGGCGGATCCGCAAACCGATGCCGCCGCCGGAGAAGGTGGTCCCCGACCGCAGGCGGGAGCTCGACGAGGAGCGATCTCGCCGCGAGATGGAGGAGCGGTGATCTTCGCCGACCGGACCGACGCCGGTGAGCAGCTGGCCAAGGCGCTCGTCGACCATGCGGGCACAGACTCCGTCGTCCTCGCCATCCCGCGTGGTGGCGTCATCGTGGGCGAGGTCGTCGCGCGAGCGCTCGGAGCTCCGCTCGACGTCGTCGTGCCACGCAAGATCGGCGCACCCGGCAACCCCGAGCTCGGCATCGGCGCCGTGGCGCCGGGTGTGCAGGTGCTGGACCGGCGTCTGCTCCAGACCCTGCGCGTGACGCCGGAGTACCTCGAACGCGAGATCGCCGCGCAGGAACGCGAGATCGAGCGTCGCGAGCGCGCTTACCGACGAGGCCGTCCGCCTGTCGACGTGAAGGGGAAGGTGGCGATCGTGGTCGACGACGGCATCGCCACCGGGAGCACCGCGGCGGCCGCGCTCCGCTGGGCCGGTGCTCGGGGAGCGTCGAAAGTGATCCTGGCGGTGCCCGTCGCGCCGGTGCCGTCGCTCCGCCGGCTGGCCGAGGACTCGGACGAGATCGTGGTCCTCGCCACGCCCGAGCCGTTCCTCGCGGTCGGTGAGTGGTACCGGCATTTCGACCAGACGAGCGACGACGAGGTCGTCGCCGCGCTCGCCCGGGCGAACGAGGAGTACGCACCGTGAGGGTCTTCGAAGCGATGGTCGCGGCGCTGCTGGTGATCGCCGGCATCCGGTCGCTCGTGAAGTGGTCGGGACGGCGGTTCGAGGCCGTCGATGCGACCGACCATGCGCTGTACGCCCTGTTCGTGACCGGCCGCGTCGGACTGTGGTTCGCCTTCGCCGGGTTCTTCGCGATCTACGCCTCGGTCGAGTCCCAGGGGCGCGCGGCTCTGGACGAGCTGGAGCAGTACCGCTGGTATCTGATCGTTCCCCTCGTCCTCTCGGGTTTCCAGCTCGTCGGCGGCTGGTTCCTCGGACGAAGGATCCCACCCGAGAGCTAGCCTAGCCGGCCGCCTTCACGATCTCGGGGGTGAGCTCGGGGAACTCCTCGAGCCGCGTGACGCGCTCGGCTTTCAGCCGCTGGACGAGGTCGGTGTACTCCTGCATCCGGCCGTGGCGTTCGTACAGCCGGCGAGGCCGCAGGAGCTCCGCGTCGTCGAAGTCCGGGACGCTCTCGGCCACGAGGTAGCCGAAGTCGTCGTCCTTGATCCAGGCGATGGATCGCTCGGCGATGCCCTTCACGCACGCCGACGTGTGCGGGATCTTCACTTTCTTCGAGCGCTCGTCGCCCTCGTCGCCGCCGACCCGGCCGGTGTTCAGCAGGTAGGTGTCGATCGGGTGCGTCCCGAGCAGCTCGAGGATCCGGTTCCCCTGCAGCCCGTGGGGGAGCGGGAAGAACGGGTTCGTTCCCGGAACACGCAGGAACTTCCCGGCCTCGGCCGCACCGCCGGCGGACGTGCCCGTGGTTTCGCCGAGCATGAAGTACGCCGCCGCCTGTTCCTGGTCGAGCTTGGCGACTGCGGGGATGATGTTCTGGTTCCGGTTCAGGATCAAGAGACAGTCGACCGTGCCGACGGTCGTCGCGTCGCGGTAGCGCGCGAGGTCGCCCATCTCGAAGACCGCGCGGCCGTTCTGCGTGTAGCTCTCCTCGAAGAAGTTCACGTTGCCCCGCGCGTCCTGGTACACGTTCTCCAGGTAGGACGACGGCTTCACGACCGCGTTGAAGATGTTCGGCTCGAACTCGGGATCCAGGCTGAACGTCTTGGCGAAGCACCCGTTCTCCGTGCCGTAGGCCTTGCCGCCGGCCATCAGCGCGACGAAGTCGTCCTGCACCGGCTCGCTGCCGTTCTGCACCGTGAACGTAGTCGTCGTCTTGCCGGTCCCCGACAGGCCGATGATCATGAACACCTTCTCGCCGTCCGCCGTCGGGATCACCTTGAGGCCGGCATGCAGGGCGAGGCCGCCGAGGTCGTAGACCTTCTTGTTCCACATGCGAAGGCCGCCCTTCTTGGACTCGCCGAAGTAGTCCGAGTTGAGCACCCGCGTCACGCCGTTCTCGAGGTCGACGGCGATCACCCGCTCGTCGGGGTAGCCCGGCGCCGCGAGGTTCGGTGTGTAGATCACCTGCAGCTCGGGCTCGCCGCGATCTTCGTGGGGGAAGTAGAGCTTCTGCTGCATCCCGGCGATGTTCGCGTTCGCCTTCTCGATCAACAGGCGCGCCTTCGTCGCGAATCCCGGATCGTTGCCGATCGATCCGTCGATCGCGACGACGTCGCGGCCGCGAAGGTACCCGTCCTGCAACTTGGCGATGCGGGCGTACTCCTCGCGGGTCATCGTCTTGCCCGAGGAGGCCTCGCCGACGACGTACGTGCTCCCCGCGCTCCGTGAAGTGACCTTCGTCTGCACGTTCACGTTGCCGAACTCGGTGATGCGGCACTGCGGCATCTGCTCGGTGAACGCCCGAAGCTCCTCGACCGACGGATTGTCGTGGACCGAGCGCGCCTGGACCTTCATGGGGAAACTCCTTCGTCGGGTTCGGCGCCCGAAGAGCGCGGGTCGGAAACGCTCCGAGCGGCCTTATCCTACCGAACGGACCGCGGGATCTTCCTGCGCCGGAACGGACGGACGAACCCAGGCGGTCGCGACGATGCGTATGGAACTCTCCGAGGACGAGCTGATCGCGGCGATCTCCCGGCTGCTGTCCGGATCGCAGCCCGGGGTCGTCGTCGGCGTGGGCGACGACGCCGCGGTCCTGGAACCCGGACGCGGCCAGCAGATCCTGACCACCGACCTCCTGATCGAAGGGGTCCATTTCGAGCGCGCCTCGATCTCGCCGCGCGACCTGGGCGCCAAGGCCGTCACCGTCAACGTCTCCGACGTCGCGGCGATGGGCGGCAGCCCGCGCGCCGCGGTCGCGGGGATAAGCCTGACGCCGGACGTCGAGGCCGCGTGGGTGATGGAGCTATACGGGGGGATGCGCGACGCCTGCGCGGAGTACGCGCTCTCGCTCGTCGGCGGCGACACGAACCGCGCCGATCTCGTCGTGGTGTCGCTCACGGTGATCGGCGAGGTGTCGCCCGGTCGCGCGGTGACGCGTTCGGGGGCTCGGATCGGCGACGCGATCGTGGTGACGGGTGCGCTCGGGGCGGCCGCCGGGGGCCTCGCGCTCTCGCACGCCCAGCCGGCGACGATGAGCGCGGCCCTGTCCAGCCCCTGGGGCCGGGCACTGCTCGACGCCCTCGCGCGACCGGTCGCTCGGGTGGGCGAAGGCCAGACGCTCGCGCAATCGGGCGCGCACGCGATGATGGATCTCTCCGACGGGCTCGCGAAGGATCTTTCGCGGCTCTGCCTCGCGAGCGGGGTCGGAGCCCGGATCGATCTGGCCGCCGTCCCGGTCGCCGAGCCCCTGCGCGCCGGAGCGGCGTCGCTGGGCGTCGACGCGCTCGAGCTCGCCCTCGGCGGTGGGGAGGACTACGAGCTCGTCGCGACGCTGGATCCGTCCGACGCCGAGGCCGCCCGCCGCGCGCTGGATGAGCGGTACGGCGTGACGCTCACGACGGTGGGCACCATCATCGAAGGAGAAAGTCTCGTCGCCGTCGGTGACGACGGGCGCGAGACACCGCTCGGTTCGAGGGGATGGGACCACTTCGCATGAGCGATCGTTCGCCCAGGCCGCGGGCGCTCTCCGTCGCCGGCTCCGACTCGGGCGGCGGCGCCGGGATCCAGGCCGACCTGAAGACGTTCAGCGCGCTCGGGGTGTTCGGGATGACGGCGATCACGGCCGTGACGGTGCAGAACACCAAGGGGGTGTCCGGCTACGAGGCGTTGTCGCCGGAGACGGTCGGCGATCAGATCCGCGCCGTCGCCACCGATATCGGCGTCGACGCGGCGAAGACGGGCATGCTTGCGTCTGCGGCGATCGTCGAGGCGGTCGCCGACGCGATCGCCGAGACCGGGATCTCGATCCTCGTCGTCGATCCGGTCTTCGTTTCCAAGCACGGGCACTCGCTGCTCGACGAGGACGCGGTCGGCGCGCTCCGCGAGCGTGTCCTGCCGCTGGCCACGCTCGTCACCCCGAACCTGCCGGAGGCGGGGGGGCTCGCCGGGTTCCGGGTGGAGACGCGCGAGCAGATGGAGGACGCGGCTCGGGCGATCCTGGCGATGGGGCCGGCCGCCGTGCTGGTCAAGGGCGGGCACCTCGAGGGGACCGATCGCGCTCTGGATCTGTTCCTCGACGAACACGCACTCGAGTGGCTGGAGGCCGAGCGCATCGACACCCCGCACACCCACGGGACCGGGTGCGTCCTGTCGTCGGCGATCGCGGCGCACCTCGCGAAGGGTGAGGCGCTGCTGCCCGCCGTCCGGCTCGCGAAGACGTTCGTGACCGAGGCGATCCGTAACGCGCTGCCGATCGGTCGGGGGATCGGGCCGGTCGATCCGTTGTTCGCGATCCGCCCCGTGTGAACGCGCTCGGCCCGGGTCGGCCGGCCCGCTGGAATCTCGGCTATCCGGCGCGCTGGACCCGGCCGGCCTTCAGGCAGCTCGTGCAGGCGTTCACGCGTTTCGGCGTCCCGTCGACCACCGCGCGGACCCGCTGGACGTTCGGGTTCCACCGCTTCGGAGAGCGGCGGTGGGAGTGGGAGACCTGCATGCCGAAGAACGGCTTCTTCCCGCAGATGTCGCAGACGGCTGCCATGACCGGTCCAGGGTAGCAGGCGGCTCGGTCACGGCTGGACGAGAACCGATGGGCTCAGGCGTCGGCCGTCGACGAGCCCTCGAGCAGAGTCTCGGCCCGCTCGGCGGAGACCAGGTTCCCCTTCTGCCGGTAGAGCTCGAGCGCTTCTTCGGCCGCTGGGCCGGCCTCGGCCTCCCGGCCCGCGAGTCGGAGGACCTCGGCGAGGTCCATCAGGGTGTCCGCGTGCATGTTCAGATCGTCGGTTTCGACGGCGAGCTTCAGCGCCTCACGCACGAAGCGTTCCGCCTCGAGGTGCCGACCGCGCGCGGCGAGGACTTTCGCTCGGGCGCTCCGCCACATGACCTGGGTGCTGAGGTCGTCCTCCGCAGCGATCTCTTCCGCGACGATGCTGTATCGCTCCGCCTCGTCGAGCCTGCCCTGTGCCGCGACGGCGTGCGCCAGGAGCGCCGCGACGGTCGACGCGGACCCCCGCTCGCCGAGGCGCTCGAGTGCCCCGTACCCGGACCGAAGCTCCCGCTCCGCTGCGGCCGGATCTCCGGCGAGCATCTCGAGGAATCCCGCCGCCTCGGAGCCGAAGGCGGCTCGGAGCTTGAGGCCGAGGTCGTCCAGGATCTCGCGACTTCGGGCGAGGTGCTCGCGAGCCTCGTCGAACCGTCCCTGCATCGCTCTGAGCGCACCAAGGGTTCGGAGCGCGCGGGCCCCCATGACCGTTCGGTCACCCGGCTCCGACGTCAAGATCTCGTCGCAGCGAGCAACCACGTCGACCACGGGCGTCGGACCGTACAGTCCCGCTCCCAGGCGCTGTCCCTGGCTCTCCGCCTCCTCCCAGGCAGCGCCGGCGCGGCTCGCATGCTCCGTCGCCCGCCGCAAGGCACGGTCTGCGTCGGCGTAGCGGCACCGCGTCCAGTGCAGATCGGCGAGCAGACGGTACGAGCGAGCCAGCCCGCGATCGTCGCCCAGCTTTTCGAACACCGGGATCACGCTCTCGAGCACGCTGAACGCTCCCTGCCACAGATGCTGGGGATCGGTCGACTCCTTCAACATGAGCAGGACCACGCGGGCGTGGGACTCTTCCCCCCGGTCGCCCGCCGCGACGGCTTCGTCCACCGCCTCCGTGAGGAGCGCGTCCGCCCGCGGGAAGTCCCCGGACTCCATCAGGGCCTCTCCCAGGTCCGACAGGACGCGAAGCCGCCGCGAGTCGTCGGACGGCAGCAGGCCGAGCGCACGCTCGAGCAGGTTGGTCGAGGCCGCCACGTCGCCTCTCGCGAGCGCTCGCCGGCCCGCGGTGGCGAGCCGGTCGGCACCGGTGGACGAAAGGCGGTCCGTCCGCTCGTCCTCGAGCCCCAGCTCTCGCCGGTAACGGCTGGCGCGCTCGAGGTGGTAGCCGATGATCTCCTCGTACTCGGCGATCCGCTCTCCCGTCGTCCGCTCGATCCAGGAGGCGAACCGCTCGTGCATCTCGGCCCGCGCGGCCTTGGACGCGCTCCGGTACGCCGCCTCCTGGATCAGGATGTGGTGGAACCGGAAGGCCTCCTCGCCGCCGAGGCTCGAGCGCTCGGGACTGATCAGCTCTCGTCGGACGAGCGTCTGGAGGTGCGCCCCGACCCCCGGCCGGACCGGTTCCGGGACGAGGGCCTCGACCGCGCCCCACCAGAACACCTTGCCGATCACGGCGGCGCCGCGGATCACGGCCTGTTCCTCGAGGCTCAGGCGATCGAGCCGCGCCGACAACAGGGCGTGGATCGACGGGGGGACCGGCACGTCGGCCGCGTCCAGGACCCATCCGGTCGGCTCCCGATGCAGGAGCCCTTCCTCCCGCAGCATGCGAAGGAGCTCTTCCACGAAGAGCGGGTTGCCGCCGCCCGCCTCGGCGATCCGCGCCTGCAGGTCGGCGTCGACGTCGCCGCCGCCGAGAAGTGTTCGGGTCAACGACTCGGCGTCGGGTCGATCCAGGGGGCCGAGCGTGAACGTGGTCGTGGTGGAAGGGCCGGACATCCAAGCCGGCCGCGCGTCCAGTAGGTCGGTCCGAGCCGGGCACAGCAGCAGGATCGGTGCGTCCACCGTCCCGCCGGTCAGGTGTTCCAACAGATCCAGGAAGGTGGGTTCCGCCCACTGGATGTCGTCCACGACCGCGACGAGGGGACGTTCGCGGGCGATCCACTGGAGCAGGCGCCGGATGGCCCAGAAGGTCTCCTGCACCACCGCGGGCACGTCGCCGAGACCGATCGCCGCGCCGACCCGCTCGGCGATCAAGCGGGCGTCGTCGGCGCCGGCCACGAGGACGTCGAGCTTCGCGATCGCAGCGTCACGTGACTCGACGCCGACGATGCCGGCCGCCTGCTTCACGAGATCGGCGATCGGCCAGAACGTGATCCCCTCGCCATAGGGGAGGCATCGACCCCTCAGCACTGTGGCTTCGTCTCCGACGGACGCGATGAACTCGTGGGCAAGACGGGACTTGCCCACTCCCGCCGACCCCAGAGTGGTGACGAGGTGACACGTTCGCTCCAGCCGCACGCGGTCGAAGACATCGTGGAGCAGGCGCAGTTCTCGCTCACGCCCAACCAAGGGCGGCTCGGGCCGTGGCTGGGGCTCCGCAGGACCGCGGACGACGTCGATGAGTGGATACGCGCTGACCGGCGCTCGCTTCCCCTTGAGGACGAGCGACGATGAATCGTCGACGACCACCGACTCACGGACGAGCGCGTAGGTATCGGCGCCGAGGAGGATGTCTCCTGGGGAAGCGGATTGCTGGAGCCGCGCCGCAACGTTCACGCATTCGCCGACGACGGGGCCTCGTCCGCTGGGGGAGTCGCCCATCACCACCTCCCCGGTGTTGACACCGGTCCGCGTCACGATCGAAAGACCGACGCTAGGCTCGAGCTCCTCGTTCAGCGCCAGAAGCGCTCGTCGCATGTCGACCGCGGCCCGCACCCCGCGCAGGGCGTCGTCCTCGTGCACGACGGGGATGCCGAAGACGGCCATCACCGCGTCACCGATGAACTTCTCCACCACGCCTCCGTGGCGTTCGAGGACGGCGCGCATCTCGTCGAAGAATCGTGCCATGACCCGTCGGACCGCCTCCGCCTCGAGCAGCTCGCCCATGGACGTCGACCCGACGATGTCGCAGAACACGATCGTGACCGTCTTCCGGACCTCATCCGTCGCGCCGGGCGCGACCGACAACAGGGCGGCGCAGGACATGCAGAACCGAGCGCGAGGTGGGTTGTCTTGGCCGCACTCGGGGCACACCGGCACGGTCAGCAGTCTAGGCCGTGCACCTTGCGCGTCCAGGTCGTCTCGCGCCTTGCCCCCGTTCGTCGCGGAGGTCTAGGCTCGCAGCCTGCCCGCGCGGCCAAGGAGGTTCGAGGTGGCTGAACAGGAGGAGTTCCCCAAGCCGGGATTCGTTGTCTTCGGCGTCGAGGAGGGCGCCGAGCGTTCGCCTAACGCCGGACCAGGCACCCCGGTACCGTTCCACGAGAAGCTTGTGGATGATTGGCCGAATGGTCAGAAGGACCGGGGTTCCGCTAAAGGGAAGTACACGGTCAAGCAGAACGACGATGCCGAGTACGAGGTAATCCTTACCTTCAACGACAAGGAGAAGAGCACCCTCACCGCCGCCGGGACGCTCAAGCGCGACAAGGGGAAGTTCGGGAAAGGCAAGCTCAAGATCAAGGGCGGGACGGGCCAGGGCAAGCCGCTGAGTGGCAACCTCGATGTTCAGGTGGTGAACCCCAAGCGTTACAGTCACGAGCTGTAGGGCATCCGCGACCCGTCACGTCAGCGTCGGATCAAGATCGACGATCAAGCATCAGTCGACCAATGCGTCGAGGCGCTCCGCAAGCTCCTCGTCGGGGATCGGTCCGACCCATCGGTCCACGAGGTTCCCCTCGGCGTCGTAGAACAGGGTCACCGGCTGCCCGAGCAGTCCGAGCCCGTCCCGGATCGACGCGGGAGGATCGAACAAGCTCGGGTACGTCCAGCCGAACTCCCGCATGAACCCGCGGGCGCTCTCTCGCGCGTCGAGGATGTCCACGCCGATGAACTGGACGCGGTCGCCGTAGGTCTCGTGTGCTCGCGCAAGGTCCGGGGCCTCGTCGCGACACGGTTCGCACCACGACCCCCAGAAGTTCACGAGGACCGGTGTTCCCTCGAGTTGCCCGAGGAGCCGCTCGAAGCGCGAGAGATCGAACTCGGGCAGGGCGGCCGCGTCGGCGGGGAGCAGCGCGGCGATCGCCGCGTTCCCGGCCGGGACGGGCGAGCGTGAGCCGGGTCCGGAGTCGGTCGAGGGTTCCGCGCAGGCCGCAGCAGCGAACGCCGTCACCAGGATCAGGGCGATCGCGCGGGGGGAGCTCACCGGGCGCATGGTAGAACGCATGCATGGTGTACGACGCCGGCGCGAAGCGGGTTCGGCGCCGATGGCGCTGAGCCTCGACGCGTCCGTCTCCTCGATCGACCGGCATCTCGCGAACCGCCGAACGGGTCTTCGGGCCAAGGGTCCGCCCGCCGCCGAGGTCCTGGCCGGCATCGAGGTCCACACGGTGCGCGACCTCCTGCACCACTACCCCCGCCGCTACATCGACCGTTCGCAGGTCTCCCGCATCGGCGAGGTGCGGGTCGGCAAGTACTCGACGGTGATCGCCCATGTCAAGCGCGTGAACAAGCGGCAGACGCGGAACCGCCGTTCGATGGTGACGGTCACGCTCACGGACGGCTCGGGATACCTGGACCTCACCTTCTTCAATCAACCGTGGATCGCGAACGCGTATCGCGCGGGCCACGAGCTCGCGGTCTCCGGCGTGGCGCAGCTGTATCGCGGAAAGCTGCAGCTGGCGAATCAGGAGGTCGAGCTCCTGACGGGGGACGACCAGGACCTCGTCCACACGGGACGCATCACGCCGGTGCACCGGGCGACGGAAGGCATCACGACCCGGACGATCCGCGAGCTCGTCTGGCGCGCCCTGGAGCAGATCCCCCGGATCGTGGACCCGCTTCCGAACGCCATCGTGCAAGGCGAATCGCTGCAGGAGTTCGACCGGGCGATCCGGCGGATCCATTTCCCCGACGATCAGAAGGAGCTGCACGACGCGCAGGAGCGGCTCAAGTTCGACGAGCTGTTCACGCTCGAGCTCGGCGTCGCGTTCCGCAAGCACCGGGTCGAGCGCGCCGAGCAGGGGATCGTGCACCGCCCGGAGGGACCGCTCGTCGAGCGCCTCCTCGCGACGGTGCCGTTCGAGCCGACGAAGGCGCAGCGGCGCGCGATGGATGAGGTCGGCGGCGCGATGGCGCGCTCGAGTCCGATGAACGTTCTGCTGCAGGGCGACGTCGGTTCGGGCAAGACGCTCGTCGCGCTCCACGCGGCGCTCGTCGCGATCCAAAGCGGTCACCAGGCGGCGGTGATGGCGCCGACGGAGGTGCTCGCCGGACAGCACTTCCGCTCGATCGACGCGCTGCTCGGCCTTTTCGGCGCGGTGCCGTTCCTCGGTCTCGCGCAGGAACGAAGCGCGAGCGATCGGGGGCAGGGTTCGCTGCTCGACCCGACGCCGTCGGAAGACGAGGGGGCGCGCGTGACGTACGCGTTGCTGAGCGCCGCGATCACGGGGAAGGATCGCCGCCGGATCCTCGAGGGCATCGCGAGCGGCGACGTCGACCTCGTGGTGGGGACGCACGCGCTCGTCCAGGAAGATGTCTCGTTCGCCGATCTCTCGCTCGCCGTGATCGACGAGCAACACCGGTTCGGCGTCCACCAGCGCATGGCGCTCAAAGGGAAGGGCGGGTCACCCGACGTGCTGATCATGACCGCCACGCCGATCCCACGGACGCTCGCGCTCACGTACTACGGCGACCTGGACGTCGTCGTGCTGGACGAGATGCCGACAGGCCGGCAGCCGATCGAGACACGCATCGCCCGAACCGTTCCTGAGCGGGAGGCCGCCTACGACCTCGTGCGACGCGAGATCGAAGCGGGTCGCCAGGCGTTCGTCGTATGTGCCGCGATCGACGAGGCGAACAAGACCGAGGTTCGCGCCGCCGAAGCCGAGGCGGTGCGCCTGGCCACCGACGTCTTCCCCGACCTGTCCGTCGAGCTGCTCCACGGCCGGATGCGTCCCGCCGACAAGGAGCGTCGGATGGACGCGTTCCGATCGGGCGAGCACCACCTGTTGATCTCGACCACCGTGATCGAGGTGGGTGTGGACGTCCCGAACGCGACGGTGATGCTCGTCGAGAACGCCGAGCGCTTCGGCCTCGCGCAGCTGCACCAGCTGCGGGGACGCATCGGCCGCGGCGCCCATCGCTCGTACTGCGTCCTGTTCGACGAGAGCAAGCAGGACAACGAGGAGGCCCGGCGGCGCTTGGAGGCCATGGTCGCGACGACCGACGGGTTCGCGCTTGCCGATGAGGACCTTCGCCTCCGCGGCGAGGGGACCCTGTTCGACGTCCGGCAGTCCGGCCTGCCCGATCTCAAGCTCGCGCGTCTGGCCGACGACGCCGACCTCGTCCGGCGCGCTCGTGCCCGGGCCTTCGAGGTCATCGAGCGCGACCCCGAGCTGCGGGACGATCCGGCACTCCTCCAGGAGCTCCGTGGCCGGTTCGAGCGCTCCATCGACTGGTTGTTCAACACCTAAGTCACGCCCACTCGGACGGCCGGCGTGCTTGGGCGGGGCCATCCGCCTTCAGAGGCTCCCCGGGGGTGCCGAGGGAACCTCGTGAGGCAACACGCGTCCGACGAGCCGGCTTCCAAGTGGAGCCGGGGTCGCGGCGTGCACCGCTCGTCGGTGCGCGCCGTCTGGCTGTTCGCCGTCCTCGGTGCCGCGTGGGTCGTGGTGACGAACGCGATCATCCAGGTGAACCTCGACGGGTGGCCGCGCTTCTGGCTCCAGACGAGCAAGGGTTTGGTGTTCGTCGTCGCGTCCTCGTTGTTCGTTGCCTACCTCGTGCGTGGGTTCGGCCGGCAGCGCGACCGCTCCGACGCCTCGGCCCGGGAAACCGACGACGCGCTCCGGCACTCGGAGACCCGGTATCGGGCGCTGGTCGAACGCGTGCCGGGCGTCGTGTGGCTCAACGAGATCGACCCGACCGATCCGAAGAACACCCACTGCGTATACGTCGCCCCGCAGCTGGAGTTCCTGCTCGGGTATACGCCCGAGGAGTGGATGTCCGACGACGACCTGTGGCGGCGTGTGATCCATCCGGACGACCTTCCGGGAGTGCTGAAGGAGAACGAGCTCGCGGAGAGCACCTTGAGCGTGGAGTACCGAGCCCGGCATCGGGACGGGAGCATCGTGTGGATCCACAACGAGGCCCTGCTCATCCCGGCCGACGGCGACCGCCCCGCCTGCTGGCAAGGGGTCATGGTGGACATCACGACGCAGCGGATCCAAGGGGAGGCGCTCCGAGACCTGAGCGATTCTCTCCGCGCTGTGTTCGAGGCAACGCCGCTCGGGATCATCGCTTTGGAGAAGGACGGCCGGGTCCGGCACTGGAACCCGGCCGCGGAACGGATGCTGGGCTGGACCGCGAGCGAGGTCGTGGGCCAACCGCTCCCGTACGTCCCGCAGGACAAGCAAGAGGAGTTCGACGAGCTGGCCCGGCGCGAGCTCTCCGGTGAGTCGATCGCCGGGTTCGAGACGCAACGGTTACGCAAGGACGGCTCGCGCATCGACGTGAGCATCTCGATCGCACCGCTCCGCGACGCCGAGGAACAGGTCAACGGCATGCTCGGCGTCGTCGAGGACGTGACCGAACGACGACGCGTCGCCGGCGAGCTCGCGAACCGGCAGCGACAACAGGAGGCGGTCGCCGGTCTCGGACTGCTCTCTCTGACAGGCGGGGAGCTCCAGTCGCTGCTCGACGAGGCAGCGCGCGTCGCCGCCAGCACACTCGGTCTGGAGATCGCCGGCATCTTCGAGCTCCCACCGGAGGGAGACGCGCTTATCCTTCGCGTCGGAACCGGGTGGCTCGGAAGCTCTCCGCTCATCGACGTGCACGAGTCGACGTTGGGAACGTATGCGCTGCACGCGGACGAGCCGGTCATCGTCGAGGACCTTCGCGCGGACGACCGTTTCTCTTCGCGTGCGCTTCTCGTTGAGCACGGCGTGGTGAGCGGCGTGGCGACGGCGGTGTTCGGGGCCACGCGTCCGTTGGGGGTGCTCGAGGTGCTTTCCGAGCAACCACGCGTCTTCTCCCGGGACGACGTGCGGTTCCTGCAGGGCATCGCCGCGATCGTGGGGCACGCGATCGAACGGGAACGCTCGAGC
>JBBDWS010000097.1:19315-44093 GCA_040902755.1 Actinomycetota bacterium
CTCGCGACCCGGCTCGAGCTTCTGCACGAGGTCGACCGCGACGTGCTCTCGGCGAGGTCGATCGAGGACATGGCAGGGCGCGCGCTGGAACACCTTCGTCATCTCGTGCCGTTCGATCGCGGAAGCGTGTTCCTGCTGGACGAAAAAGGCGGTGGCTGCACGAACGTGGCGGTGCGCCACTCCCCGCTCATGGGGGACGTGCCTCCCGGGCTTCCCGACCCGTCGGATGCGGGGGTGGGCGAGCTGCTTGCCCACGAGAAGCTGCTGCTGATCCGGGATCTGGAAGACACCGACGTCGAGGGTTCGTTCGTGACCCTGTCGCGCACCCGCGGGATCCGCAGCCTGCTCTCGATCCCGCTCGTCGCCGAGGACGGTCATTTCGGGGTCCTGGTGCTCTCCGCGCTCGCACCCGACGCGTTCGACGAGGAAGCGATCGACATCGCCGAGGAGGTCGGCTCCGAGCTCGCCGTCGCGATCCGCCAGACGCGCATGCGGGAAACGCTCGCCGATCGCGCGGGACAACTCGAGCGCCTGGCCGAGGAGCGGCAGCAGATGCTGCATCGCATCGTCCGCGCGCAGGAGGAGGAACGGGAGCGCGTGGCGCTCGAGCTGCACGACGGCCTCGGACAGGTGCTGACGTCGATCTCACTGTTCGCCTCGGAGCTCGAGGATGCCGTGCCACCGGAAGCGAGGCCCCGCGCGGTTCGCGTGAACGAGCTCATCCGGCGCGCGATCGTCGACAGCCGGCGGCTCGTCTGGAGCCTTCGACCACCGGAGCTCGAGCGCCTCGGGCTCGTTCCCGCGCTCCGCCGCCTGGCCGAGGAGATTTGCACTCCCGACGTGACCGTCGACCTGCACGAGGACATCGGGAGCCTGCGTCTCGCACAGGAAACCGAAGCGGTCGTCTACCGCGTGGTGCAGGAGGCGGTGCACAACGCCCAGAAGCACGCGTCCGCGTCCGCGATCTCGATCCTGCTCCACCGGTACAACGGCACCGTGTCGGCGTTCGTCGAGGACAATGGCGACGGGTTCGATCCGCAGGGCGTGCCCACCGGTCGCGGCCTGGGTCTCGTCGGCATGCGTGAGCGAGCGGAGCTCGTCGAAGGCAACCTGGTGATCGAATCCGCGGTCAAGGCGGGAACCAGGATTAGGCTGGAGGTCCCTATCGAACGGGACGAGGTCCGATGAGTCAGGGACAGATCGCGGTGCTGTTGATGGACGACCACGTGGTCGTGCGGGAAGGCCTGCGAGCGCTCCTCGAGCGACAGGACGACATCGACGTCATGGCCGAAGCCTCGACGGTCGCGGAGGCCGTGGCGCTGGACGTCAACCCCGACGTGGTCGTCGCCGACCTGATGCTTCCGGATGAACGAGGGGTCGAGGTCGTCCGGCGCCTGAAGCAGCGCCACCAGAAAGCGGCGATCCTGGTGCTGACGATGGTGGACAACCCGACCGACGTGCAGCAATGTCTCGCGGCGGGCGCGCGCGGCTATCTCCTGAAGGAGACGGCGGGGAGCGAGCTCGTCGACGCCGTGCGCAAGGTCGCCGGGGGCGAGGACTACCTTCAGCCCTCGCTCGGCGCCGCCCTCGCGAAATGGAAGGAATCGCCGGGCCGGGTGCGAGCGCGAGCCGTCGACGACCTGACGCCGCGTGAGCGGGAGGTGTTGCGACTGATCGCGCTCGGGCACACGAACTCGGAGATCGCGAGCATGCTCTACGTCTCGGTCCGTACCGTGGAGAACCACCGGGCGGGCGTCATGCGAAAGCTCGGCCTTCGGACCCGTGCCGAGCTCGTGCGCCACGCTGCGGAAGCGGGGCTCATCTAGGACCATCACGGGCGGATGCGAGTGATCGCGGGATCCGCCAAGGGGGTTCGTCTCGCGCCGGTTCCGGCCGGGGTGCGGCCCGTCTCCGACCGCGCGCGCGAGGGCCTGTTCTCCAGCCTTTCCGCAGATGTGCCCGACGCCGTGGTGCTCGACCTGTTCGCCGGAACGGGGGCGCTCGGGATCGAGGCGCTCTCGCGGGGGGCCGAGCGGGGGGTCTTCGTCGAGCGGAACCGGGGAGCCGTCCGGGCTCTTGGGGAGAACCTGGAGCGCACCCATCTGGGCGAGCGGGCCGGGGTGGTGGTGTCCGCTGTGGCCGCGTTCGTCGCCGGTGACGTCGGATCGGCGGGCGGGCCGTTCGACCTCGTGCTCGCCGACCCGCCCTACGACGCCCCCGCCGAGGATGTGGATCTCGTGCTCGCAGCTCTGGCGGAAGGGTGGCTCGCGCCCGGGGCGGCCATCGCCCTCACGCGCCGGAGCCGGAGTTCCACGCCTGTCATTCCAGTACACTGGCGCATCGCGAAACGCCTGGAGTACGGCGACTCCACGGTGCTGATCTTCCGGGAGGAATAGATGGGCTTGACCGCCCTGTGTCCGGGGACGTTCGACCCCGTGACGAACGGTCACCTCGACATCATCGAACGGGCTGCTCGGCGTTTCGACGCGCTGCTCGTCGGCGTGCTCGACAACCCCGGGAAGCAACCCCTGTTCGCCGCCGAGGAGCGTGTCTCCATGCTCAAGGAGGCAACGCACCACCTGCCGAACATCGAGGTCGACGCCTTCAACGGTCTGCTCGTGGACTACGCGAACCGTCGCGGCGCCGATGTGGTCGTGAAGGGCCTGCGAGCGGTCACCGACTTCGAGTACGAGATCCAGATGGCGCAGATGAACCTCTCGCTCAGCGGACTCGAGACCCTGTTCATGACCGCGGCACCGCAGTGGTCGTTCCTGTCCTCCTCCCTCATCAAGGAGGTTGCCCGGTTCGGCGGCGATGTCTCCGGGCTGGTCCCCCTGGTCGTCGCCGAGCGGCTGCGCGAACGGCTCGGGAGCGGTGGCTAGATGGACCTGTCGGCCCGCATCCACCAGCTCGAGGACATGGTGCGCGACGCGAAGTCGATGCCCCTGTCGTCCTCCGCGCTGCTCAATCGCGACGAGGTGCTCGAGCTGATCGAGCAGCTGAAGGACTCGCTTCCCGACGAGATCAAGCAGGCGCGCTGGATCGTGAAGGATCGAGAGGAGCTCCTCGCGAAGGCACGACGCGACGCGGAGACCATGGTCGATCAGGCGCGCGAGGAACAGCTGCGTCTGGCCTCGCACGAGGCGGTCGTGCAGCGCGCCCAGGAAGAGTCCGAGCGGATCCAGCAGGAGGCGCAGGACGACGCGCGCCGGCTACGGCTCGAGGCCGAGGACTACGTGGACGCGAAGCTGGCGCAGCTCGAGAACGCGCTCCAGAAGATCCTCGAGGACATCATGGTGTCGAACCAATCGCTCGGCCGGACGATCGACCAGGTCCAGGCCGGGCGCGAGAAGCTGCGCTCGGTCCCGGGCACGAACGTCGACATCGGTCCCGACGTTCAGATGCCCGAGATGATGTCGGACTTGAGGGGAGACGAGGAGGCGTGATGCGCCAGATCGACATCCGCGACCTGCTCGACAAGCCCGGCTCCGCCAAGCGGGTCCGCCTCGAAGAACCGGTTCCGGGATTGCGGACAGAGCTCGCCGTCGTGCCGGAGGACGAGCCGCTCGAGGGCGACCTCACGCTCGAGGGCGTCGTCGAAGGCATCTTCGTCCACGGCAGCGTTGGCGGGCGCTTCGCGATGCGATGCGCGCGCTGCCTGAAGGAGTTCGAGCAGCCGTTCGACGTCGTGATGAACGAGCTGTACGTGCGGGACCCGGGTCCGGAGGACGACTACGCGCTCACCCCCGAGCTGACCCTTGATCCCGAGCCGATGCTCCGGGACGCCGTCGTGCTCGAGATGCCGTTCTCACCGCTCTGCAAGCAGGACTGTCTCGGCCTCTGCGAGATCTGCGGCGGGGACCGCAACCTCGGCGAGTGTCCGGGCCATGCCGCGATCGACCCGCGATGGACCGCCCTGGACGCGCTCCTCATTCAAGTCGAGGACGAACCGGGGAACTGAAGAACCAAGAAAGGAAGGCTCCATCATGCCGGTTCCGAAGAGACGACAGACCCACACGCGAGGCGCCAAGCGAAAGGCGAACTGGAAGGCGCAACCCTCGACGTACTCCGAGTGCCCGCAGTGTCACCAGCCCAAGCTCCCCCATCGCGTCTGCGCGAACTGCGGGTACTACGCCGGCCGTCAAGCCGTGGAGGTCGAGTAGGAACGTGGGCCTGGATCGAAGCGTGGGCCCGGAACCGAACGCCTCGGAGGAACCGAAGGCGCTCGACCGCGTCCTGGGCGTCCGGTTTCGCGACGCGTCCCTGCTCGAGATGTCGCTGACGCACCGCTCGTTCGCGTTCGAGAACGGCCTGCCGGTCAACAACGAACGGCTCGAGTTCCTGGGAGACGCCGTCCTCGGCATCGTCGTCACGGACATGGCGTTCCGCGAGTTCCCCGACAAGCCGGAGGGGGAGCTCGCGAAGCTTCGAGCGGCGATCGTGAACATGGACGCGCTCGCCGACGTCGCGCGGGACCTCGGGGTCGGGCGCTTCGTCCTGCTCGGCAAGGGCGAGGAGACGAGCGGCGGCCGGAACAAGAGCAGCATCCTGGCGGACGCGCTCGAGGCGGTGCTCGGCGCGATCTATCTCGACCGCGGTCTCGACACGGCGAAAGACCTGATCGTCCGGGTCTTCCGCCCGAGGATGATCGCGTACGAACGCGGCGAGGGTCCGCGGGACTACAAGACGATCCTGCAGGAGCTCGCGTCGTCCGAGATGCACGCGCTGCCCGACTACCGGATCAGCGAACGTGGGCCCGATCACGAGAAGGAGTTCACCGCGACGGTGCACCTTGCCGGCGAGCGGTGGGGCAGCGGCATCGGCGGGTCAAAGAAAGAGGCGGAGCAGCAGGCGGCTCGCGAGGCGTACCTGCGGCTGGCCGAGCGGACCGTCTCCGAGGGTGACGACACAGAGCACGACGTCGACGCATCCGTCCCCGAACGGGCGAAGGGGGCGTAGGTGGAGCTTCCCGAAGTCGAGGTCGTCCGTCGCGACCTGGAGAAGGACGTGGTCGGCCGGAAGGTGTCCGAAGCGGAGGTCCGCCCGTCGAAGAACGCGATGCGCGCCATCCGGCGTCACGGCAAACGCCGCGAGTTCACCGACCGGCTGGTCGGCCGCAAGTTCACCAAGGTGGAGCGGAGGGGAAAGTACGTCCTCCTGCACCTGGACAACGCCGATGTGCTCGTCGTGCACTTCGGGATGAGCGGCCAGTTCGTTCGGGGGAACAAGCGGGTTCCGCTCCCGCCGCACACGCATGTCGTCATCACGTTCCAGCAGGGTGGCGACCTGCGTTTCATCGACCCGCGCACGTTCGGCGAGATGTTCGTCACGGCCGCGGACGAGCTCGGCAAGGTCAAGGAGCTCCAACACATCGCGATCGACCCGCTTGACCACGTCTTCACGTGGAACGCCTTCGGCGGCGCGCTGGCCGAACGCGCGGCGAAGATGAAACAGCTCCTGATGGACCAGAAGTTCATCAGCGGCCTCGGCAACATCTACTCAGACGAGGTCCTGTTCGCCGCGGGCCTGCGGTACGACCGCTTGTCGGACTCGCTCTCCTCGCAGGAGGTGCGCCGTCTCTACCGCGCGATGCAGGAGGTGCTGCAGGACGCGATCCGGTTCCGTGGGACGACGCTGGACGACGAGGCCTACCTCGACCTGTTCGGGAAGCCGGGCGAGTTCCAGAACGAGCTGAAGGTCTACGGGCGGACGGGGCTGCCGTGCCGGCGCTGCCGCACGCCGATCCAGGCCGTGAAGATCTCGGGCCGCAACGCGTACTTCTGCCCGCAGTGCCAGAGCTGACGAGCTCGGCTAGTCGATCTCGGCGCCTGCCTCGCGCATCCGCTCGATCGCGCGATCGCCGTCGCCCGGCTGCAGATCGACCGCCCGAGCCGCGTCGAGCATGACCACGGTCTTGAACCCGAGCCTCCGCGCGTCCAGGACGGTTTCCTTCACGCAGTAGTCGGTCGCGAGGCCGGCGACGAGGACGCGTTCGATCCCGGCGTCGCGAAGCAGCGACTCGAGCCCCGTGGCCTCGACCTCCCCGGTCCCGGGGTCGCGGACGCCGAAGGCGGAGTAGCCGTCCTCCCCGTCCACGCCCTTGCGGAGGACCGCGGCGTTCGGGGGCCGATCCAGCGCCGGATGCAGCTCTGCACCCCAGGTGTCCCGGACGCAGTGGACCGGCCAGATCCCGCCGTCCGTCTCGAAATGGGGGGTTCGCTCGGGGTGCCAGTCCTGCGTGAACACGACCGTCGAGCCGGCGTCGAGCGCCGCTTGGACCTCGCGGTTGACCGCGGGGAGGATCTCCTCGCCTCCGCGGACGGACAGGCTTCCCGCGGGGTCGGCGAAGTCGTTCTGAACGTCGACGACGAGCAGCGCGTCTCTGCGGTCGTACTCGGCCACGAACCTAGTATGCCGACGTGAAACGCGTTCGCGTCACCGTGTCCGGGCGCGTCCAGGGAGTGTTCTTCCGGGCCACGTGTGCACGCCTCGCCCGCGACGCCGGCCTCGGCGGGTACGTCCGGAACCTTCCGGACGGCCGTCTCGAGGCGGCCTTCGAGGGCGAGGAGATCGCCGTCGACGCGATCGTGAACTGGTGCCGGCGGGGACCCGATCTCGCGCGAGTAGACGCCGTCGAGGTCGTGCCCGAGGACCCTGCCGGCGACACGACGTTCCGCGTGTCCGGCTGAGGAACGGGCCCGGCGATTTCCGCCCGGAGATGCCCGGTCCGAGCACGAGCCGCTGCTAGCATCGCCCGCAGATGTTCCTTCGCTCCCTCCAGATCCGAGGCTTCAAGTCGTTCGCGGACAAGACGATCCTGGAGTTCGCGCCCGGCATCTCCGTCATCGTCGGCCCCAACGGATCGGGCAAGTCGAACCTCGTCGACGCGATCAGCTGGGTGCTCGGCGAACAGGGGCCGCGGGCGCTTCGCGGTACCCAGATGGCCGACGTCATCTTCGCCGGGAGCCCGCTCCGTCCCGCCCTCGGCCTGGCCGAGGTCAAGCTGGTCATCGACAACACCGCAGGACTGATCCCGGTTCCGATGAGCGAGATCGAGATCAGCAGAGCGATCTTCCGCTCCGGCGACAGCGAGTACCGGATCGGGGGCCAGGTCGTGCGCCTGCTCGACGTCCAGGAGCTGCTCTCGGAGAGCGGCATCGGGCGAGCCCTCCACACCGTGGTGGGACAGGGCCAGCTCGAGGCCGTGCTCTCCGCTCGGCCTGAGGAGCGGCGCCAGTACGTCGAGGAGGCCGCGGGGATCGCGAAGCACCGCAAGCGCAAGGACCGGGCCGAGCGCAAGCTCTCGGGGCTCGACCAGGACCTCCTTCGGCTGCAGGACGTCCTCGCCGAGCTCCGCCGCCAGCTGAAGCCGCTGAAGCAACAGGCGGAGATGGCTACGCGCCACGAGCAACTCACCGCCGAGGCCGACGCCATCACGGTCAGGCTCGCCGCGGCCCGCCTGCGCGACCTCATGAGCGATCGCGAGGGCCGCTCCTCGGGCTGGGACGAGGGCCTCGCGAGACGGAAGGCGGCGCGCGAGCGCCTGGACGGCCTCGACGAGCGGATCGGCGCCGCGGCCGACGCCCGCGCCCGAGCGGTGTGGGCCCTCCAGGACGTCGAGGGCCGGCTCCGGGAAGCCCAGGCGGCCAAGTCCGCTGCCGAGCTCGAGCTTCGCCGCGCCGTCGAGCTCGAGTCCGACGCCCGGCAGGTGCTCGCGGCCGAGGCCGGCCGCGACGCCCGGCTGGACGGCCTTCAGGAGGATGTGCGCCGGCTCGAGGACCGCCTCCGTGACGTCGTCGCGGACCTGAGCGCCCGGGAGCTCGAGCTGCAGGAGGCCGAGGGCACGTTCCGGGCGGCGGTCGAAACGCGCTCGAGCGTCGAGGAGGAGCGGCGGCGGGTCTCCGAGGAGGCCGCGGCCCACCGGGCCGAGATGGAGACACTTCGGCGCTCGCTCGCTTCATACGAACGCGAGCGCTCGCGGATCGAGGAGTCGCTCGGGTTGGTGCGAGCGCGACGCGAGGCGGCCGAGGGGGAGCGGGAGACGCTCGCGCAAGACGTCGAGCGCCTCGACGCCCAGACGTCCCCGCTGTCGGAACGGCGGACGCAGCTCGAGCGAGAGCGGCACTCGCTCGCCGACGTCGTCGCCCAGGGCGACGAGGCCGTCCGCCGCCACGAGCACCGGCGCGACCTGCTCCAAGCCCGGTTGAAGGACCTCGAGGAGACGCCGGGCTCCCGGTTCCTGGAGAGGCACGGGGACCGGGCGATCGGCTTGCTCGGCGGCCTCGTGAAGATCGAGAAGGGATGGGAACGTGCGCTCCGCGCCGGGCTCGGCTCGCTCGCCGACGCCGTCGTGTACGAGGACGAGGGTCGGGCCATCTCGGACGCGCCCGAAGGCGACGGCGCGATCCTCACCATCGCCGGTGGCGGTCCGGCCGGCTCCGTGCTGCGGGGCGAACGCACCCTCCTGTCGATCGTCGCCGCGAACCCCTCCGTCCGCGGACTCGTGACGACCGTGCTCACCGATATCTACCTCGCCGGATCGCTCGACCAGGCGGTGGTCAAGCACCGCGAGCACCCCAAGGCGTCGTTCGTCACCCGAGAGGGGGTCCTCCTCGGGCCCGCAGTGATCCGCACGACACCCGAGGCGGATTCGCGGGCCAGCGAGATCCTGCGCGAGCTCACGGTCGTCGAGCACGACCTCGCGCAGGCGAAGACGGCCCTCAAGCCGCGACGCGCTCGGCTGGAGGAGATCGGCGCCGAGCTCGAGGACCTGACCGAGCGGATCGAGGCGTCCGACGCGCAGATCACGCGCGCCGCCGACCGGATCGGACGCATCGAGACCGACCTGGCGTCGATCGCCAAGGAGGACGAGATCGTCGGCCAGCGGCTCGTGGGACTGGACGACGGTGCGGCGGCCTGGCGCTCGAGCCTCGCGGCGGCCGAACCGCTGACGCATGAGCTTCCCGAGCTGCCGCGCACCCCCGAGCCGCCGATCCAGGCCCGCGTCGCCGTCGAGACGCTGCGGCGAGACCGCGCGAGCCTCGAGAGCCGGCTCGCATCGGTCCGGGCAGAGCGAGACGGGCTCGCGGCGCTGGATCCCGACGTCCTTCGGGCGACCGTCGAGACCGCCGAACGCGAACGGGCCGCCGCCGAAGCGCGGCTCGTTACCGCCGAGACCACGCTCGAACACGCGACGGCGGCACGTACCGCCGCCTCGGAGGCCGATCGCGCGGCGACCGAGGAGGAAGCCGAGGCGAACCGCTTGTGGCGCGAGGCCTCGACCGAGCTCGAGCGGATGCGGGAGGAGTACGAAGACGAGGACCGTTTCCGCGGTGACCTCGAGCGGAGGATCCGGGACGCCGAGCGCCTCGTGCGCGAGGGCCACCAGCGGGATCCGCAGGAAGCGCTCGCCGAGCTGACCGAAGACGACGCGGTGCCCGCGCTCGAGCGCAAGGCCGAGCTGGTGCAGCGCCGGCTCGGACTGCTCGGCCGCGTGAACCTGCTCGCGGGCGGCGAGTTCGAAGCCCTGCAGGAGCGTCACGAGTTCCTGCAGCGCGAGGTGGACGACGTCCGCAAGGCGCGCCGGGACCTGCTCGAGGTGATCCAGCGGATCGAGACCGAGATCGCGACCACGTTCGAGGCCGCCTACCGGGACGTCGCCGCCGAGTTCGAGCGGCTGATCGCGGAGCTGTTCCCCGGCGGCGAGGGACGCCTCGTCGCGACCGAGCCGGGAGACCTCCTGAACACCGGCATCGAGATCGAGGCCCGTCCCGGGCGCAAGCGCGTGAAGCGGATCAGCCTGCTGTCCGGCGGCGAGCGCGCGCTCACCGCCATGGCGTTCCTGTTCGCGATCTTCAAGGCGCGGCCGAGCCCCTTCTACCTGATGGACGAGGTCGAGCCGGCGCTCGACGACGTCAACCTCCACCGGTTCATCAAGCTGGTCGAGGGGTTCGCCCGCGAGTCGCAGGTCATCATCGTCACGCACCAGAAGCGGACGATGGAGGTGGCCGGGATGATGTACGGGGTCTCGATGGGCAAGGACGGGACCTCGAAGGTCCTCGCGCAGCGCCTCGAACACCCAAATGGCGACGGATCCGAGGAGCGCCAAGCCGAGCTCGACCCGTTCGCCGTTCCCGAGCCGGACGTCGTCGGCTAGCCTGGAACGCTCATGGGTTTGTGGATCGCACTGCTCGTCGTCGTCGTCGTCCTCGCCCTGGGCGCTTTCGTGGGGGTTCGGCTCGCACGCCGCAACCGGGCCGGCTCGATCGACGTTCGTCCGCGCCCGGATCGGTCCCGGCCGGCGCGTCCGGTCTCCGGCGGCGACGGGCTCGGTTCACGGATCCGATCCCTGTTCGGGTCGGGGGCCGGCGAGGAGGACCCGTGGGCCCGGCTGGAGGAGCTCCTCATCAAGGCCGACGTGGGTCCCGCGACCGCGTCGCGCATCGTCCGCGAGGTCCGCGAGCGGTACGACGAGGGCGCCGACCCCGTCGAGCTCGTCGCGAACGAGGTGGTCGGTGTTCTGCGGAACGGAGCGGGCCTGGTCCTTCCCACCGAAGGCCTCGGGGTCGTGATGGTGGTGGGTGTGAACGGCTCCGGGAAGACGACGACGATCGGCAAGCTGGCCTCGCGACTCGCTCGCGACGGCAAGGCCGTGAGCCTGGCGGGGAGCGATACCTTCCGCGCGGCCGCCTCCGAGCAGCTCGACGCGTGGGCTCGGCGCTCGGGCGCGCACCTGGTCACCCAGGCTCGGGGGGCCGACCCGAGCTCGGTGGCGTTCGACGCCGTGAGGGCGGCGCAGGCCCGGGGCTCGGACGTGCTGATCGTGGACACGGCCGGGCGTCTGCACACGAAGCAGCCGCTGATGGACGAGCTCCGGAAGGTGCGGCGCGTGCTCGAGAAGGCCTCGGGCCGTCCGCCCGATGAGACACTGCTCGTGCTCGACGCCACGACGGGGCAGAATGGCATCGCGCAGGCGAGGGCGTTCACCGACGCGGTCGAGGTGACCGGCGTGGCGCTCACGAAGCTCGACGGCACGGCGAAGGGGGGAGTCGTCCTGGCGGTTCGCGAAGAGCTCGGTGTCCCGGTCAAGCTCGTCGGGACGGGGGAGGGCCTGGACGACCTCCAGCCCTTCGAGGCCAGGGCGTTCGCCGACCGGTTGCTCGGGGCGTGACCATGGCGAAGGCGGACATCATGATCGTCGAGGACCACCCCACGATGCGTGAGGCCATGCGCCTGATCCTCGAGCACGAGGGGTTCGAGATCCGCGAGGCGCCCGACGGGGGGGCGGCGCTCGCGATGGCGCGAGCGCAACCACCGGACCTGATGTTCCTCGACCTCAACATCCCCGGGACCAGCGGCGCGGACGTGCTCGCCGAGCTCAAGGGCGATCCCGCCACGAAGAACGTGCGCGTGATCATCGTCACCGCGACGGGCGAGGAGGGACGGGACTTCGTCCTGTCGCTCGGCGCCGACGAGTACTTCACCAAGCCGTTCTCGCCGACGGCGCTCCTTCGGACGGTCGAGCGGGTCCTCCAGGGCGAGGCCAAGCCGCCTCCGCCGCCCGCCGGGTCGTAACCTTTCCTTCATGTTCGATGCGCTCACCGGTCGTCTCGACGGCATCTTCAAGAAGCTCCGGTCCAAGGGGAAGCTCCACCCCAAGCAGGTGGACAACGCCCTGGACGACATGCGGACGGCGCTGCTCGAAGCCGACGTCGCCGTGGAGGTCGCCGACGAGCTCCTCGAGCGCGTCCGAGCGCGGGCGCTCTCCGATGAGGTGATGAAGAGCCTCACCCCGGCGCAGCAGGTGATCAAGGTCGTCCGGGACGAGCTGCAGGCGACGATGGGTGGGACCCAAGCGACCTTTCAGCTCCCCGGGGCGAAGCCGGCCGTGATCATGATGGCCGGAGTCCAGGGCTCGGGGAAGACGACGGCATCCGCGAAGCTCGCCCGGATGTACAAGGAGAAGGGCAAGCGGCCGCTCCTGGTCGCCGCCGACCTGTGGAGACCCGCCGCCGTCGACCAGCTGACGATGCTGGGGGACGAGATCGGCGTGACGGTCGTGTCCGACGGCAAGGACGCGGTGAAGGTCGCGAAGAGCGCGGTGAAGCACGCGAGCCGCGAGGGGTTCGACGTGGTGATCGTCGACACCGCCGGCCGTCTGCACGTCGACGAGGAGATGATGCGCGAGGCCCGCCACGTGAAGGACGCGATCAAGCCGCACCACGTCCTCATGGCGTGCGACGCGATGACGGGTCAGGACGCCGTCGTGCAGGCGCGCGCGTTCATGCGCGAGATCGACACCACCGGGTTCGTGCTCACCAAGCTCGATGGCGACGCCAGGGGAGGCGCCGCGCTGTCGATCACCGCGGTGACGGGACGGCCGGTGTTCTTCGCCGGGACGGGAGAGCGGGTCGCGGACCTGGAGCCGTTCCACCCCGACCGGATGGCCTCGCGGATCATGGGCATGGGCGACGTCCTGTCCCTGATCGACAAGGCGCAGGAGAACCTCGACGCGGACCGAGCGGCCGACGCGGCCAAGAAGATGCTCGAGGCCACGTTCACCCTCGAGGACTTCCTCGTGCAGATGCAGGAGGTCCGCAAGCTGGGGCCGCTACAGGATCTGCTCGCGATGCTTCCGAGCGTCCCGGGCGGCAAGAACGCCCTCAAGGACCTCCAGGTCGACGACGGCCAGATGGACCGGGCCGAAGCCATCATCCGATCCATGACCAGGGAGGAGCGCCGCGATCCGGCTATGATCGGCGGAACCCGGCGCCTGCGGATCGCTCGGGGGTCCGGAACCACCACCACGGACGTGAATGCCTTGCTCAAGGAGTTCGAGCAGGCCCGCAAGATGATGAAGAGCCTCGTGGGCGGCAAGCGCATGCCCCGCATCCCGGGGATGCCGAACATCCCGGGGCTCGGGTAACGCGATCGGGAGTAGGAGAAGAGGACATGTCGGTTCGGATCAGGTTGCGGCGGATGGGCGCGAAGAAGCGCCCGTTCTATCGAGTGGTCGTCGCGGACCAGCGGAGCCCGCGCGACGGCCGGTTCATCGAGAACATCGGGAAGTACCACCCACTGGAGGACCCGTCCCTCATCGAGATCGACGAGGAGCGAGCGCTGCACTGGCTGCGGGTCGGTGCGCAACCTTCCAACACGGTCCGCGTGCTCATGACGAAGATCGGGATCTGGGACAAGTTCGCGGCCGACAGGCCGGAGAAGCCGGCGAAGGTTCGCAGTGCCGGCAACAAGAGCGAGAAGGCGCCGGCGAAGGCGCCCGCGAAGGCGTCCTGACCACGGACGAGAGCGTGAAGGACATCCTCGAGTACATCGCTCGAGAGATCGTCGACGACCCCGATTCGGTCGAGGTCGACGAGAAGACCGACGACCGTGGTGTGCTGCTCACCCTGCGCGTCGCGCAGGAGGACATGGGCAAGGTGATCGGCCGTGGCGGACGAACGGCGCGCGCGATCCGCGCCGTGATGAAAGCCGCAGCCACGCGCGCCGGGTTCCGTCACGCCCACGTCGAGATCGCCGACTAACCGGGAGAGGGCCATGGACGAACCGACCGTCGCGGTCGGTCGCGTCGGACGGCCGCACGGTATCCGCGGCGAGGTCGGCGTGCTCGTGCTGTCGGAGGTGCCCGGGCGGTTCGACCCGGGGGAGGCCGTTTGGCTCGAGGACGGCCGGCAGCTGACGGTGGAAGGGTCGAAGCCCCATCGCAGCGGCCTCCTGGTGAAGTTCCGCGAGGTCGCCGATCGAACGCAGGCCGAGGCCCTGCGCTCCGCGCTCCTGGTCGTGCCCGAGTCGATGTCGCCCGAGCTCCCCGAGGGTTCGTGGTGGGACCACCGCATCCAGGGGTGCGCCGTCGAGACCGACACCGGCCGGCAGCTCGGAGCGGTGCACGAGGTGATCCACACGGCGGCGAACGACGTCTGGTCGGCCGTCGACGAGCAGGGGACCGAGACGCTCATCCCGGTGTTGAAGGACGTGCTCGTCTCGGTAGACGTCGACGGCAAGCGGATCGTCGTCAGGGAGATCCCCGGCCTGACCATGGAATGATGCCGCGATGCGCATCGACGTCCTGACGATCTTCCCCGGCATCTTCGAGAGCCCACTGCGCGAGAGCCTGCTCGGCAAGGCGATCGAGGGGGGCGTCATCGACGTTCGCGTGCACGACATCCGCGACCACACGACCGACAAGCATCGTCAGGTCGACGACGAGTCCTACGGTGGTGGTCCCGGGATGGTGATGAAGCCGGAGCCGATCTTCGCCGCGGTCGGAGCGCTCGAGGCGGGTCCGAAACGGGTGCTGCTGCTCTCACCGGCCGGCCGCCGCCTCGACCAGGCGCTGGTGCGCGAGCTCGCGGCGGAGCCGTGGCTCGTCCTCGTCGCCGGGCGGTACGAGGGCGTCGACGAGCGCGTCGTCGAGGGTCTGGGCGCCGAGGAGATCTCGATCGGCGACTATGTCCTTTCCGGCGGAGAGGTGCCGGCGCTCGTCGTGCTCGAGGCCGTGACCCGGCTCGTGCCGGGGGTGATCGGGCGCGAGGAGTCGCACGAGCGCGACTCGTTCGGGCGCGACGGTTTCCTGGACCATCCTCACTACACGCGCCCGGCGGAGTTCCGGGGGATGGCGGTGCCCGAGGTGCTCCTGTCGGGCGACCACGCGGCGATCGAGCGGTGGCGGCGCGGGGCGGCCCGGGAGAAGACCCGGCGCAACCGCCCCGACCTGCTCGAGGAGTAACGGTCCCGAGCGGGGCCCCTGCTACCATGGCCTTCCCGTCATGAACAAGACCGATCTCGTCGACAAGGCCTATCTGCGCACGGACGTGCCCGAGTTCCGCCCGGGCGACACCGTCAAGGTGCACGTCCGCGTGGTCGAGGCCGGTCGCGAGCGCATCCAGGTCTTCCAGGGGGTCGTGATCCGCCGTCAGGGCGGCGGGCTCCAGGAGACGTTCACCGTGCGGAAGATCTCGTTCGGCGTCGGCGTCGAACGGACGTTCCCATTGCATTCGCCCTCGATCGGCAAGCTGGAGGTCGTCTCCCGGGGCCGGGTGAGGCGGGCGAAGCTCTACTACCTGCGCGAACGCCGCGGCAAGAAAGCGCGGATCCGCGAGCGCCGGCTCGGCGAGGACGAGCTCGCCGCGATCGCCGCCGCCGAGGCCGAGCGGGCCGCCGGCAACGGGGCCGATGATTCCCTCGAGGGATCCGAGGAGGGATCGGATGCCGCGGAGGTCTCCGCCGAGGACGACGGCGCGGAGGAAGCGCCCGAGACGTCGGAACCCGATGGGGAGCTCCCCGCTCAGGAGGAAGACGCCGAACCCGAGCTCGGGCTGGCCTCCGCCGATGTCGGCGGCCAGCCCCAGACCGAGGAGCAGGGCTAAGCCCGTGCTGCGCCGCCCGACCGGCGCGCCCGAGCCGGCCGAGGCGACGGAGCCCAGCGAGGAACCCCGGGAAGAATCCGGCGAGCCCTCCAAGTCCCCGGAGCCGCCGGAACACCGCGGCGCCCTTTCGTTCATCCGCGAGCTCCCGGTCCTGATCCTGCTCGCGATCGCGCTCGCGATCTTGCTCAAGACCTTCGTCGTCCAGGCCTTCTACATCCCGTCGGGTTCGATGGAGCCCGCGCTCGAGCCGGGCGACCGCGTCCTCGTCAACAAGGCGTTCTACGAGCCCTCCCGGTTCGACATCATCGTCTTCGCCGATCCGAAGGACGGAACCTCGTCCGATCGCGGGATCGTCGACGGCTTCCTGCACTGGCTCTCCGAGGGCATCGGGTTCGCCCGCCCCGAGCACGAGGACTTCATCAAGCGGGTGATCGGCCTGCCGGGTGAGGAGGTCGAGATCCGGCGGCACATCGTCTACGTCGACGGCCGCGAGCTCAGAGAGCCGTACCTCACGCAGGAAGCGCGTGCGAGCATGACCGACTTCGGGCCGGTGAGGGTCCCCGAGGGGGCGCTCTTCATGATGGGCGACAACCGGGGGAACTCGAATGACTCGCGAGCAGGGCTCGGCTTCGTGCCCGTGGATAAGGTGATCGGCCGGGCGTTCGTCCTCATCTGGCCACCGTCGAGGGCGGGATGGGTGCACTGACGCTCGACCTGGATCGGTACGAGCGCGGCCTGCGCGAGCAGGGGTTCAGCAGGATCGCCGGCGCCGACGAGGCGGGACGTGGAGCGCTCGCGGGCCCGTTGGTGGCGGCGGCGGTGATCCTTCCCGCCGGGTTCGATCTCGAAGGCGTGAACGACTCGAAGGTGCTGACCGCGAACCAGCGCGACGAGGCCTACGTGCGGATCGTGCGCGACGCCGTGGCGTGGACTGTGTGCAAGTGTCTGTCCACCAGGATCGACCGTCGCGGGCTGCAGAAGATGAACATCTGGCTCCTTCGCCGGTGCGTCACGACGCTCTCGATCGAGCCCGACTACGTGCTCACCGACGGGTTCCCGGTGAAGCGACTCGGGGTGCCGAACCTTTCGATCAAGAAGGGCGACGCGGTGACGGCCTCGGTCGCGGCCGCATCGATCGTCGCGAAGGTGACGCGGGACCGGATGATGGATCGCTATCACCGGCGCTTCCCCGTCTACGGCTTCGATCACAACCGGGGGTACGGGACGAACGAGCATCGCGACGCGATCCGCAGGCATGGTCCGTCGCCGATCCACCGATATTCCTTCAAGGGGTTGCGCACCGGGTACTACGGCTCCGACTCTTCGATCGACGAAGCGGGCGGTGAGGAGGAATCGTGAGCGAGAACGACGACGACATCGAGCGGTTCGAGGAGGAGCGCGAGCTCGAGCTCTACCGTGAGTATCGCGACGTCGTCCCGATGTTCACCTATGTCGTGGAGACCGAGCGTCGCTTCTACCTCGCGAACCAGGTGGAGATGGAGACGCGGGAAGGCGGATGGGTCGAGGTCCGTCTGGCCGATGCGTGGGTCTGGGACATGTTCCGGCCCGCGCGATTCGTGTCGAGCGTCCGGGTGATGACGCAGCGCGACGTGAACGTCGAGGAGCTTCGCCGGGACGACGAACCGACCATCGCCCCGTAGCGCGTTCGGATCACCCGAGCGTCTCGGTCGAGTCGTGTCGGTGCCTCGCGTTAGCGTCCCGACGTGGAACGATCTGCGACGGATCCATCCGAAAGAGATCTCCCCGGGACCAACCCCTCTGTGAAGGATGAGCGCTCGTCGCGTGGGCGGCACGGCGAGGACGCCACGGTCGGCACGTACGAACGTCGCGGGTACCGCGTCGTCGCGCGCAACTGGCGATGCCCGCTGGGTGAGCTCGATCTCGTGGTGCAACGCGCCGGGGTTCTCGTGTTCTGCGAGGTGAAGTCCCGGACCGGAGCGGCGTTCGGTGGCGGTTACGAGGCCGTGACCTGGTCGAAACGGCGGAAGCTTCGCCAGCTCGCCGAGGTTTTCCTCCAGTCGAACCGGCCGCTCGACGTCCGGGCGCGGTTCGACGTCGCGAGCGTGTGGCTCGGTTCGCGAGGCGCGGACGTCGAGATCTTCGAGGACGCGTTCTGATGAAGCGGCCGATCGCCCACCGGCGCCGTGGCGCCCTCGCCGTCGAGCGCTGGTAGGGACGACCGTGTACGCGAAGGTCGTCGGGGTCACCGTCGTCGGGGTCCGCGGGCATCCCGTCGTCGTCGAGGCCCATATCGGCCGGGGATTGCCCTCGCTGACGCTGACGGGGCTTCCCGGGACGGCCGTGCAGGATGCGAGGGATCGGATCCGGCCCGCGGTGGAGAGCGCCGGGCTCGAGTGGCCGCTCCGGCGCGTAGTCGTGAACCTCTCGCCCGGCAACCTGCGCAAGGAAGGCCCTGGGCTCGACCTGCCGGTTGCGACCGTGGTGCTCGCGGCATCGCGCCAGGTGCCGGGCGCGAAGCTCGGCGGGTGGGCGTTCGCCGGCGAGCTCTCGTTGAGAGGGACGCTCGTCCCCACGCCCGGCGTGCTCTCGGTCGCGATCGCAGCCGCCCGTGCCGGCCTTCGCGGCGTCGTCGTCCCGGCGGCGAACGCAGCAGAAGCTGCGCTCGTCGACGGCCTCGAGGTCGTCGGGGCCACGTCGCTCGGGGATGTGGTCGGCTTCTTCCGCGGGACGTGGCGCCCGTCGCCGATCGCGGCGACGCCCCGGAGCGGAGACGGCGACGGTCGGCACGTCGTGGACCTCGCGGAGGTGCGAGGGCAGGCGCAGGCGCGGCGCGCGCTCGAGGTCGCCGCCGCGGGCGGACACCACATCCTGCTGATGGGAGCGCCCGGCGCCGGCAAGACCATGCTCGCACGACGGCTGGCGACGATCCTTCCGGCGATGTCCGGGCCCGAGGCCCTCGAGGTCACGCAGCTGCACTCGGTGGCCGGGCTCCTGGACGAGGGCGGGCTCGTGCGGGAGCGCCCCTTCCGTTCCCCCCACCACTCGATCTCCCTCGCGGCTCTCCTCGGCGGGGGTGGCACGCATCTGCGCCCCGGCGAGGTCTCGTTGGCGCATCACGGCGTGCTGTTCCTCGACGAGTTCACCGAGTTCCGGCGCGATGCGATCGAGGGGCTGCGCCAGCCGCTCGAGGACGGCCGCGTCGTCGTGGCTCGCGTCGCCGGGTCGGCCGAGTTCCCCGCTCGGTTCACGCTCGTCGCCGCGGCGAACCCGTGCCCGTGCGGATTCGCGGACGACACGAGCCGGCGCTGTACTTGTCGCGACGACCGGCTCGAGACGTACCGCTCCAAACTGTCGGGACCGCTCCTGGATCGCGTCGACATCCGACTGACCGTCCCCCGACTCACACGGCAGGAGCTGCTCGGGGAGACCGCCGGTGAGGCGTCGGCGATCGTGCGATCGCGGGTCGAGGAAGCCCGCCTTCGACAGCGAAGGCGATATGCGTCGCTCGGTCTGCACTGCAACGCCCAGTTGCCGGGGCCGCTCGTCCGGCGTGAGGCGAGGGTCACGGCCGAGGCGCGTGAGCTCCTCGCCGACGCGGTCGACCGCCACGCGTTGACGGGGCGCGGGTTCGACCGCGCCGTGAAGGTCGCGCGGACGATCGCCGACCTAGCCGGCGACGAACACGTGGATTCCGACCACGTCGTCGAGGCGCTCGCCTACCGGGCGACGGACCCGAGCCACGGGCTGGCGCATGCCGGCTGAGCGGCTGCCGCTGGCCGACGACGACGAGATGCAGCCGCGGCCGACGTGGCCCGACGCGTTCGTGACCACGACCGAGGATCTCCGCGCGGCGCTGGTGTTGTCCGGGCTCCGTGGGATCACGCCGCGAAGGCTGATCGCCGTGGCGGCCGAGCGAGGGTCCGCGGCGGCCACGCTCGCCGCGATCCGACAGGGGCGTGCGGGGAGCGAGAACGACCGCGCGTTCGCGAGGACGATGGACGGCGAGGAGATCTCGGCTGTGGTCGCCGCCTGCGGGGCGAGGATCGTGCCGTGGGGATCGGCTGAGTACCCGGCGCAGCTGGTGAACATCCACGATCCCCCCGGGGTGCTCTACGTGATCGGACGTCCGGCGCCAGATCCCACGCGGGCGGTCGCCGTCGTCGGCGCGCGCCGGTGCACCCAGCTCGGTCGCGAGCTCGGTGCCTCGATCGGACGCGCGCTCGCCCTCGCGGGAGTCGTCGTCGTGAGCGGCGCGGCTCGGGGGATCGACGCGGCCGCGCACGAGGGCGCGCTTGACGGCGGCGGGACGACGCTCGCGGTGTTGGGATGCGGCATCGACGCCGTCTACCCGGCGGGAAGCCGCACACTCGTTCGGCGGATCGGCGCGAGCGGCACAGTGCTGAGCGAGTATCCACCGGGTACGCCGCCCGTTCAGCGCAACTTCCCGGCTCGCAACCGCATCGTCGCGGGACTGTGCTCCGCGACCGTCGTCGTCGAAGGCGCGAAGGGCAGTGGCTCCATGATCAGCGCGGAGCATGCGATGGAGTTCGGCCGGGACGTGTATGCGGTTCCCGGCGCCGTGACGAACCCGCTCGCGGAGGTCCCGCTTCGGCTCATCCGCGACGGCGCGACGATGATCCGCGGTGCCGGGGATCTCCTGGACGATCTCGGGCTCGAGCTCGACGCGGAGAAGGTGGTGGAGCGGCTGGAGATCTCCGAAGACGAACGCCGTGCGCTCGCGGAGCTCACCGGCCCGACCCTGCCGGACCGCGTCGCTACTGCGCTCGGCGTCACGATCCCCCAGGCCGTCTCGCTCCTCATGCGGCTCGAGCTTCGTGGGTTCGTCCGAAGTGTCGGCGGCCGCTACGAGTCCACGCTCAAGGCCGGCGCAGCATCAGGGTGAGGACCGCAGCATCTTGAGTGCTCGCGGAACGCCGCTCCGCGAGACCAAGCGAACCGGTATGCCCGCCGCGTCCAGGACGCTGGCTGCCATCGCCGAGCGGTAGCCGCTCGCGCACACGACGGTCGTGGTCCTCTTCGGATCGAACTCGTCGATCCGCCCGGGGACGTCGCCGACGAACACGTGGCGCGACTGCTCGAGGTGACCCACGTCCCACTCGGAACGTTGTCGCACGTCGACCACGTCGCCGGCCTCGCCGCGCGCGAGCTCCGCGACGAGCTCGGATAGGTCGACGGTCGAGTAGGATGCGACGTCGAGGGCGGCGGCGCGCCATGCGTCCATCCCCCCTTCGAGATGACCCTCCAGGCGCTCGTACCCGATCCGAAAGAGTTGCGTGGACGCCTCGACGAGCGCGCCGTGATCGGGCACGAGCAGGACCACGGGGGCTCCGAACGGGACGAGCCACCCGACGTAGCTCGCGAACGACTCTTCGAGAGGGACGTTCAGCGATCCGGGGACGTGCGCGGCCGCGAACGACGCGCCATCGCGGGCATCGACGAGCCACGCGCCCGATGCGAGGAGCGCCGCCACGTGCTCCGCCGATCGCGCCGGCGGCACCGGGATCTCGCCGTACACGCGAGGACCCGCGCGGTTGATCGGCGCCATGTGGGCGTAGTAGTCGGGATAGGCGGGCAGGCCCTCCATCTGCTGCGTCACGAACAGGGTCTCGTCGACGGCGGTGAGCGCGGGGTTCGCGAGCCGCTCGGCTCCGACCGAGGACGTTCGCTGATCACCCGGCGGCGACGTCGCGCAGAAGCTGCCGGCGCCGTGGGTCGGCAGCAACAGCACGTCGTCGGGAAGCTCGGCCAGCGTTCGCATCGTGCGGAACTGGAGCCGCGTGAGCGCGTCGGTGTGCTCCTCGCCCAAGAGGTCGGTGCGGCCCGCGCTTCCGACGATCAAGCTGCCACCCGAGAACAGCGCCGAGGGCCGGTCCGAGCCGCCTACGCGAACCAGGTACGCCGTGTGCTCGAAGGTGTGGCCGGGCGTCGCGACGGCGACCAGCTTCGTGTCGCCGACCTCGAGCTCCGCGCCCGCCTCCATCGGCCGGAAGCCGAAGTCGTACCCCGCGGCCGCCGGGCCGACGATCTCGGCACCGGTCTCCGCACGCAGCTCGGCCGCCCCCGAGACGTAGTCGTTGTGCACGTGGGTCTCGACGGCGTAGCGGATCCGTGCCCCTCGAGCCTTCGCGGTCTCCACGAGGCGCGCGATGTCGCGCTGCGGGTCGATCGCCGCGGCCTCGTCGCCGGCGGTGAGCAGGTAGGCGGTATCGCCTAGGCCCGGAGTCACGAACAGGTCCAGCTCCACGAGGAGGAATCGTAGGGCGACCGGCCGTCCTGCGCCGGGACGCTTGAACCACCCTTCGGTCGTTGGTACAAGTGGGCACCTCCATGGCCGTCCCGCAGGAACTTCCCGCGCCCGACGCCGCCCTGATCCAGGGCTTCTGCGACCATCTGGCCCTCGAACGCCATCTGGCGGGCAGCACGGTCGTCGCCTATCGGCGGGACCTCGAGCAGCTGGCGGCGTTCCTCGGACGCGGCCACCGCTCCCTCGTGCGCGCGACCCTTCACGACCTCCGCCGCTTCCTGGCGCAGCTGTCCACGCTCGGATACGCGCGAGCCTCGATGGCTCGCCGCGTGGGCGCGATCCACACGTTCTATCGGTGGGCTGAGGCGAACCAGCACCTCGAGACTGACCCGGCGGCCCTGCTCGGGCGGCCGAAGGTCGCCTCCCGGCTCCCCACCGTGCTGCGGGTGCCCGAGGCGGCGGCGCTCGTCGAGGCGCCCCAGCCGGCGAGCGAACGCGACCTCGATCGCGCGCTCGCGCTGCGCGACCGGGCGATCCTCGAGCTGCTGTACGGGTCGGGATTACGCGTGAGCGAGGTCGCGGGGCTCACCCTGGACCGGGTGGACCTGGATCGGGGACGCGTGCTCGTCTTCGGCAAGGGCTCGAAGGAACGCGACCTGCCGCTGTCCGATCCCGCTCGTGAGGCGCTCCGCGCCTGGATCCGGGACGGCAGGCCTGAGATGCTCCCCGAAGACCCACCGACCGCGTTGTTCCTGAACCGGAGGAACCACCCGATTGGCGGACGTGACATCCGGCGGCTTGTGGGACGATACGGAGGCGTGACGCTGACGGGGCGGCGGGTTACGCCGCACACCCTGAGGCACTCCTTCGCCACGCACCTGCTGGAGGGAGGCGCGGACATCAGGGTCGTCCAGGAACTGCTCGGGCATGCGAGCGTCGCAACGACGCAGCGGTACACGCACGTCACGCGTTCCCGGCTCTTCGACGCCTACCGGCGCAGTCACCCGAGGGCATGATGGGGCGGGCCACGAAGGCGTCGGAGAGCACCGCGAAGACGCGGTCAAAGTCCCCCGTGAAGGCCTCGCTGAAGCCCGCGGCCAAGGTGGGATCCAAGACCGGTCGCCCCAAGGTGGTCAAGGTCGCCGACGCACGGGCCGAAGCGAAAGCAGTGACCAAAGTGGCCGCCAAGCCCGCCAAGCCGAAGAAGGCAGTCTCCTCCGCGACCGCAGTCGTCACGCGCGAGCGAAAGCCGGTAGACGACGAGCTCGCAAGCCTGTGGGTCGAGTACAAGCAGGGCGCCTCGCCCGCGATCCGCGAGCGGCTGATCCTGCACTTCGCGCCGCTCGTGAAGTACGTGGCGAGCCGTGTCGCTACCGGTTTACCGGCGAGCGTCGATCAGGCCGACCTGGTCTCGTACGGGATGTTCGGGTTGATCGACGCGCTGGAGAAGTTCGAGCCGGCGCGCGGCAACAAGTTCGAGACGTACGCGATCCCGCGGATCAAGGGCGCGATCATCGACGAGCTTCGGGCGATGGACTGGGTGCCTCGATCCGTACGATTCAAGGCGCGTGAGATCGAGAAGGCGTACGCGAACCTTGAGTCGATCCTCAAGCGCGCTCCGACCGAGAACGAGATCGCGGAGCGGCTCGGCTTCACGCTGCGCGAGCTCCACGACGTCATCAACCAGATCTCCTTCGTCTCGGTGCTCGCGCTCGACGAGCTGCTGTCCGTCGGAAGCGACCGCGGTGAGCAGGTGTCGCTCCTGGACACGCTCGCCGACCGTGGCGTCGACCCAACGACTGGGCTCGAGGGGCAGGAGACGCGCGGGCTTCTCGCCGCGGCCATCAACTCGCTGTCCGAGCGCGAGAAGATCGTCGTCACCCTCTACTACTTCGAGGGCCTGACCCTGGCCGAGATCGGCGACGTCCTCGGCGTCACCGAGTCGCGCGTCTGTCAGATCCACACGAAGGCCGTCGGCCAGCTGCGTCTGCAGCTGGTCGAGACCGAGTAGCCCGCAACTGTGCGCTCGATCACGGCGCTCCCTCCCACCCCGCGTTAGCGTCGCGGCCTCCCCGGAGGAGGCGGGTTCTCATGCTCGTCCGTTCGATCCTCATGGTGCTCATCGGCACGCAGCTGTCCGCGACGTCGGCCGCGGCCCCGGTCGCCGATGGCAGCTGGGCCTGGCCCGTACGCGGTCCCGTGATCCACGGGTTCGAACCACCGGAAACGCCGTTCGGCTCGGGGCACCGCGGGATCGACGTGGCCGCCCCGGTCGGCACGGTCGTCGTCGCCCCGGCGACGGGCCTCGTGGCCTTCTCGGGGAAGGTCGGAGGGCAGTTGTTCGTGACCCTGGACCACGGCGGTGGCCTGACGAGCACGTACTCCTGGCTGTCGGAGACGCTGGTGCGGAAGGGCGATGTGGTCCCTCGAGGAGCGCCGATCGCGCGCACCGGACAGGGCCATCCCGGGGGGAGCGTTCCGCACCTGCACTTCGGAGTCCGGCTCGACGGAGCCTATCTCGACCCCATAGAGTTCCTCGAGCCGCCGAGCGTCTCGGGGTTCATCCGGCTCGCACCGCTCTTCGAACGAGCGAGCTGAAGGCGAGGGGTCCGCGCGGTCTCGTGCGTTCCCAGGTCGCGGAGGCGGGGCCCCGCTAGGATGTGCGGGCTCCAAGCCCCTTCACGCTCATTCCCAGACCAGGAAGGTCCCGCTGTCCGCGAACGCGCGCCGTCGGTTGCGTGGAGCCCTCGCCGGGGCGGCCCTCGTATCGTCGGGCGCGATCGCGGCCTTCGCGACGGCTCCTTCGGTCGCGCAGGAACGGGGCGCCGGCCCCTGGTCCCAGTTCCAGGGCGCTGCCGACCACCGTGGCGTCCTCGCAGAGGGCCCCGAACCTCCGTACCGCATCCGTTGGACGTTTCCCGCACCCGAGGATGAGGAGCTCTCTGGTTCGGTGGTCGTCGAGGGCCTTGCGATCTCGGTCGGCGAGCGGGCCGTCTACGCGGTCGACCTCGTGACCGGCGAGCTCGCCTGGGAGGTCCCTCGGACCGGCGGGCCGATCTCGACCCCAGCCGTCGCGATGGGCAACCGAACCACCGTGCTCTATCTCGAGGGCCCCGGCGGGGCCGATGCCACGTCTCCCTCTGCCTCG
>JBBDWS010000097.1:44193-47019 GCA_040902755.1 Actinomycetota bacterium
GGCGCTCGGCGCGGAATCGCGATCGGGTGTGACCGTCAGCGCGGATACCGCCTACGTCGGCGATGAGGACGGCATCGTCCACGCGATCGCCCTTGCGGACGGGCAGGTACGTTGGACGGCCGATCTCGCCGAGGGGTCCCGTGCGGAGGGCGCGACCGGAGCGACCGGGTGCGAGGCGTTCGAAGGCGGCGCCGTCGACGTGCCCATCGGCGTCGCCGAGGACCGTGTGATCGTCGTCGGACGGAACGTGGACGGTGGCGCGGTCGCGGTCGGCGCCTTGTCCGCGTCCACGGGGGAGTGCGCATGGCGCGTCTTCCCGCAGCTCGGCTCGAGCGCGATCTCGGCCCCGGCGGCCGCCGAGGGCATCGTCGTCGTCGGGTCCGCCGATCGCTTCGTCCGGGGCCTGGGGGCCGAGGACGGGCAGGAGCGATGGTCCTCTCTCGCGCTCTCCCTGTTCTCGCCGTTCAGCGCTCCCGCCTTCCCGCCCGGAACCGTGTACGTGGCCGACCTCGGCGGTGGGCTCTACCGGCTCGACGCGGGCGACGGCGCTCGCGTCTGGAGCTACCAGTTCAACGAGGTCGTCCTCGGCTCGCCGGTCGTGTCGGGCGACACCGTGCTCCTCGGGCTGAACGACGGCCGTTTGGTCGCCCTGAACGCGGCCTCCGGCCACCTCGTCTGGCAGGCGGGAACCGGCTCCGGCCGGCTCGGGGCGCTCGCCCTCGCTCCCGATGCGATCGTCGCCGAGAAGGGCGGCCGGGACGCCGGTCTGATCGCCTTCGAGCACGATCCGCAGGGCCGGCTGGTCGACGTGCCGTCGCCGACGGAGCTCGACGCGCCGACGACGCTCTCGCGCGTCGGCCTCGCGGCCGTGATCGTGATCGCGGCCCTGTTCGTCCCCGGGGTCTTCCTCCGCCGAAGGTTCGGCGCGACGCTGCCCGAGCTCGAGGACGCTGACGCCGAGGGGAACGAGGACCACCTGAGCGCCGAAGAGACCGAGGAGACCGAGCAACCGTGAGCGGCAAGAGCAAGAAGCGCCGCCCCCGGTCGTCCACGGCACGGCCGAGCGCCACGGAGCCCGTGGTCCAGGAGCGAGCCCCGCGGCGGCCCCGGCTCTTCGGAGGCTCGATGGTCCCAGCCGGGGACTCGTCACTCCCGACGCTCGGTCGCTCACTCGGCCGTGGGTTCCTTGTCGTCCTTACGCAGCCCGTATTGGTCGCCCTTGCCGTCGTCCTGGTCGCGGCGACATGGCTCCTGCTGATCGCGCTCGGATTCGAGGGGGCGCCGAGCCGGCTATCGGACACGCTCGCGATGCCGCCGATCAGCACCTACTTCGACCTCGGAACGGGGGTAAGCCTCTTCGGGCTCGGAACGTCCTTCCTGATCTTCCTCGGCGTTGCCAGCATCGTGCGGGCGGTCGTGATGGCCGTCCTCGCGGGGCTCATCGTCGAGTCGATCGTGGACGGTCGCACGGGCCGATACGGCGTATTGATCGGACTCCGGGCTGTCCCGACCCAGCTGGCCGTCCAGCTGGCCTCGATCTCGTTCATCTTCATCGGACAGGCCGCGCTCCAAGCGCTCGGCCCGGGCATCGGGTTCCTCGGCTCGGTCGCCGCGCTCGTCGGGGGCCTGTTCTTCACGGGCTTCGCGCCGACGGCGGCCATCCGCCAGGGCCGCGGCGTCGTCGAGAGCCTGCGGAGGTCGGGCCGGGCCGCGATGCTCCCCGGCGGCCGTCATCTGACCCTTTGCGCGCTGTACTTCATCGTCTCGCTCCCCGTCGCCCTGCTGGTGACTCCGGGGAACGAGATCACGGCGAACCCGTCGCTCGCGTCGTGGATCGTCGTCTTCGCGTTCAACGTCCTTCACCTCGTGTTCATGTCGGCGTTCGCCTACCGCTGGATCGTGGCCGAGCCGGACGTGCCCGATCAGCCCGTTCCTCGGAGGCAGCCGGCGCACGCCCGGCCCGCTCGTGCCCGCGGCCGGCGGTAGCCGGCGGATGCATCTGCGCTGGTAGACTGCCGTTCCGCCGGTGCTCGATAGCGCCGAGCTCACACGCAGGAGGACCGACATCGGGGTCCCGGCTCGCCGGGCCGGTGTCGGGAAGAGCCCTGCGGAGGAACACAACCGGAAGGAGGCGCACGTGCCCGTCGTCACTAGGCGCGAGCTCCTCGAGGCAGGCGTCCACTTCGGACACCAGACACGGCGCTGGAACCCGAAGATGGGTCGGTTCCTGTACGGGGAACGCTCGGGCATCTACATCATCGACCTCGAGAAGACCCTCACGGGCCTCGAGGAGGCTTACGAGTTCGTCCGCGACCTGGGCCGTCGCAACGGCGTGGTCCTGTTCGTCGGCACGAAGAAGCAGGCGCAGGACATCATCGAGGAGAACGCAGCCCGCGTCGGCATGCCGTTCGTGACGACGCGCTGGCTCGGCGGCATGCTCACGAACTTCCAGACCGTCTCCCGGCGGCTGTTCCGGCTGCGCGAGCTGCGCGAGATGGAGCGGACCGGCGCGTTCGACTACCTGCCGAAGAAAGAGGCGATCCGTCTCCGCCACGAGAAGGAGAAGCTCGAGCGCAACCTCGGAGGCATGCAGAGCCTCGAGCGGCTGCCCGACGCGATCTTCGTGATCGACACGAAGAAGGAGCACATCGCGGTGAACGAGGCTCGCAAGCTCGGGATGCCGGTCATCGCCATCGTCGACACGAACTGTGACCCCGACGAGGTCGACTTCGTGATCCCCGGCAACGACGACGCGATCCGTTCGGTGTCCCTGGTGACCCGGATCATCGCGGACGCCCTCGTCGAGGGACGGCAGATCGGCCGGGA
>JBBDWS010000097.1:47119-85016 GCA_040902755.1 Actinomycetota bacterium
GTTACTGGGGCGGGGATGATGGACTCGAAGCGGGCCTTGCAGGAAGCCGACGGGGATCTCGAGAAGGCGCAGGAGATCCTCCGCACGAAGGGGCTCGGCGACACGAAGGGCCGCTCCGGGCGGGTCGCGAACCAAGGGCGGATCGAGTCCTACATCCACTTCAACAACACCGTGGGCTCGCTGGTCGAGCTCAACTCCGAGACGGACTTCGCCGCGAACACCGACGACTTCAAGCAGCTCGCCAAGGATATGGCGCTGCACGTCGCGAGCCCGAGCGCGCCGCGTTACCTCACGCGCGAGGAGGTCCCCACGGAGGTGGTCGAGGCCGAGCGGCGGATCTACGAGGCGCAGGCCAAAGAGCTGGGCAAGCCGGACCACGTCGTCGCGAATATCGTGGAGGGCAAGATGAACGCCTTCTACGAGCAGACGGTGCTGCTCGACCAAAAGTACGTGAGGGACGACTCGAAGACGATCCAGCAGCTCCTGGACGAGGTCTCGGTCAAGGTTCGGGAGAAGGTCGCCGTGCGGCGCTTCGTCCGGTTCAAGCTGGGCGAGGAGCCGGAGTAGGGTACGGGGATGCCCGAGGACGATCGGACCCAGGAGGCCGCGGCGCGGCCGCTGTACCACCGGGTCCTCCTGAAACTCTCCGGGGATGCGTTCGCGCCGCCCGACACCGGATACGGGATCTCGACGCAGACGACCGGGATGCTGGCGCGCGAGCTCGCCGACGTCGTCGACCTGGGTGTTCAGTGCGCGGTCGTGGTCGGCGGCGGCAACATCTTCCGAGGACGGCAGGCGCCGGAGATGGAGCGCTCGAGGGCGGACTACATGGGGATGCTCGCCACCGTCATGAACGCGCTCGCGCTGCAGGACGCCCTCGAGAAGGTGCATCTTCCCACCCGCGTGCAGACGGCGATCCACATGGCGCAGGTCGCCGAGCCCTACATCCCGCTCCGAGCGATCCGCCACCTCGAGAAGGGACGGGTCGTGATCTTCGCGGCCGGGCTGGGCGCCCCATACTTCTCGACCGACACGACGGCCGCCCAGCGCGCTCTGGAGATCGGAGCCCAGGCGTTGCTCAAGGGGACGAAGGTGGACGGCGTCTACAACGCCGACCCGCACGTGGACCCGAGCGCAACGCGCTTCGAGTCGATCGAGTATCTCGACGTCCTTCGCGGGGGATACTCGGTGATGGACGCCACCGCAATCAGCCTCGCCATGGAGAACAAGCTCCCGATCATCGTCTTCGACTTCCGGCACGAGGGGAACATCCGTCGGGCGGTGTCGGGCGAGCCGATCGGCACGCTCGTCCACGGGGGTGGAGCGTGACGGTCGAGTCGGCGATGAAGGAAGGCACCGACAAGATGGCGAAGGCGATCGTCGTCTTGAAGGACGAGCTCGCGGGGATCCGGACGGGCAGAGCCACGCCCGCCCTGCTCTCGAGGATCGTGGTGGATTACTACGGAACGCTGGTTCCGATCCAGCAGCTCGCTTCGTTCAGCGTGCCGGAGCCGCGGACGCTGGTGATCCAGCCCTTCGATAGGAACGCGATCTCCGCGATGGAGAAGGCGATCATGTCCAGCGACGTGGGGATCACGCCGGGCAACGACGGGAACGTGATCCGGCTCAGCTTCCCGCCCCTCACCGAGGAGCGCCGCAAGGAGCTCATCAAACTCGTGCACCATCGCGGCGAGGAGGGACGGGTTGCTGTTCGGAACATCCGGCGCCACACGAAGGAGGAGCTGGAGAGGCTTGAGCGCGAGGGCCGCATCTCCGAAGATGACCTCGTCCGGTCCGAGAAGGAGCTCCAGAAGCAGACCGACAAGCACGTGGGGCAAGTCGACGAGGTCGTGGCGCACAAGGAAGCCGAGCTGAAGGAGATCTAGTGTCGAAGGGCGAGGGCCGAGGCGAAGGCGGCTCGGAGAGCGGCGAGGACCTGTTCGAGGATCTCGACAAGTTCTTCGCGCCGATCCAAGACGTCGACTGGCCCGAGACGAGCGATCCCGCGGCGTCGCCGAAGGAAGGGTCCCACGAAGCCTCCGAGGACGACGAGGTTTCGCCCTCGACCGAGGACGGGCCCGGCTCGGCAGGGGCCGCCGCTCCCTTCGAGGGGCCGGTCCGGATCGAGTCCGACGAGGAGGACCTCGATCCCACGACCCGCCCGGCCCCCGGGCAGGAGGACCTGTTCGCAGGCCACGCCCCCGGAGGGGAGCGGTCCGAGGTCTCGGTGTGGTCCGCCGAAGCGAGCGGCACGGCCGAGGACGACACCGAGGACGACACCGCGGGGGACGGCGTCAGCTCGTTCCTGTTCGAGTCCGAGGCGGAGGAAGACCTGGAGCCCGGTGATCTCTCCGAGTCCTCGTTCGCCGGATCGCCGAGCGCCTACGTCGACCTGCCGGGTCCGAGCGCCGAAGACGAGTCCGTCGCCGAGCTCGAGGAGGGCGCGATGGAAGCGCCGCCGGACCTCGAAGCGGTCGAGGCGGCCGCCGACCATTTCGCGGAGTCCGTGCGCGGCGACGTGAGCGCCGAGACCGAGCCGCCCGCGGCCACGGCTCGGCCGACTGAGGAGATCCAGATCTCCGCCCTCCTGGGCGACGACGAGGACGAAGCCGGTACCGACGTGGGGCAGCCCGAGGGGACACGCACCGTGCGGGTCGGCGCGGAGGGCCTCGGTGGCCCGAGCTGGCAGGAGCCAACGGCGATGGAGGTCGGCACGGAGCCCGAGCGTCGGGCCGGGCGCGACGTGCCCATGGCGTTCGTGACTGGAGTGGTCCTCGCGGCCCTCGCGCTCGGCGCCCTCGCGATCGGCTCGGGTGCCTTCGCCATCGTCGCGGGCGCGTTCGTCCTTCTGGCGCAGGGCGAGTTCTACTTCGCGCTGCAGAAGCGCCACTACCAGCCGGCCACAGCGCTCGCGTTGGTATCCGGGGCGCTCGTTCTCGGCGCGGCCTACTACCGGGGTGAGGGCGCGATGCTGGCCGTGGTCGGCCTCACGGTCGTGGCGACCTTCCTTTGGTACATGACCGTCCCGCCCCAGCACCGCCGGAACGTGGTCACGAACATCGCCCTGACACTCCTCGGCGTCATCTATATCCCGCTGCTCGCGGGCTACGCGTTGGTGGTGCTCGAGCTTCCGAACGGACGCGGCCTCGCGCTCTCGATCATCGGGCTCACGGTCGCCTACGACGTCGCCGCCTTCGTCGTCGGGACCTGGTGGGGCAGCCGCCCGCTCGCGCCGAACATCAGCCCGAAGAAGTCGTGGGAGGGCGCGATCGGAGCCACCTTCGTCACAGCCGCGGTCGCCGTCGGCGTCGTGGCGTCGTCGGTGGATCTGCTCGAGACGATCCCGCGGGCGGTCGGCCTGGCCGTCGTGGTGAGCATCTTCGCTCCACTCGGCGATCTCGCGGAGTCCCTGCTCAAGCGGGACCTCGAGATTAAGGACATGGGCAGCGTCCTGCCCGGCCACGGCGGCGTCCTGGACCGGATCGACGCGCTGCTGTTCGTGGCGCCCGCGGCCTTCATCTACCTCAGGCTCATCCTGCTCTGAGCGGAGGCCGGTCCGGCTTCCCCATGAATCCCGCCCCGCGGGGGTACTCTTTCTCGGTGCGCACGCTGGTGATCCTCGGTTCGACGGGGTCGGTCGGCACGCAGGCACTGGACGTCGTTCGGCGCCACCCCGACGGTTTCAAAGTCGTCGGTCTGTCTGCTGGGACGAACCACGAGCTGCTCGTCGGCCAGATCCGCGAATTCATGCCCCCGTACGTTGCGCTCGCCGACGAGGAAGCCGCGTCCGACCTGCGTGAGCGCCTTTCCGGCATCAAGGGCGTCGACCTCTACGTCGGCCACGACGCGGCGGAGACCCTCGCCCGCGAAGCCGAGGCGGACATGGTCCTGAACGCGCTGGTGGGCTCCGCCGGACTCGGCCCGACGCTCGCGACGTTGCAGGCCGGCAAGACGCTCGCGCTGGCGAACAAGGAGAGCCTCGTGGTCGGCGGCGAGCTCGTCATGGATCTCATCAAGGGCGAGCCGGAACGCCTCATCCCCGTCGACTCCGAGCATGCCGCGCTCGCGCAGTGCCTCCGCGGCGAGCGGCGTGAGGACGTGAAGCGCGTGATCCTCACCGGTTCCGGCGGGCCCTTCCGCGGATGGACCCGGAACGAGCTCGCGAAGGCCTCGGTGAAGGAGGCGCTTGCGCATCCCGTCTGGCAGATGGGCCCGAAGATCACGATCGACTCCGCGACGCTCATGAACAAGGGTCTCGAGGTGATCGAAGCCCACTACCTGTTCGGTCTCGAGTACTCGCAGATCCACGTCGTGATCCACCCGGAGGGCATCGTCCACGCGCTCGCGGAGTTCCGGGACGGATCGATGATGGCCCAGTTCGCGGTCCCGGACATGCGGCTGCCGATCCAGCTCGCCCTGGGGTGGCCCGAACGGCTCCCGACCGGTGTCGACTCCGTCCCGCTCACCGACGGCAAGCTCACGTTCGAGCCCGTGGACCGCGAGGCGTTCCAGGCGCTCGATCTCGCCTACCGCGTCGGAGAGCTCGGGCTCACCTTCCCCGCGGTCATGAGCGCGTCGAACGAGGTCGCGGTGATGGCGTTCCTCGAAGGCAAGATCCCGTTGACGCGGATCGTCGAAGTCGTCCAGACCGTCGTCGACGAGCACCAGGCGCCCGCATCGGTGGTTTCGGTGGTGAATCTGGAGCGGGCCGACGCGTGGGCTCGCCGCCGCACCGCCGAGATCATCGAGGCGCGGTAGACCGAGCGGATGGGCGCCCTCGGTCAGGTCTCCTTCTTCGTCGCCCTGATCTTCGTGATCGTGATCCACGAGGCGGCGCACTTCGGCGTCGCCAAGGCGTTCGGCATCAAGGTCACCGAGTTCTTCGTCGGGTTCGGACCCCGGATCTGGTCCACCAAGCGCGGAGACACCGAGTACGGCTTCAAATGGATCCCCGCCGGCGGCTACGTGAAGATCGCCGGGATGAACCCGTACGAGCAGGTCCTGCCCGAGGATCTGCCGAGGACCTACGGCGCGAAACCGGCGTGGCAGCGTGCGCTCGTCATCGTCGCGGGCCCGGCAACGCACTTCGTGCTCGCATTCCTGTGCTTCGCCATCTGGCTCGGCTTCGTCGGCGAGCCACGGTTCGTGGATCCCGTGATCGATCGGGTGCCGCAGCAGCTCGGCAACCAGCCATCACCCGCATTCACCGCGGGGCTTCAAGGGGGCGACGTGATCGTCCGTGTCAACGGGGTCTCGCATCCCTCTACCGAGGAGCTCCTGGCGTACACCCAACAGCACGTGGGCGAGCCGATCGAGATCACGGTTCGTCGCGACGGCACCACCGTGACCACCGAGGTCGTACCGGTGCCCTCCACGATCGCGGGTGAGCGCATCGCTCGGATCGGGGTGGTGCTCCGGAGCGGCCGCGAGCTACGGGAGACGCGGGGTGCGCTCGGCGCGATCACCGGTGGGGCGGACCTGGTGAGGGAGTCCGCCGTGGCAACGGTCGACGGTGTGGGTCGCGTATTCGGTCCCTCGGGGATCGAGCGGGTGATCGAGCTGGTGTTCACCGATGCGCCGCGCACGCTCGAGGATCCCGCGAGCGTCGTCGGCGTGGGGCAGGTCGCCGGAGACTTCGCGTCGCGCGGCGACTACTGGGACATCCTGTCGCTGTTCGGATACGTGAACGTGTTCGTCGGCCTGCTGAACCTGCTGCCGCTCCCGCCGTTCGACGGTGGCCACCTCGCCGTGCTGGTCCTGGAGAAGATCCGCGGAAAGCCCGTCGATATGCGCAAGATCATTCCCGTCTCCGCAATGGTCGCGGCGTTCTTCATCCTGTTCACGATCGCCGTGGTCTACGTCGATCTGGTGAAGCCGCCGAGCTTCTGAGCGCGCGCCGGCGGCGCCACCACGATTTCTCAACATGCCGCCGGATGTGAGGCAACAGCCTGCGGATACGATTGCTCCCGTGACCCACCAGACGGTCCTGGTCGTCGACGACGAAGAGACGATCGCCGAGGCGGTCCGAGCACGCCTCGAGAACGAGGGCTATCGCGTGCTCGTGGCCGGCGACGGCGGCCAGGCCATCGAGACGGCGGCCCGGGAGCGCCCCGACCTCGTCGTCCTGGACCTCATGCTTCCGGGGATGGACGGGCTCGAGGTCTGCAAGGAGCTGCAACGCGAGCGGTGGGTCCCCGTCCTGATGCTCACGGCCCGGACGGAGGAAGCCGACAAGGTCGCCGGGTTCGCGGTCGGCGCCGACGATTACCTGACCAAGCCGTTCAGCCTGCGCGAGCTCGTCGTGCGGGTGCGCGCGATCTTGCGGCGCGTCGAGCGCATCGGCCAGGCGTCCACGACCGAGCCGTTGCAGCTCGGCGGCATGTCGATCGATCCGACACGCCGGCGGGTCGCCGTCGACCGGACCGACGTGCCGCTCACCCCGCTCGAGTTCGAGATCCTCCTCACGCTGGCGCGGGAGCCGGGCGTCGTGTTCACGCGCGAGCAGCTGATGGAACGCGTGTGGGGCTACCGGGACTACGCCGGTGGACGCGTCGTCGATTCCCACGTCGCGCGGATCCGGCGAAAGCTCGGCGAGGAGGGCGACGGACCGCGGTTCATCCGAACGATCCACGGCATCGGCTACGCCTTCCGGGAAGACGCGTAACCATGCGACCGTTCGAGAAGCTCCCGACGATCCGGTCCAAGCTCGGGTCCGTCATCGTGTTCGCCGTCGGTCTGACCGTCGTCCTCGTGTACTTCCTGCTCGGGTTCGCGCTGCGGAACTCGTTCCGAGATGCCGATCTCGTCGAGCTGCTCGGGATCGCGCAGGAGCGCAGCACGACCGCCTCGGCGTCACCGGCGCCCGAGGGAACCTCGCTCGCGCGGCTCCAGAGCGGTGAGTTCGTCTGGGTGGGGGCCGAGCTCGCGGAGCCGCCGCGGTTCGCGGGCGGTGTCCACGTCGGCGTCGCGAACGGGATCGAGTACGCGGCGGTGCCGGTTCGCGACGGCAGCGGGCAGATCCTCTACGCCGTGCGAGAGGAACCGGGGTTCTGGGTCGCCTCGACGCGCTTCCTCTTCGAGTTCTGGTGGCAGCTCCTCGTCGCGGGCGCGGTCGCCGCGGCGACGGCGTTGGTCATCGCCCGCTGGCTCGCACGCGGGATGACCCAACCGCTGCGCGAGATGGCCAAGGCCGCGCAGAGCATGGAGGCCGGCGACTACGGCCAGCGTGTGCAGACGCGCTCCCGCGACGAGGTCGGCCAGCTCACGGTCGCGTTCAACCGGATGAGCGGCGAGCTCGAGGACCTCGAACGGCTTCGCCGGGATCTCGTCGCCAACGTGTCGCACGAGCTCCGAACGCCGATCTCGGCATTGCGCGCGCTCCTGGAGAACCTGCTCGACGGCGTCGAGCGACCCGATCCGGAGACGCTCCAGGTGATGCTCGCGCAGACCGAACGGCTCGGGCGCCTGGTCGACCAACTGCTGGAGCTGTCTCGTCTGGAGTCCGGGGACGTGCCGATGGTGCGCGAACGCGTCGCCCTGCCACCGCTCGTCGCGCGGGTGCTCTCGGAGATCGACGTCATGCGGGGCCGCCGCGACGTCGAGCTGGCCGAGGACCTTCCGAAGGACCTGCCTCCGGTGTACGCCGACGCCGAACGCGTGCACCAGGTCCTGTTCAATCTGCTCGACAACGCCGTGCGATTCTCGCCGTCGGGGGGCCGGGTGACGGTGCGCGCCTCGACCCGGAACGGATCCGTCGACGTCGCGATCGCCGATACGGGGCCCGGCATCGCGTCCGAACATCTGCCGCGCGTGTTCGAGCGCTTCTACCGCGTGGACCCGGGACGCTCGCGCGACGAGGGAGGGACCGGCATCGGCCTGGCGATCGCGCGTTCGGTCGTGGAGGCCCACGGGGGCCGCATCTGGGTCGAGAGCGAGCCGGGCAAGGGCAGTGTGTTCACGTTCGAGCTCCCGGTCGACGACGGGCGGGAGTCCGAGACCGGAAGCGAGACGACAAGGAGGAGCCGTTGAAGTCGACCACGACCACCATCGAGGTGACCCCGCCGGGCCGCTACGCCTACCTCGACCTCACGGACGAGCTCGCGCGGGCGGTCAAGGACTCGGGAGTCACGGACGGCGCGATCGTCGTGTTCTGCCCGCACACGACGTGCACGCTCCTGATCAACGAATGGGAGGAGGGAGCCCTGGAGGACTTCCGCGAGCGGGTCACCCGGCTGGTGCCGGAGGACGGGTACTTCGCGCACGACGACCTCGCGCGACGGAAGCAGAACCTGGACGATCCGCACGAACGGCGCAACGGCCATTCGCACGTCACGGCGATGCTGCTGTCGTCCTCCTCGCACGCGATCCCGCTCTCGGGCGGCGAGCCGATGCTCGGTCGCTGGCAACGGCTGATCCTGCTCGAGCTCGACGAGCCGAAGGAGCGCCAGGTCGTGTTCCACGTGTTCGGCGACTAGCCCCTCGCCTGGGAAACTGAGTGGCGATGCTCGCAGAGCGCCGGAAGACCCGTCAGATCCGCGTCGGCGATGTCGCCGTGGGCGGCGATGCCCCCATCAGCGTCCAGTCGATGACCACCACGAAGACCGCCGACGTGAACGCCACCCTGCAGCAGATCGCTTCGCTCGTGGCCACCGGGGTCGACATCGTCCGGGTCGCGGTTCCGCACTGGGACGATGCCGAGGCGCTGACCGCCATCGCCGCCAAATCGACCGTTCCGGTCGTCGCCGACATCCACTTCCAATGGAAGTACGCGATGGCGGCGCTCGAGGCGGGTATCCAAGGATTACGGATCAACCCGGGCAACATCAAGTATCAGGACAAGGTCCGTCTGATCGCCCGCGAGGCGAAAGCCCGAAGCGTTCCGATCCGCATCGGGGTGAACGCCGGCTCGTTGGAGAAGGAGCTCCTGGAACGACACGGCGCGCCGACCCCCGAAGCGCTCGTGGAGAGCGCGCTGAACGAAGCGAGGATCCTCGAAGAGGAGGACTTCTTCGACATCAAGATCTCGGTCAAGCACTCGAACCCGCGCGTGATGATCGAGGCGTACCGGATGCTTTCCGCGCGCTGCGACTATCCGCTCCACCTCGGCGTCACCGAGGCGGGCCCCATGCCGATGGGCGGGGTGAAGAGCTCCGTCGGGATCGGCACGCTGCTCGCCGAGGGGATCGGGGACACGATCCGCGTGAGCCTCACCGACGATCCGGTCGAGGAGGTCAAGGTCGGGACGCAGATCCTGCAGTCACTCGGCCTTCGCAAGCGCGGCCTCGACCTGGTCGCGTGCCCCAGCTGCGGCCGCGCCGAGGTCGACGTACTGGGTCTGACCAAACAGGTCCACGAGGCGCTCGAGCGCGAAGGGCTGAAGGTCCCGATCCGCGTCGCGGTGATGGGATGCGTGGTGAACGGACCCGGCGAGGCGCGCGAGGCCGACCTCGGGATCGCCGCGGGCAAGGGACAGGGGTTCCTCGTGGTGAAGGGCGAGGTCATCGAGAAGATCCCCGAGGATCGCTTCGTCGAGCGCCTGATCCAGGAGGCCAAGAAGATCGACGCGGAGCGGGCCGCCGTCGGGAGCGACGGCGCCGAGATCGGCTAGCGGCGAGCAAGGGAGAGGAAGTTGCGGACGATCGTCGGTCCGTCGGGCGTGAGGATCGACTCCGGGTGGAACTGCACGCCGAAGCGCGGAAGCGTTCGGTGCTGCGTGGCCATCACCAGGCCGTCGTCGCTCCACGCCGTGAGCTCGAGCTCGGAGGGCAGGCCGTCCCGCCGCACCACGAGCGAGTGGTAGCGGCCGGCCTCGAACGGGTTCGGCACGCCGGCGAGGATCCCCGCACCCTCGTGATGGACGAGCGACGCCTTGCCGTGCACCGGCGCCGCGCGCTCGACCACGCCGCCGGACGCGAGGCCGAGCGCCTGGTGCCCGAGACAGACCCCGAGCACCGGTGTCTGGGGCGGCAAGATCGCGAGCAACTCGGGGAAACACCCCGCATCCTCGGGCCGCCCGGGGCCGGGCGACAGGATCACCGCCGCCGGGTCTCTCGCCACGAGTGCCTCCGCGGGCTCCGCGTCGCTCTTCACCACCTCCGTCGGCTCGCCGAGGCTCTCGATCAGCTGCACGAGGTTGTACGTGAACGAGTCGTAGTGGTCGACGACGAGGATGGTCACGGTCGTACGGCCTGGCAGACGGGCAGGAGGAGAGCTTCTCGGGCGCTTGGAGTCAGCACGGAGTCAGCACGGGGCCAGGGTACCGGAAGGCCCCAGGCGGCTCCCTGGGGCCAAGGAGGCGCTGTGGCGAGTATCCGTAGGACGGAGGCGGGCACGTGGCAGGTCTACTGGCGGGAGCCTGGCAGCGGGAAGCAGGTGGCCCGGAACCTGTCAAGCCAGGCTGATGCCAGAAGCCTCCGAGCCGAGGTCGAGCACCGCATGGACCGGGGGACCTATGTCAGGGAGGCTGCCCGTCGCATCTCGCTGGAGGACTACCTAGACGGGGTCATCTCCTCGTTGTCCTGGCGACCGCAGTCCCGCCAGAACTGGGCGCTCGCGGCTCGCAAGCACATCGTCCCGGTCATCGGCGGCTACCGTCTCTGCGAGGTCACCCCCGCCACCGTCCGGTCCTTTCTCGCCGAGCTAGAGGCGAGCGAGTGGACTAAGAGCCTCTGCTACGACATCCTCTCCCGCGCCTTCCGCACCGCCGAGACGGAAGGGCTCGTGATGAGTCCCATGCGAGCCGTGCGCCGCCCGTCGCCCGCCGCTCCGGCTGTCCAACCCTTGGCACCACGGGTCGTGGAGGCACTCGCGTCCGCCATCACGCCCCGGTACCGGCTGGTGGTCCTGCTCGGCGGGTTCGCTGGTCTCCGCATCGGAGAGGTCGGGGGGTTGCACGTCGACGATTTCGACGGACAACGGCTCCGCATCCATCGGGCTGCGCTGCCTCATGACGGTGGCGTCTTGGGCCCGACGAAGACGAAGGCGAGCCGTCGCACCATCGTGGTGCCGTCCTTCCTTGCCTCCGAACTCGGCCAGGTGGAGCCGCAGCCGGACGGCAGACTGTTCGCGACCCGGACGGGCGGGTTGGTTCACCGTCAGTCCGTCGGCCCCCGATGGCAGCACGCCTGCCGCATCGTCGGCGTCGATGCACGGTTCCATGACCTGCGTCACACGTGCGCCTCGCTCCTCATCGCTGCTGGTGAGCAGCCGAAGGTCATCCAGCACTTTCTCGGTCACGCCAACATCCGGGTGACGCTCGACGTGTACGGGCACCTGTTCGAGGAGTTCGCTGCGTCGGCCGCTGAGCGCCTCGACGCAGCTTGGGAAGGGCGTTCGTTGAGAGCCGTCATTTGACCTGTAGGCGTCTCTTGAAGGGTCCTTGGGCCCCAACTGACCTCGCGGCTCGCTCCGAGACGACGTGTCGCCACCGGTGGGCCTCCAGACACCCACCGAACTTAGGGGTTGCGCCGATTCTCCCCGCCGCTATAATCACCTACCTGTAGTTTCACGTATGTGACGCTGAACCTTCCCCTAGGCGCTCAACGGGGGAGGGACACGCTTTCAAGAAGCGGCATCTGCTAGCGAACCTGAGTCGCCTCGGCCAGGCGGACAGTACAAGCCTGCTGCCCGACGTCGTCGGATGGAACGACTTCGTCTTCATCGGCGACGAACTCTGCCACGAGTTGAGCCAGTCTTGGCGCGCCTTCGTGCCGGGCCCCGTGGAGCTGTTCCCCTACCCCAACGGCGAGAAGCTGCGCCATCTCGCGGTCCTTCGTCTCCCAGACCTGCTGCTTTACCGAGCCGCCGGGGGACTAGTAGCGTCGACGACTGACCCGCTTCTGTCGCCCCATGTCTTCTCCTCCCGGCTTCGGTCACCATGGCCGAGCTGGTCGCTCCGTGACGGGCACACGGCGCACAGGCGCTGGCGCGAGGTTGCCGTGAAGACCATCTCCGAAGACCCGCTGACGGAGGCGTGGGTTACCGACGTGGCGAACTACTACGGGTCCATCTCTCCGCACCGGCTGATTGAGATGCTCACGAAGCTCAACTGTCCGTTGCCGGCCGTCAGGATGGTCACTACCTTCCTCGACGAGTGGTCATCTGCTCGCGTCCCAGGACTGCCCGTCGGTCCAGAACCCTCCAGCGTGATGGGAACGGCGTTCCTGATGCCGCTCGATGACGCGCTCGCTCGCAACGGCCACACGTACTTCCGCTACACGGACGATGTCGTCGTCGTAGGCCGAGACCTAGCACGGGACGACCTCGAAGGCATGGTCACCGAAACGCTGGCCGAGCTGCATCTCGAGCGGTCCGCAGAGAAGACGCATTGGTTCCCGCCGTTCTTCGCAACGCAGGCCGTCGATGACATCATCCTCAGCTACATTCACCGAGGGGGACGACTCCAAGCGTCGGCGGAAGAACTCATGAGCATTCTCGAGCAGGAGGCATCCGCAGCCCAGCCCGACGTGAAGCGTCTCCGATTCGTCCTCAAAGGCCTAAGTTCGGTAGGAGAGTCGTTCGCTTCCTCGACCCTGTGCGCGAACATGAACCTGCTGAACGCCGACCCGAGCAACACCTGCTCCTACCTGGCTAAGACATCGCTGCGCTCTGCCGTGACGCGCGAGACGCTGCTTCACATCCTCGAACTCCCGCCCGCCGACGAGCGAGAGGCACTCCGGTTCCACGCTCTGCTAGCCATGCGCGACAGTAGCTGGGGAAGTGCCGAAGGACGGGTGTTCATGGCGGTGGCATGCGATGAGCGCGCTCCATCGGCGACTCGAGCGCAAGCGTGGATGACTGCCGCGCGGACCCCCGCGTGGCGGTCGCGAGAAGTGATGGACGCTGCCGACGCGGAACGGCATCCGGCGGTCCGCCGCGCAGCGGTGTTGACTCTGCGACGGGCCGCACCTTCGCACGAGAAGGATGCGTTCCTGAATAAGATGACGGCGGACCCTTACGCGTGCGCGGCTGCGAAGTGGGCGGCCGCTTAAGGCGGTGTCGGGTAGTCCGCGACGGGGGCAAGAACAAGCGCGAACTCCAAGCTGAGTCCTGTCGCCTTCAGCATCGACGCATCCGTGCCGATGGTCTACCTGCGTCTAGTTGAACCGGAGGCGTCATGCGAAAGCTCGAGGAGAATGACTGGAAGTTCCTCGCGCTCCTCTTTGGGACGATGGTCCTGATGGTGTTTCTCTCGAACTGCCTGCCAACCCGCTAGCCGCCCGCATCCTGGGGCAGCACTCGACTTCTGACCGAAGTCGCCCTGCCCGTCTCTTGTTTTTGCCGGGACGGCATCCATCTCCCATCCCACGTCCCCCGTGGATGCCCCAAGAGCCCTGATGGTCTCCACGCGATGGACTCGGCAATCCTCGACGGATGAGACCCGGAATAGGTCCTCGTCTGGGACGAACTCGACCGCCTACCTCTGCCGCCCATCGCCCGAACGATTCGGCACGTCCCCAAGACGAGATGACTGCTGCTCCGCTTGTGCAGAGAGACGGACACGCCCGCGTCCGCTTCTTGACAGCTTCTAACCTTGTCGCCTAACAGGCGCGGCTTTTGTCCGTCACTCGCCCGTCCCGCATGGCACCATCGCAAGCCAGTCAGTCGGAGGTCAGCGCGGGCGTACTTCAGCCTCGACTACCTTCGCTCGTTCCTTCCGAGCCTCTCGGCCCCAGCCCGTCATTCCGTGCCAGCCCTCGGAGAAAACGGCATTTCGGGCGTCTTCGGAGAGTGGAGGCGCGAAGTCCTTGTAGGTCGTTTGGAATAGCTTCTTCACCTTCGCTCCGGTCCACCCCTCATCCGCGTCGTCCGCTCCCTTGACGTACAGCGTGGTCAAGAGGGTTGTGACAGCAGCCAACGCGGCGGCCGAGAACTTCTTGCTCTCAACCGACCACGTTTCTTCAGGCTCCCATTTGACCCCGATGATGATGATGATGGCTGCCGCTGCTGCAGCGATGGCACCCGGTACTAAGACCCAGTAACTCAGCCATGTCACCGCGCCAGCCGGGTACTGTGGGAGACGACTTCGGCCGACGAAGTAGCAAATGACGCCTCCGGCTACTGCGAGGGCAACCAAACCGACGGGCGCCACCCAATCCGCCGCGAAATACAGCCAGGCAAGACAAAGACCACCTATGCCGACAAGAAAAGCAGGCAAGGCGTCACGAAACCGGTCCACCTACGCGAGTCCCACCAACGGCTTCGACCGGTGCGCCTTACCCTCGTGGGTACACTCGAACACGAGCCCTTCCTTCATCAGGACAGGACGTAGGTCCGCGAACGGCTCATCAAGTCGGCACTCTCCTGTTGCCTGCAAGATGGCGGACAGCGCACGGAAGGCAAGCGCGTCCCGCCCGGGCTCGTCCCTCCACTGGCGGTTCCTCGCTGCGCTTTCCAGGTCCCTGTTGATGCCGTCGCGCGTTCGTCGTTCCATATCCACCTCCTGAAGGAACCGTTGTGGGAGCGTAGGGCTTCCTAGGAAGCGAGTCGAACCACGCCTACTCCGGGGGGCCGGAGGGGTTACCTGACCCCACCCCAAGCAGTGCGATGACTTCTCGCCGCAGTGCGCAGGACGCGTCTACCAGGTAGTTCTGCGCGACAGCCCGGTTTGGACAGGCCTCCTGGAGTCACCAGCTAGGCGCTGCTGAGGCGGGACTAAGTCGGCTTGTAGTGCCGCCGAACCCCCTGAAAGTCACGCCCTCACGGTCGCAAGGCGGTCTCGGACCACGCGGCCGGGACGGGATACCACCACGGCCGCGGGTCCCATTGTGCAGAGTCACTACGTCCTGACACCCTGCGTCATTTTCCAGGCGACCGCGCGACTGTTAGGGCGTGACCAGCGTAGACGCCTCCTACCCCTGTCTTTCCTTCCCACTTATTAGAGGGGTCGCGGGAGGAGGAGGGATGGACGGTCGAGCTTCTGTCGGTGGGGCGAGTTTCGTTGGCCAGGCATCTAACTGCGTCGAACGAAGACTTATCCTGCATGTCCCTGGCCCTGTAGTTATAGAGGGCCGGAGGCGAGACGCGCTTACCCGGCCCAGTAACTCTTGTAGGTGGTCACACACCGAAGAGCCGCGACGGGCACTCTCAGGTAGGAGCGGCGAACGGACGGGCCGCATTGCGGTCCAGTCCCTAGAAACCACTGCCCGTCTAGGCCTAAGGGATAGCTGTGTCCAGAAGCAGTTCAAGCAGTTCGCCAACGTCAGGCACCTCCAGGCTCTAGCGACACCCTTGCGCGGGTCGGCATTGCGCCGCGGGTTGCCGTGAGCAGCCGAGGCGGGCCCATCTCACCTGATGTCTTGAGAGTCGTCCGCAACTATCCGCAGCTGGTGGAAGCGGACGCCGATTGCCGCGCGTTCCTCGACGAACACCCGGAGTTTGCTCCCGGCTTCAACCCGAACAAGAGAAAGCGACCACGAAACACTGACGGGCGCAGGCTCACCACGTACTCCGTGGCGCCGGGAAGCGTCGACTCGTATGCGCCTCTCTACGCGCCTCAAGAGACCGATGTCGACGAGGCAGCAAGGGATGGCTTGACGAGCTTCTTCGCTGAAGCCATGTGCTTTGTGAAACCCGAACAGAGGCAACTCTTGGAGTGGCGTTACTGGGAGGGACTCAAGCAGCACGAGATTGCCGAGAAGCTCGGGATTATGCAGCCGACGGTGAGTCACAATCTCGCTGCAGCGCACCGTGCTCTCGTGGATGCGATAGCGCTTTTCGAAGGCCCGCTACCCGTGATTCGGACGGGTGGGCGGCCAAAACGAGATGAGGCAGCGACGCAGGAACAAGCTCTGCAGGCTTTGGTGCGCCGCGGACTCTTGCCCGCGCCGCCCCTGTACGCGCGCGCACCTGAACACTGGCACCGCCAGTCGCTGGGGAGTTGAGACCGGTCTAACCGTGGAGGAGCTGGCGCGTTCAGGAGACGACGCGTGACCCTTGCGTAATACGACGCATACTTGCGTGCGTACCTGCCTGCGTACTCACAGACCCTTCACCCATTGACCCATTTCTTCTACAGCGTCGTCGGAGCTAGCTTGTCGAATGATTCCCCTCGAAGACGATGCTCAACGTCTGCTGCCCGTCTAGGTAGCTGAGCCGTTCCGGAACCATGCCTGTCACCCGCCCATCGAACGTCAGGTACCCGACGAGGTTCGACTTCGGGGGAAGTTTCCCAGTCTCGGGGAGGAAGTTCGGCGGGAACTCAGCTTGGGACCGGACGTTCACAGGACCAAAGGTCCGGGAGTCCCGCGCAGTTACAACGAAGTTGCGAAGGTTGAATCGGACTGGCCGGTTCGTTGGGTTGCGAAGGCCGACGTAGAAGAGGAGGACGTCGTAACCGTCGCTCTCCCACGACTGGCAGTCGGACTCGTACGCCCCGAGCGTTTCCTGCTCGACGGTGTACGCATGGACGGTGCAGCCGCTGACTTCGCGTGGGAAGTCAACGACGGTCAGCCACAGCCGTTCTCCCTTCAGCCACTCCTGCTGGTGAAACGTCTGCTCGACCCGACGAGGGCTGGTCGTGGGGGGGGTGGCGCTGGCGGATGGAGATGGCGACGAGCTGGGTATTGGGCTGGGCGATGAGGTAGGGGACGCGACAACGGTCTCGGTGTCGTCCCGCAAAGCCAGAACTGCACCGACCAGTACGACGGCGACGAGTAGCGAGACCAGCAACCCCACCACAACCCCTGACGTGAAGGTGCGCTGCTTGGGCGCGGGTGGAGTTGGACTCGCCACAGCCGGAAGCATGACCCCTGCATGAGAGCCCGTGCAACGAAGCCCGGGGTACGGTCGGCCAGGTCCCTGACGGGGGTTAGGAGCCGGTCTAGTGCCCTCTCACTCTCGCTCCCCACCGCGCAGTTCCGCCTCTATACTGGCGAACCCAAGGCTGCACGTCGCTCTTGCTCCAGAGCGACCCACGCGCGTACCGAGCCGAAGGTGGTGGAAACGAAGGGTCATGGCGTAGCTGGTCAGCGCGCTGCTTGGAGATTCCCAGCAGCCCGGCGATGTCGACGAGTCTGAGTACGTCCGCCCTTGGTTGTTCGTCATTGCGGCCCGCTGGCTGGCCGGTGGCAGTCCGCCTATTCAACCGCGGAAGGCCCATCATCAGAACTCGCGCCGCTCCGTTGCGATTTCGACCAGCAGCTCAAGCAGCGAGGACCTTCCGGGTCCTTCTCCTTGCGCGTGAGGTGCGAGTCGCACGCGAGGTTTCCACACACCACACAGCTCTCCGCGGCGTCGAAGCGACCGCAGATGCTGCATTGCGAAATGCGTCGGACACGCCGCTGCTGTTTTACGAGGTCCGACAAAGCACGTGTGCGCTCGATTGATGGGAAGTCGGGAGGAACATCCACATTGGGCACCGCTTCTGGCATCGTGGTCGGCCAGAAGGTGGTGCCGGTGGTGAAGCCGCTCAAGGACTCTGCCGGGAGGAACGTTCCTTCCGGGATGGTAAGCGGACTCCTTTCCTGCAAGGCGGTGAGTTCTGTCCTCGACTTTTCGAGTGAAGCCTCGAGCTCGGCTACGCGATGCTCAGCAGACTCAAGTCGCTCCTCCTGTGCCTTGCCTGCTTGACCCAAGGCAAGTGCAGCCCCGCGCGTCTTCGTCAACTTCTCCTCCAAGTCGGCGACACGGGAGGCGAGCGCGTACTGCTCCTTCAACATGCGTGACTCGTCCGGAAGGATGTCACTCCAGTCCTCGATTGCGTCCTTCGCTGCAGCCTGCTGCTCCTGGACGACTCCAGCGAGCTTGTCAAGGGACTGCCGGGCTTGGGTGGTGAAGAGAATGGCATCGAAGGACTTTTCGTCCTTGTCAAGCACGAACTCCCGCCTCTCTCGGTTGACGAGGGCAGCGAGTCGGTCAAGGGCTCCCGAGAGTGTGACAACTCGGCGCAGAGCACTCCTCGCATGGGGACGGATGCTCGCTTGAGCCGCAGCCTCCGTGCTCTGTCTAGCCGCCAGGAACGTAGCCCATATTGTGAGTCCAAAGGCGACGCCGCTGAAGAGTGCGACCTCGGGGCCTGTCAGCGCGCGCTCACGACTGACCAGCACCTGAAGCCCCACCGTCACGGCAGCCAGCGTTCCGAGCACGAGGGTCTGCCAGTACAGTTGCCACCAAGACCTTTTCTCGGTGTTCTGATTCATGACCGTGAGCCGTCCCCGCTCCGTACCATCATCCGCTGGGTCCATCGTGAGCAATGCGGACCTTCACCGCAACCTCCACCGCCCGTTGGTCCCCCCTTTCCTCTCTTCATCCCTAATAGTCAGCAAGGAGTCAGCAGCAGCCATCTGGCCGATGTTGTTGGCGGCGGTCCGCCGGTAGCATCCCTGCAGCGTCCGCGGCTCTTCCTACAGCTGCACGAGGTTGTACGTGAACGAGTCGTAGTGGTCGACGACGAGGATCACGACGGGCTCGCCTCGGCATCGAGGACGGCGGGCAGGAGCGCGGCCGCCTTCGCCTTCGTCTCCGCGAGCTCGACCTCGGGGTCGGAGTCGGCGACGATCCCTGCACCCGTCTGCACGTGCGCGCGTGCGTCGGCGACGACGGCCGTGCGGATCGTGATGCAGAAGTCGAGGTCGCCGGCGAAGGTGCAGTATCCGACCGCGCCTGCGTAGGGCCCGCGCGCGGTTGGTTCGAGCTCGGCGATGAGCTCCATCGCTCGGCGCTTTGGCGCGCCCGTCACCGTCCCGGCGGGGAACGTCACGGCCAGCGCGTCGAGGGGGTGCCGGCCCTCGGCGAGCTCGCCCTCGACGGTGCTCACGATGTGCATCACCTTCGAGAACCGCTCGACGACCATGAGCTCGGTGGGCTGCACGGTCCCGGGGGTGCAGACGCGCCCGAGGTCGTTCCGCGCGAGGTCGACGAGCATCGCGTGCTCGGCCCGTTCCTTCGGGTCGGCCAGGAGCTCGTGCTCGAACAGGCGATCGCGCAGCTCGGTCTCACCGCGCGGCCGCGTCCCGGCGATCGGCCGGGTCGTGACGCGACGGCCCTCGACGCGCACGAGCGGCTCCGGCGACGACCCGGCGAGCTCCAGCCCCAGCATCCGCACGAAGAACATGTACGGCGCGGGGTTCGTGACGCGCAGGCGCCGGTAGACTGGGAAGCCTCCCCGCGAGGAGGCGAAGCTCACGCGCCGGGACGGCACACCCTGATAGATGTCGCCGGCGAACACGTGCTCTTTCATGGAGCGCACGATCTCGCGGAACCGCTCGTCCGGCATGTTCGGTTCGCCCGCCCCCTCGTCGGCGAGGCCGTCTCCCGGTGGCTCGGGCCGAGGGGAGGCGGGGGACGAGAGGCGCGCGGCCAGATCCTCGAGCGCGGCGATGCCGTCGTCGTACGCGCCGGCCGGCACGTGCGCGACGAGCAGGAGGCGCTGCCGCCAGTGATCGAACACGACCGCCCGGTCGACGACGAGGAGCCCGATCGGCGGACCGGGCGTCTCGCCGGGGGGGAAGGGGTGTCCGTCGAGGAGCACCGCCGCCTCGTACGACAGGAAGCCGACAAGCCCTCCGGTGAGCGATGGCAGGCCCTCGACCCGCGGCGCGTGCAACCGCTGCGCCAGCGCCACGAGATCCGTCCGCGCTTGGCCCGTCCCCTTCACGTCGAACCCGAGGTCGCGCGCGACGTCGTCGACTCGCAGGCCCTCCTCGTCCAGGATGACGACCGCCGCCGGATCGCCCGCGACGAAGGAGTACCGCCCCCAGCGCTCGGAGCGTTCCACGCTCTCCAGCAGGACCCCGGGGCCATCGCCTGCGAGGGTGGGGAACACGCCCACCGGCGTCGAGACGTCGGCCAGCAACTCCGTCCACACGGGGACGAGCCGGTTCGCCCCTGCGAGCGAATCGAAGGTGTCCCGATCCGGCCGGACCTTCACGTCATCACCTCGTGAGCCGAACAACGGCGAACCCCGGGAACCGGCCCGGGGCTCTCGTCGCGATGCGTTCGGTTTTCGAGCGCGCGGACCCGGGCGTCAATCGCCCCGGGGCCAGGACCAGCGGTTCTCGCGCTCGGCCATCTGGCGCCGATGGTCCCATCGCCGGCCGCGCCGCGTCAACGGAACGTGGAGCGATGCATCGATAGCGATGGTGCATGGACGAGCCACGCAGCCTGGCGGTAGGGTCCCGGCCAGCCGCGCAGGGGAGGCCCGCATATGCGCTCGTTGATCCGGCCGATGCTCGTCCTGTTCGTGCTCGCCCTCACGGCGTCGCCGCTGGCGGCTCCGGCGACGACCGATCCGGATCGTGCTCGTCCGGACGCGAGGATCGCCTCGCGAGCCGTCGTGCACGGGCGCGGGGTGTCGAGCTCGCAACCGCGTTCCACGTCCTTCGAGGTGTTCGGGCAGAGAGAGCGCGCGGCCAGCCGCCTGCGCGCGACAACCGCTCCCGAAGCCCGCGCTCCTTCCTCGTTGTTCGGCTTCGACGCGCAGGGCCCCAACGTCGAAGATGCCAAGCCCTCGGACACGATCGGGGCGCTTGGCGACACCTTCTTCGTCACCGCAGTGAACGTAAGGGTCGCCGTGTACGACCGCCTCGGGGTCGAACTGGTCCCGCCCACACTCCTCAGGTCGCTCCATTCCGATTCGGCGGGGCGCTTCGCCTTCGACCCGAAGGTGGTCTACGACCAGTACAACGACACCTTCGTGCTCGTGTACCTGGTTCAGGAGGACTCGCCGCGACTCTCCCGCATCATCGCGGTCGCGATCCCGAACGCGACCGCGACCGACCTCAACACCTGGTGCGCGACCTCGTTCCCCGGCGACGCCCTCGCGGGTCCGCCGGCCGTGTGGGCCGATTATCCGGCTCTCGGCTACAACGAGGACCGCGTCACGATCACCTCCAACCAGTTCACGTTCCCCTCCTCCAAGGGGCGGTTCCGCTTCGCCCAAGTCATGTCGATCCCGAAGGCGCCTTTGTACGACTGCACCCAGCCGTCGCCGGTACCGGACGTGTTCGGCGGGACGCAGACGCGTGACGCGAACGGGATCCAGGCCTTCACCCTCCAGCCGGCGCAGACGGTGGGGACGCCGGCGTCGTCACAGCTCCTGCTCTCCGTCCAGCTCGCCGGGCGGAACTCCTACCTGGCGCTGTGGCGGATCAAGGAGACCGCGACGAGGGTGGTCCTGAAGAAGGGGACGGTCACGATCGGGAAGACGACGTTCCCGCCGTTCGGGACCCAGGCCGGTGCGGGGATCAACAACCGCGACCTCTGGTGGGATGCCGGCGACATGCGGCTGATCAACGCGTACTTCGACGCCGATCGCAACGAGCTGTTCGCCGCGCACGCCGTCGGCAAGAACCTCAAGCCGGACTCCGTCACGGGTGGGTATCTGGAATCGGTGGCGCGATGGTACGAGGTCACCCCTAGGATGCGCCTGGAAAACTCGACGCTCGCGCGCAAGGGCACCATCGGGGCGCCCGAGGTGGATGTGGGATGGCCGTCGGTCGCCACGGATGCCTCGGGGAACCTCTTCGTCACCTACAGCCGGGCGGGATCGCCGACCAACGAGTTCCTCTCCGCGTGGGTGGCCGAGGTGGGACCGACCGGGACCGCGGCGACGCAGCTCCTGCTCGCGCCCGGCCTGGACACCTACGACGCGACCGGGGGGCCGGAGCGGTGGGGCGACTTCACGGGCATCAACCGCGACCCCGTCGTGCCGACGAATCTCGCGACGTTCAACCAGTACGCGCTCGACGGTCTCACGTGGCAGCAGGTCGTGAACGTCGTCACGCACAGCTGAGGCGGCACACGCGAGCGCTATCCTGAGAGGCCCATGAGGCTCTCGCATCTGTTCGCCCCCACGCTTCGCGAGGATCCCGCGGAAGCGGAGGCGGCTTCGCACCGGCTGCTGCTGCGCGCCGGGTTCATCCGCCAGGTCGCCTCGGGGATCTACGTCACGCTCCCGCTCGGGCTCCGGTCGATCCGCAAGATCGAGCGCATCGTCCGCGAGGAGATGGACGCCTCGGGCGCGCAGGAGCTGCGGATGCCCATCCTGCTTCCCGCAGAACCGTGGAAGGCCACGGGCAGGTGGGAGCTGTACGGCGACACGCTGTTCCGGCTAACGGACCGGCACGGCCGCGAGCTGCTGCTCGGTCCGACGCAAGAGGAGGTCGTCACCCTGCTCGTCGCCGGGGACCTGCCGTCGTACCGCGACCTGCCGGTGAACCTGTATCAGATCGAGTGGAAGTACCGCGACGAGTTCCGCCCCCGCTTCGGCCTGCTCCGCGGCCGCGAGTTCCTCATGAAGGACGCGTACACGTTCGACCGCGACGAGGACGGCATGGCGCGCTCCTACGACGCGATGTTCCAGGCGTACCGCCGCATCTTCGACCGATGCGCCCTGTCGTACGTCATCGTCGAGGCGGAGCCGGGACAGATCGGCGGGGGGGTGAACCACGAGTTCATGGCGCGCGCGGACGTCGGCGAGGACCTGTTCGCCGAGTGCGTGAACGGCGACTATCTCGCCGACCTGAAGGCCGCCACGCCGCAACCGCCGGAGCCCGCCGCGCGCGACGGGTCGGCACCCCTCGAGAAGGTGCACACGCCGAACGCCGCCACGATCGACGCCGTCTCCACGCTCCTCGGGCTGCCGGGGAAGCGGATGCTGAAGACGATGCTGTACGAGGCCGGAGGGACGACGGTCGCGGTCCTGCTTCCGGGGGACCGCGAGGTCGAGGAAGCCAAGCTCGAGCGGTTGCTGTTCCCCGCCCCGGTCCGGCGGTTCGAGGACGGTGACTTCGTCGCCCGCGGCTTCGTCAAGGGATACGTCGGTCCCCAGGGACTCGAGGAGGGCGTCACCGTCCTCGCCGACCACGCGGTTCGGGGAGCGAGCGACTGGGTGACGGGGGCGAACGAGGCCGAACACCACGTCACCGGCGCGAACACACCCCGAGACTTCCGCGTGGACCGGTACGAGGACCTCGTGGCGCTCCGCGACGGGGATCGCTGTCCGAAGTGCGGCGGGGAGCTCCGCGTCGGTCGTTCGATCGTGGTCGGCCACATCTACCAGCTGGGCACCCGGTACTCCGAACCGCTCGAGGCGACCTTCATCGACGAGGACGGGTCGCAGCGGCTGTACCAGATGGGGAGCCACGGGATCGGGATCTCGCGCGTCCTCGCCGCGGCGGCCGAGCAGTTCCACGACGACGGGGGGTTGCGCCTGCCCAAGGTCATGGCGCCCTTCGCCGCGGTCGTGATCGTCGCGAACCGGGACCACGAAGGGGTCGTCGCGGAAGCCGAGCGGATCTACCGCGAGCTCGCCGAGGGCGGCGTCGAGGTGGCGCTCGACGATCGCGAGGAGACGGCCGGGGTCAAGTTCGCCGACGCCGACCTGATCGGGTACCCCGTCCAGGTCGTCGTCGGCAAGCGCGGCGTCGCGGTCGGCACGGCCGACCTCAAGCTGCGCGCGAGCGGCGAGCGGTCGCAGGCGCCCCTCGCGGAGGCTGCGAATGCCGTCGTGGACTTGCTCGAGACGGCGCCGTAGGCTCGCGGGCATGGCGGCCGGGCGCGCCCCCAACGGGCTCCGGGACTTCGTGAAGCTCCATCGAGAGGTCGAGGCCGTCCTCCAGCACGCCGGCCTTCGGACGTGGGACCTCGTGTTGATCGACGTCGAGGGCAACTGGGTCCGCGACGTCTTCGAAAGCGACGAGACGGCCGAGCGTGCATGCCACGAGCTCGGGATCCGGATGCACCGCGGTTGGGACGACCCCCGGCTGACGCGCCGCATGAACAGCCGCGACCACTGGAACCGTCCGGGCGGGCAGCGCCGGGCCCTGTAGCCCCCCGCCGATCGCTCGAGTTGCCCTGCTCAGCAGAGCCGTGACCGGGTCCGGACGTCCCTTGTCCGGTATACTTTTCCGCGCAAGCAACGGAGCGGTTTCACCCGAAGTGGGCTCGCGCCCACTTTCTTTTTCGGAGGGACCCTTCGGTGGGTGCGGCAGCGGAGCGGGGGATCGTCGAGCAGCTCGTTCGGCCGGTCGTGGAGGCCGCCGGGTTGGAGCTGTGGGACGTCTCGTTCGAGAAGGAGGCCGGCCGGATGGTCCTGCGGGTCGTCGTCGACCGCGACGGCGGGATCGATCTGGACACGATCTCCTCGACGTCCGAGCGCGTCTCCAGACGGCTGGACCTCGAGGGGTTCTCCCTCGACCGGCCGTACTCGCTCGAGGTGAGCTCGCCCGGCCTCGAACGGCCGCTGCGCGAGCCCCGGCACTTCGAACGGAGCGTCGGGCAGTCCGTCAAGGTGAAGACGGTGGTGCCGGTCGGCGGCAGGAAGACGCACGAGGGCGCGCTGGTCTCGGCCGACTCGGAAGCGATCGTGATCGCATCCGACGGCGGAGAGCTGCGCGTCCCGTACGCGGACATCGCGTCCGCGCGCACCATGTTCGAGTGGGGCCCTGCGGTGACGAAGGGGCGCGTGAAGGGGAGCGACACATGAACCAAGAGATGATCGCGGCGCTGCGGGAGCTCGAGCGCGAGAAGGGCATCGCATTCGAGACGATCCTGGCTGGACTGGAGGAGGCGATGGCCTCCGCCTACAAGTCGTGGTGGAAGCAGCAGCATCCCGATCTGGACGAGGAGGCCTTCGGGGTCCGCGCGAAGATCGATCCCGAGTCGGGAGATCTCCGCGTTTGGGTCCAGCAGCTCGAGGAGATCGAGCACGAGGGCGACGACGGCGAGGTGACGACCGAGAAGAAGGTCCTCTCCGAGGAGGAGGTCGGGGTCACCGACGAGTTCAAGGGGCGCATCGGCGCGCAGACGGCCAAGCAAGTGATCTTCCAGAAGCTGCGCGACGCCGAGCGCGAGATGACCTACGAGGAGTTCGCGGGGCGCGAGGGCGACATCGTCACCGGCATCGTCCAGCAGTCCGAGCGCCGGTACACGCTGCTCGACCTCGGCAAGGTGGAAGCGCTCTTGCCGCAGGCGGAGCAGGTGCCGTCCGAGCCCTACCGCAACGGTGAGCGCCTCAAGGCGTACATCACCGAGGTCCGCAAAGGCACGAAGGGGCCCCAGATCGTCGTCTCCCGCACGCATCCGGGCCTGCTGAAGAAGCTGTTCGAGCTTGAGGTCCCCGAGATCGAGGAGGGCATCGTCGAGATCAAGGCGGTGGCCCGCGAGCCGGGGCACCGCTCGAAGATCGCGGTCTCCTCGAACGAGCCGGCGGTCGATCCCGTCGGTGCGTGCGTGGGCCCGAAGGGCTCCCGGGTGCGCAACGTCGTGACCGAGCTGCGTGGAGAGAAGATCGACGTGGTGCCGTGGAGCGCCGACGCGTCCGCGCTCGTCGCCAACGCGTTGCAGCCCGCGAAGGTGAAGGAGGCCCGCGTCGATCCCGAGACGCAGACGGCCCTCGTCATCGTGCCCGACTACCAGCTCTCGCTGGCCATCGGCAAGGAGGGCCAGAACGCCCGGCTCGCTGCGCGACTGACGGGATGGAGGATCGACATCAAGAGCGAGACTCAGTTCGCCGACGAGCAGCGCGCGCCCAAGCCCGCGCCGGTTGCCCCGGCCGCCGAGCCTCCGGAGGAGGCGCCGGCAGCGGCCGAGGAGGCGCCGGCAGCGGCCGAGGAGGCGCCGGCAGCGGCGGAGGAAGCCCCCGACGTCGTATCCGTCGACGAGTCCGTTTCGGTGCCGGCGGCCGAGGCCGATGGCGCGGCCGAAGCCGCTTCGGCCGACGGGACCGCTGCGGTCGAAGAGACAGCCGAGGAGCCGGCGGAGGCCTGAACCGTGCGCGACCCGCACGAGCCCGAGCGCACGTGCGTCGGATGCCGGGGCAAGGCCCCGAAGCGATCGCTCCTCCGACTGGCGGTCGACTCGGACGGGAGGGTCGCGGTGGATCCGACCGGGCGGCAGCCGGGCCGCGGGGCGTATCTGCATCGCGACCGCTCGTGTGTGGACGCGGCGTTGGCGCACGGCGCGCTCGTTCGGGCGCTCGGGGCAGGGGCGGCACCACCCGACCCAGCCGCTAGGCTTAGGCAGGAGATCGAAGGGGAGTTGCACGCGTGAGGGTTCACGAACTGGCGAAGGAGCTCGGCGTCACGAGCAAGGAGCTGCTCGAGGCGTTGAAGGAGATGGGCGCGGACGGTCTCACCGCGTCTTCCTCCGTGCCCGACCAGGCCGTTCCCCGACTCCGCGCATCGGGTGGCAAGGCGGTTCCCGAGGCCAAGATGAAAGAGGCCGTCGAGGAGCCGACGCCGAAGGCGCGTCCTCGGAAGAAGGCCGCGGTGAAGGCGGATGCCTCCGCGCCCGGCCCGCCGGGGGCGGCGTCGACGGCATCGTCCGTGCTCCCCGGCGCCGTGGGCGTCGACGAGCCCCCGGCGGCTCCGGGCGCTCCGGCTGCCGCCGCTACGGCTCCCGCTGCCGCCGCGGCTCCAGCGGCGGCTCCAGCTCAGACTGCCGTGGCTGTTGCGGAGCCTGAGGGGCCGGTCCTGCCTGTGCTCAAGGTGGCGCGGGGTGCGACGGCACAGGACATCGGCGACAAGACGGGGCGAAGCGCGGCCGACGTCGTGAAGGTCCTCTTCTCGCACGGCGAGATGGCGACCGCGACACAGTCCCTCTCGGACGAGGCGATCTCGCTCCTCGCCGGTGAGCTCGGCTACGAGGCCGAGATCGTCGGATTCGAGGAGGAGGAGGCCGAGGAGGAGGTCGACGAGAGCCGGCTGGTTAACCGCGCCCCCGTCGTGACGATCATGGGGCACGTCGACCACGGCAAGACGCTGCTGCTGGACGCCATCCGTCGTACCGACGTGGTGTCGCAGGAGTTCGGCGGCATCACGCAGCACATCGGTGCCTACCAGGTGCACACGAACGGCCGCGAGGTCACGTTCATCGACACTCCCGGACACGAGGCTTTCACGGCGATGCGAGCCCGGGGAGCGAAGGTGACCGACATCGCGGTCCTCGTCGTGGCGGCCGACGACGGGGTCAAGCCGCAAACGGTCGAGGCGCTCGACCACGCCAAGGCGGCGGGGGTTCCGATCGTCGTGGCCGTCAACAAGATCGACAAGCCCGAATCCGATCCCGCCCGCGTGCGCCAGCAGCTCGTGGAGCAAGGGATCGTCCCCGCCGAGTGGGGTGGAACCCACGAGTTTGTCGACGTCTCCGCGAAGGCCCGCACGAACCTCGAGGGACTCCTCGAGACCATCCTCCTCGTCGCCGACGTCGAGGAGCTGAAGGGGGACCCCGAGGGGCGCGCCCGAGGGGCCGTGCTCGAGGCGCATCTCGACAAGGGACGCGGCCCCGTCGCGACCGTCTTGGTGCAACGGGGCACGATGGAAGTGGGCGACACGGTCGTGTCCGGGACGTCGTGGGCGAAGATCCGCGCGATGCTGGACGAGAACGGCCTTCCCGTGAAGCAGGCAGGTCCGAGCAAGCCCGTGCAGATCCTCGGATGGTCGGCGACCCCGAACGCGGGGGAGGAGGTCCGCGGGGTCGAGGACGACCGTGCGGCGCGTCACCTGACGCAGGAGCGCGAGGCGAAGGTCCGCGCGGCCGAGCAGGTCTCGGCGCGCCCGCCGACGCTTCCGGAGCTCATGGCGCAGGCCCGTTTCGACGCCGTGCCCGAGCTCAACCTGATCGTGAAGGCAGACGTGCAGGGCTCGATCGGAGCGCTCAAGGACGCGTTCGCGAAGCTCCCGTCGGACGAGGTCCGCGTGAATGTGCTCCACAGCGCCGCCGGCGCCATCACTCAGAGCGACATCGCGCTCGCCCTCACGTCCAACGCGATCGTGCTCGGCTTCAACGTGCGGCCCGATGTTCAGGCGCGAGAGCTCGCCGAGAAGGAGGGCGTCGACGTCCGTCTGTACCGCGTGATCTACGACGCGATCGACGACATCCGGGCTGCGCTCTCGGGCATGCTCGCTCCGGAACAGCAGGAGTCGGAGCTCGGTGCCGCGGAGGTCCGGGCGCTGTTCCGGGTTCCGAAGATGGGCGTCATCGCCGGGTGTTACGTCACCCGCGGCACGATCGCGCGGAATTCTCGGGCCCGGGTCGTACGCGACGGCGTCGTCGCGTACGACGGCCGGATCGGGTCGCTCCGCCGCTTCAAGGACGACGTTCGGGAGGTCTCGGAGGGCTTCGAGTGCGGCATCGGGATCGAGAACTTCAACGACCTGAAGGAAGGTGACGTCATCGAGGCGTACGAGGTCCGCGAGGTTGCCCGCGAGCTGTAGGCGGCCGAGATGCTCGTCGCGCTCGAGCGGTTCGATCTCCGGATCCCCGGCTGCGGGTCGTTGAAGGAGAAGCGTCACGTCGTGAAGACGCTCACGAACGCGATCCGCGCGAAGTTCAACGTTTCGGTCGCCGAGGTCGACCACCACGAGCTGTGGCAGCGGACGGCGCTCGCGGTCGCGGTGGCGGCGGGCGAGGGGTACCACGCGAAGCGCGTCCTGCACGAGGTCGAGCAGCTCGTCGAGCGCTGGGGCGAGGTCGATCTGATCGCAGCGGAAGTGTCGCTGCACTATCCGGAGGACTGAGTCGATGCCAGAAGGCGCCCGGCCGATCCGCGTCTCGGAGGAGTTCCGGGAGATCCTCGCCGAGGAGATCCCGCGGCTGAAGGATCCGCGGGTCGGATTCGTAACGGTGATCGGCGTGAAGGTGACGCCCGATCTCCGGCGCGCCCGCGTGTTCTACAGCACGCTGGGCGACGAGCGCGAGCGGAGATCGACGGCCGCCGCCCTGCGCTCGGCGCGAGGGCACCTTCGCAAGCTGATCGCGCATCAGGTCCGCATGAAGGTGCTGCCCGACCTGGAGTTCGAAGAAGACGAGACGCTGCAGAGCGTGGAGCGGATCGAGGAGCTGCTCCGCCGTGTGCGCGAGGGCTCAAGCAGCGAAGCGGTAGCCCACGAGCGGGGATCGAACGCCGAAGCGGAGGAGGAATGATGAAGGACATGCTGGGGCGGGCCGCCGCGGCGCTCGAGGAGGCCTCGACGGTTGCCCTCGCGGGTCACGTCAACCCCGACGCCGACGCGCTGGGCTCCATGCTGGGCCTCTCGAACTTCCTGCGCGCGAGAGGGAAACAGACGATCTGCTCGTTCCCCAACGAGCCCTTCGAGCTCCCCCGTTGGGCGTCGGTCCTGCCGGGTCACGAGACGCTCGTTCCACCGCGGGAGTTCCCGAAGGAGCCTGGCGTGATGGTGACGTGCGATGTCGCGTCGCTGGACCGCCTCGCCATGCTGGCGCCCGTCGCTGGCAAGGCGAACACGCTCATCTGGATCGATCACCACGTCAGCAACGAAGGCCTCGGCACGATCCCGCTGATCGACCCGCAGGCGAGCTCGACGTGCGAGGTCGTCTGGCGTCTCTTGAAGGAGATGGGCGGCGAGATCCCCGTCGAGACGGCGACGTGTCTGTACGCAGGGCTCGTGACCGACACGGGCCGGTTCCAATACCAGGCAGTGACCCCGGAGACGCTCCGTCTCGGAGCCGAGCTGCGGACGTTCCCGTTCGACCACACCTGGCTCGTCCAGGCGCTGTACGAGGACGGCTCCATCCCGTACCTGAAGGTCCTCGGCGTGGCGCTCGAGCGCGTCACCCTCGAACCCGACGCCGACCTGATCTGGACCTACCTCACCCAGGCCGACCTCGCGGAGGCGGGGGTCGATACGACCGAGACGGACGATCTGATCGACGTCGTCCGCACGGCGCGGGAGGCGGACGTCGCCGCGGTCATCAAGCAGCAGCGCGACGGCCGCTTCAAGGTGAGTCTGCGCTCGAAGGGCGGACACGACGTCGCGTCGGTCGCCTCCGGGTTCGGGGGCGGCGGCCACCGGCTCGCCTCCGGGTACACGTCGAAGCACGGGCTTTCCGAGACCGTGGAGCGGCTGAAGGCGGCCGTGACGGGAGCGAGCGCGGACGACGGGTAGCCTGCGGGCATGCCGCGCGGGCCCGAAGGGCTGCTCCTCCTCGACAAGCCGATGGGGATGACGTCGCACGACCTCGTCGACGCCGTGCGACGCACCCTCGGGACGCGGAAGGTCGGGCACGCGGGAACGCTCGATCCGATGGCGACCGGTCTGTTGCTCGTCGGCGCCGGACGCGCGACCCGGCTCCTGCGTTTCTTCGGCGATCTCCCGAAGGTCTACGAGGGCACCGCACGCCTCGGTGTCGAAACCGACACGCTGGACGCGGACGGGACCGTCGTTCGCTCGAGCGACGTGGACGTATCCCTCGCGCAGGTCGAGGGGGCCGTCGCCGCGCTGGTCGGCGAGTCGATGCAACGTCCGCCGGCGTACTCCGCCGTCAAGGTCGGGGGGCGCAAGCTGTACGAGGCCGCCCGGGCGGGCGAGACGGTCGAGGCCCCGCCCCGCCGCATCCGGGTGGACGCGTTCGAGGTCCGCTCGTTCGACGGACGCGATGTGGAGTTCGGCGTGACCTGCTCGGGCGGAACTTACGTCCGCGTCCTCGCCGCCGACGTGGGCACGGCGCTCGGCTGTGGTGCCCACCTCACGCGCTTGCGGCGCACCGCGATCGGGCCGTACCGCGTCGAGGACGCCGAGGAGCCCGGAGGCATCACTCCACCCCGGCCCGTGGAGGCCGCCGTGGCCCATCTCCCACGCGTCGACATCTCCGGCGAGGAGGCGAACGCCGCGTCGAACGGCAGCATCCTCGGTCCGGCCGGTCTGGCGGGGCCGTACGCGGTTTTCGGACCGGGTGACCGACTGATCGGGATCTACCGGGACGACGGCGCGAAGGCTCGCCCCGAAGTCGTCCTTGCTTCCTGAGTCGATACCCTGCGACGAGATGGAACGGCGGACGGGGCTCGATGCGATCCCGCTCGAGCACGAGGGCACGGTCGCCACGGTCGGCTTCTTCGACGGCGTCCATCTCGGGCACCGCAACGTGCTGGCGGCGACGGTGGCCGCCGCGCGGGAACGCGGCGTTCCGGCCGTCGCCGTCACGTTCGACCGGCATCCGCGCGAGGTCCTCACGCCGGGCAGAGAGCCGAGGCTCCTTACTACCGTCGAACGCAAGAGCCGGCTGATCGAGGAGACGGGGATCGATGTGCTCCTCGTCCTCGAGTTCACCGAGGAGTTCTCGCGCTGGCCGGCCGAGCGGTTCGTCGGCGACGTCCTTCGCAACGGACTGCATGCCGTCCACTGCGTCATGGGCGCCAACTTCACGTTCGGGCATCGCGCCCGCGGCAACGTCGAGATGCTCATCTCCGAGGGAAGCCGCCACGGTTTCACGGCGGAGCGGGTCGAGCTCGTCCAGCTCGACGGGCGCGTGGTGTCCTCCTCGTCGATCCGCGAGGCGCTGTCGCAGGGTGACCTCGGATGGCCCGACCGGGCGCTGGGGCGCCGCTTCGTCCTCGACGGAGCGGTCGTCGAGGGTGCGGGCCGGGGGCGTGTCCTCGGATACCCCACGGCCAACCTGGAGACGTGGCCGCGACTCCTCTTGCCCGGACAAGGCGTGTACGCGGGCCGCGCAGAGGTCGACGGTCGAACCCACGTCGCCGCGATCGACGTCGGCACGAACCCCACGTTCGGCACCGAGCCACTGCACGTCGAGTCCTACCTGTTGGACTTCGAAGGCGATCTCGTTGGACGGGAGATGGCGGTGGAGTTCTGGGCGTACCTGCGCCCCGAGATCAGGTTCGACTCCCCGGAAGAGCTCGTGGAGGCGATCGATCGGGACGTTCGTCATACCCGCGAGCTCGTGGACCCCGTGCGAGGATCGGAGCCATGACCCCTCGCCACGCCCGCCGATCCCGCCTCGCCTTCACGGCCCTGATGGTCGTCGTAGCGGTGGTGGCGGCCGGAGCATTCGCGTGGGCGACGACGAGAGACGAGGGTGGGAGCGACGGGGAAGGGGGCGCGGCCGCGGAGGGCGCCAGGGGCTCGTCGACGCCGACGAGCGCACCGAGCACCAGCGCCCCCGTCGACGGTTCCCCTGGCGCCGCAGCGGCCGCGCCCCCCACGCCGAGCCCCCGGCCGTCGCGCGAGAAGATCGTGATCCACGGGACCGGCGACGTGAGCCTTGACCCCGGATACATCGCCGCGTTCCGTTCCAACGGTTACGGGTGGGCCTGGAGCGGCCTGGACGGGCTCTTCCGCGACGACGACCTGAGCGTGATCAACCTCGAATGCCCCTCGACCGACATCGTCGCACCGATCCCGAAGACGTTCAGCTTCCGCTGCGATCCCGCCGCGTTGCCGGTCGCGAAGCGGTTCGGGGTCGATGTGGCGAACCTGGCGAACAACCACGGATACGACCAGGGGCCGGACGCGCTGCTCGATTCGATCCGCAACGTCGAGCGGGCCGGCCTCGTCGCCGTCGGCGCCGGTGAGGATGCCGAGGAGGCGGACGCGCCGCGCTACGTCGAGGTGAAGGGGTGGAGGATCGGCATCGTCGGCGTGGGCGAGGTGCTCGACCCGATCGACCAGGTCGCGACGAGGGACAAGCCGGGGACGTCGGTCGGTCACGACTTCCCCCGCGCCCTGCGGGCGATCCGCGAGGCCGAGGCGAACGCCGACCTCGTCGTCGTCGTGATCCACTGGGGCGTCGAGCTCGACACGCAGCCGCGGGACTATCAGGTCGACGAGGCACACCGCATGATCGACGCCGGCGCCGACATGATCTTCGGGCATCACGCGCACCGGCTCCAGCCGATGGACATGTACGAGGGACGACCGATCTTCTACGGGCTCGGGAACTTCGTCTGGCCGAACTTCTCCGTCGCCGGCTCCACCACCGCCGTGGCCGAGGTCGTCGTCCTCCCGAACGGGGAGATCCGAGGGCGCCTCCTCCCGGCCTTCATCGAGTCGCCGGGTCACCCGGTGCTTCGCTGAACCCCGCACGAACCCGCGCATGGGGCCGTGGTCTGTTACAAAGCCCCGGTGAGCGCAGACCTCGGGGCGGGCTCCACCTTCGGTCTCTACCGGATCGAGTCCCTGGGACGCGGCGGGATGAGCGTGGTCTACCTTGCCGAGGACACGCGTCTCGGCCGGCGGGTGGCGATCAAGGTCCTTTCCGCCGAGCTCGCCGCGGACGACGCGTTCCGTTCGCGCTTCGTGCGCGAGTCGCAGCTCGCGGCGGGCCTGGAGCACCCGAACATCGTCCCGGTGTACGAGGCGGGCGAGGCCGAGGGGCAGCTCTTCATCGCGATGCGCTACGTCCGCGGTACGGACCTTCGAACGTTGCTCACGCGGGAGGGCCCGTTCGAACCCGACCGGACGATCGCGCTGCTCCGCCCGGTCGCGGCGGCCCTGGACGCGGCGCACCGCCGTGGCCTGGTCCACCGGGACGTCAAGCCCGCGAACATCCTCATCGCGACCGACGAGGGAGAGGAGCACGTCTACCTCTCGGACTTCGGCCTTTCCAAGCACACGAGCTCCCGGAGCGGGCTCACGAAGACCGGCACGTTCATGGGGACGGTCGACTACGTGGCTCCCGAGCAGATCCAGGGGCACGACGTCGACGGGCGGACCGACGGCTACTCGCTCGCCTGCGTGCTGTTCGAATGCTTGACCGCGAAGGTCCCCTTCGCGAAGGACAGCGACGTCGCGACCCTGTTCGGACACATCCAGGACCCGCCGCCGCGCGTCACCCAGGCTCGAGAGAGCCTGCCCGGAGAGATCGACGAGGTGATGGCGCAAGGGATGGCGAAGAACCCGGACGACCGCCCACAGACCGCGACGGCGCTGATCGACCGGGCGGCGCGGGCGCTCGGCGCGCCGTCCGGACCGAAGGAAGCGCCGTCCGTTCCGGCCGCACCGACGGTCCTGGCGCCGCCGCCTCCGGCACCGGGCTGGGCCGCCTCCACGGCGCCACCGGCGTCGGCAGCCGGCACGGCGTCGCCGGTCTCACCTTCCGCGGAGCCGCGGTGGGCCGAACCGCCCTCGAAACGCGGGGGGTCCAGCAACGCCCGGCTGATCGCGATCTTCGGGGCCGCGGGTCTCGCGATCGCCGCGATCTTGGTGGTCGTAGGCCTCTCGCTCTCCGGGGACGACGATGGCCCCGGTCCGTCCCCGTCCCCGGTCTCTCCCACGCCGCAGCCGCCGATCGAAGCCGCGAACGCGAACGTCATCACGATCCCGGACGTCGGCACCGCGAACGCCTACCCGGCACCGATCGAGGTCTCGGGCGCCACCGACACTGTCTCCCGGCTCACCGTGACGCTCAGCGGTTTCTCGCACGTGTTCCCGGAGGACGTGGACGTGCTCCTGGTCGGTCCGAGCGGCGAGAGCGCGGTGCTCATGGCCGACGTCGGTGGCGGCAACAGCGTGAGCGATCTCACGCTCACGTTCGACGACGCCGCCGATGCCGGCCTTCCCGACCGAGGCCGGATCTCGTCGGGGACCTTCCTGCCGAGCCTGGGGACCGACCGCGGTGGGGGAGCGTGCTGCGACTTCCAGGGCGGCGCCCCAGCGCCGTCGCCGCCCTACGGCACGGCGCTCTCCGTCTTCGAGGGGACCGATCCGAACGGCGAATGGAACCTGTTCGTCTTCGACGACAGCACCGGGGATGCGGGGGAGATCGCCGCGGGCTGGAGCCTGCTGATCGAGACCGGGGACGGTGCCGGCACCGGGGAACCACCTCCGACCGAGCCAACCGTCGCCCCGTCGCCGACCGTGGTCTCCAGCACCCAGGAGATCGTGATCCCGGATTCCGGCCAGGGTGCCCCCTATCCGTCCTCCATCGAGGTCTCGGGCCTCGTCGGAACGGTCGCGGAGGTGAAGGTCACGCTGGCCGGGTTCGGCCACGAGTTCCCCGACGACGTCGACGTCCTGCTGGTCGGGCCGTCGGGCCAGAGCGTGGTCCTCATGGCGGACATGGGAGGGTTCGACACCGTCGGGAACGTGTCGCTCACGTTCGACGACGCCGCCGCCGCGCCGGTCCCGGATGAGACGCTGATCGTCTCCGGCACCTATCGGCCGACGAGGGAGAAGCGATGCTGCCGCTTCGACGGGACCGCTCCCGCCCCTCCCGCGCCGCACGCGGCCGCGCTCTCGGCCTTCGACGGGACGGATCCGAACGGGACGTGGAGCCTGTTCGTCTTCGATGACGGAGTCGGCGATCAGGGCGCCCTCTCCGGCGGCTGGAGCCTCGAGATCAGCACGGCCGTCTAGGGCTCGTCGGCTCGTCTGGTAGCCTTTCCCCTGGTCATGACACTAACGAAGACGCAGAAGGCCGAGATCATCGGCGAGCACCGGCGCTCCGACGGCGACACGGGTTCCGCGGAAGTACAGGTCGCGGTGCTGAGCAAGCGGATCTCCGACCTCACCGAGCATCTGAAGTTGCACAAGAAGGACCACGCTTCGCGGCGTGGTCTGCTCATGCTCGTCGGCCGGCGTCGGCGGCTCCTCGAGTATCTGCGGGGCGAGAACATCGAGCGGTACCGGGACCTCGTGGCCAAGCTCGGTCTGAGGCGATAAGGATGCAGGACCAAGAAGGCGCTCGAGGGAGCGCCTCCTCCACGGCAGGAGGGATGCGAACGAACCACTGAACGACCGGAGCACGGCGGTCCCGGTCGGTTCTCAGTCGCGAGCCTCCGAGCCAGCTCGGCGGTTCCCCACTGACAACCGGCCCCTCCCGCCTCAACACTCGCGCGGCGCGACCGCACCGCGCGGACCCTCTGAAGGAGGATCGGCCGATGGCCACGACACTTTCCCGCCAGATCGGGAACCAGACACTGACGTTCGGGACCGGCAAGCTTGCCAGGCAGGCTCACGGCTCGTGCACCGTCCAATACGGCGAGACACAGATCCTCGCCACCTGCACCACCGCGAAGCCCCGCGAGGGGATCGACTTCTTCCCGCTGACGATCGACGTCGAGGAGCGGATGTACGCGGCCGGCAAGATCCCCGGCGGGTTCTTCCGCCGCGAGGGCCGGCCCTCGGAGACGGCGATCCTGACGGCGCGGCTCACCGACCGGCCGATGCGTCCGTCCTTCAAGGACGGGTACCGCGACGAGGTCCAGGTCGTGATCACCGTGCTGTCCGCCGACATGGCGAACCCGTACGACATCCCCGGCATGAACGGCGCGAGCCTCGCCACCATGATCAGCGGCATCCCGTTCGAGGGTCCCGTCGGCTCGGTTCGGCTCGGCCTCATCGGCGGCGAGTGGCAGATCAACCCCACGTTCCTGGACGTCGAGGAGGCCACGTTCGACATCGTCGTGGCCGGCCGGCGCAACGATGCCGGCGAGATCGACATCCTGATGATCGAGGGAGAGGCGCCGGACAACACCTGGCAGCTCCTCGGCGGGTCCGAGGGCGCCGTGGCGCCGACCGAAGAGGTTGTGGCGCAGGGCCTCGAGGCCGCCAAGCGCGCGATCGCCGAGCTGATCGACTTCCAGCTCGAGTTCCTCAGCAAGCTCGACGTGAAGCCGAAGCCCTTCGAGCCACGCCCGCTGTACGAGCCCGACACGTGGTCGATCGTGGAGGCGTACGCGAAGGAGCGCCTCGAGACGGCGATCGTGACCGACAAGCAGGAGCGCGAGACGGCGCTCTCCGAGATCAAGGATCTCCTGAAGGGTCACCTGCTCGAGACGTGGGGCCAGGAGGTCTATGCCACCCGCGAGGCGGAGATCTCGCCGGCGTGGAAGGACCTGCAGAAGAAGGTCATGCGGGCCCGGGTGATCGAGCACGGCGTGCGCCTGGACGGCAGGGGACCGAAGGACATCCGTCCGCTCTCGGCCGAGATCGGTCTCATCCCGCGCGCCCACGGCTCGGCGTTGTTCAACCGCGGGGATACCCAGGCGCTGAACGTCACCACCCTGGGGATGCTGCGGATGACGCAGATGATCGACACGCTCGACCCCGAGGACAGCAAGCGCTACATGCACCACTACAACTTCCCGCCGTTCTCCACGGGCGAGGTGGGCCGGATCGGCTCGCCCCGCCGCCGCGAGATCGGCCACGGCGCGCTCGCCGAGCGGGCGCTCGTGCCGGTGATCCCACCGGAGGAGGAGTTCCCGTACGCGCTCCGCCTGGTCTCGGACATCCTCGCCTCGAACGGGTCGACCTCGATGGCGAGCGTGTGCGCCTCGACGCTGTCGCTGATGGACGCCGGCGTGCCGCTCAAAGCGCCGGTCGCCGGCATCGCGATGGGGATGATCGCCGAGAACGGGACCTTCGTGACGCTGACCGACATCCTGGGGGCCGAGGACATGCTCGGCGACATGGACTTCAAGGTCGCCGGGACGAAGGACATCGTCACGGCGATCCAGCTCGACATGAAGGTGACCGGGCTGCCGGGGAACGTGCTCGCCGGCGCGCTCGACCAGGCCAAGGAAGCGCGGTTGAAGATCCTGGACGTGATGCAGGCCGCCATCCCGGTGCCGAGGACCGAGGTCAACCCGAAGGCGCCGCGGATCCTGACGCTGAAGATCCCCGTCGACAAGATCGGCGAGGTCATCGGGCCCAAGGGCAAGAAGATCAACGAGATCGTCGCCATGACCGGGGCGGACATCGACATCCAGGACGACGGGACGGTCTTCGTCGGTGCCCGCGACGGTGCCGGCGCGGACGAGGCGGCCCGGATCATCGACGAGATCGCGAACCCGCGTCCGATCAACATCGGGGAGCACTTCACCGGGACGGTCGTCAACACGACGACGTTCGGCGCGTTCGTGAACCTCGTGCCGGGTCGCGACGGGCTGATCCACATCTCGAAGCTCGGCCGAGGCAAGCGCCTCGCGAGCGTCGAGGAGGCCGTGAAGGTGGGCGACACGGTCGAGGTCGAGGTCGTGGACATCGACGACCGCGGCAAGATCAGCCTCAAGCCGGTCGGCGAAGAGTGGGCGATCCCGGAGGGGATGGAGGTCGAGGACGACCGGCCCCCGCGCCGTGACCGCGGCGACCGCGATCGCGGTGGCCGTGGCGGGCGAGACGGCGGCCGCGACCGCGACCGGCGGCCCCGCGACCGCGACCGGGCTCCCAGGGAGGACCGGGCCGTTCGCGAGAACACGCCC
>JBBDWS010000097.1:85116-104956 GCA_040902755.1 Actinomycetota bacterium
CCGCGACCGCGACCGGGCTCCCAGGGAGGACCGGGCCGTTCGCGAGAACACGCCCGTGCCGCCCGCCGACGGTCCGCCCTCGAGCCCGCAGTCCTAGGGACGAACGTGTCGATCGGCCGCACCGAGTTCGGCTCCGGCCTGCGCGTAGTCACTGAGCGGATGCCCGGCGTCCGCTCGGTGGCGCTCGGCTTCTGGGTCCTCGCCGGCTCCCGCGACGAGCCGCCGCCGATCAGCGGATCGAGCCATTTCCTCGAGCATCTGCTCTTCAAGGGAACGAAGACGCGGAGCGCCCGCGACATCGCCGAGGCGTTCGACGCGGTCGGCGGCGACGTGAACGCGTTCACCGCGAAGGAGTACACGTGCTTCTACGCGAGGGTCCGCGATCGCGACGTCCCGATGGCGGTCGAGCACCTCGCGGACATGTTCCAGAACTCGGTCATCCGCGAGGCGGACTTCGTCTCGGAGAAGCGCGTGATCCTCGAGGAGATCAACGTCCACGAGGACACCCCCGACGACCTGATCCACGACCTGTTCACCGAGACCCTGTGGCCCGACCATCCGCTCGGACGGCCGATCCTGGGGACCAAGCGCAGCATCAAGGGGGCGACCCGCGACCAGGTCCGGCGCTTCTACCGGCGGCACTACGTGCCGGGCAACCTGGTCGTCGTCGCCGCGGGGAACCTGCAGCACGACCAGTTGGTGGAACTCCTGTCCGCGAGCATGGAGACCGGACCCGTTCGTGCGGAGGGACCAGCGGCGTGGAACGTCCGGAAGGCCGGCACGGTGCCCGCGGCCTCGGGCCGGTCCCTCGTGGAGCGCCGCGACACCGAACAGGCGCACATGTGCGTGGGCACGACCGGGCTGTCCCGGACCGATCCGGACCGGTTCGCGTTCGGCGTCGTGAACACCGCGATCGGCGGGGGCATGAGCTCCCGTCTGTTCCAGGAGATCCGCGAGAAGCGCGGGCTCGCGTACAGCGTCTACAGCTACCACTCGATGTACGCGGAGGCCGGCCTGTTCGGCGCGTACGCCGGGACGACACCGGGCCGCGCGAAGGAGGTCCTGTCGATCCTTCGGGCGCAGCTCGAGAGCGTTGCCCGCGAGGGTTTGGCCCCTGACGAGTTCGAGCGCGCGAAGGGACACATGAAGGGCTCGCTCGTCCTCTCCCTGGAGGATCCGGGAGGTCGGATGTCGAGGCTCGGCAAGTCCGAGATCAGTCACGGCGAAACACTCACGGTGAATCAGCTGCTCTCGCGCATCGCGGCGGTGACACCCGACGACGCACGGCGCGCCGCCGAGCGGGTACTCTCGCAACCCATGACGACGACGGTCCTCGGCCCCTTCGCGAAGGGCGCGCTCGGGTGATCCGCGTCGGAGTGATCGGCGCCGCCGGCCGGATGGGCCTGATGGTCTGCCGGGCGGTCGCCGAGGCCGACGACCTCGCGCTCGTCGCGGCGATCGACCGGTCGAAGCTCGGCCAGAAGATCGGCGCGCAGATCGGACACCCCGGGATCGACGTGCCGATCAGCGACGAGCTCGACCGGCTTCTGGAAGCCGAGGCCGAGGTCGCGATCGACTTCACGCACCCGGAGGTCGTGATGGAGAACGTCCGGTGGTGCGTGAACCACGCGATCCACCTCGTCGTGGGGACGAGCGGGATCACCCAGGAGAACCTCCAGGAGATCGAACAGATGATCGGCGACGAGGGCGCCGAGTCCAACGTCATCGTCGCGTCGAACTTCGCGCTCGGTGCGGTGCTGATGCTTCGGTTCGCCGCGCAGGCCGTTCGTTTCTTCCCGGCGGTCGAGGTCGTCGAGCTCCACCACGATCAGAAGGCGGACGCGCCGTCGGGTACCGCGATCGCCACGGTCCAACGGATCCAGCTGGAGCGGCCGGAGCCCTGGCGTGGCTCGCTCGACGAGAGTCTCGAGGGCGTGCGCGGGGGCGACGTGGACGGCATCCGTGTCCACTCCGTCCGGCTCCCCGGACTGGTCGCGCACCAGGAGGTGATCTTCGGCGGGCAGGGGCAGACGCTGACGATCCGCCACGATTCCACCGATCGCAGCTCGTTCATGCCCGGCGTCCTGATGGCGTCCCGAGCGGTGATGACGCGACCCGGCCTCACCGTCGGCCTGGAGCCGCTGCTCGACCTGCCGCCGCTCCCGTGATACGGCTCAAGCAGCGAAGCGGTAGCCGCATCAGAGGATCCGCGAAGCGAAGGCTCTGATGGAAAGGAAGATGGCCGGGATCTTCGCGCATCCCGACGACGACACGTACGGCATCGCCGGCAGCGTCGCGAAGTACCCCGGCTCCGACCTGGAGATCGCCGTCGTCATGACGACGAGCGGAGAGGCAGGCCAGATCGCCGATCCGAGCCTCGCGACGCGCGAGACGCTCGCGTCGGTGCGCGAGGAGGAGGACCGGGCTTCCTGGGCCGCCCTCGGGTTCGAGCCGGCCATCCACTTCCTGCGGTATCCCGACCGGAGGCGTCGCGGACGTGCCGCAGGAGAGCCTCGTCGCGGTCTATCTCGCCATCCTGCAGGACGCCCGTCCCGACGTGGTCGTCACCTTCGGTCCGGAAGGGATCACGGGGCACTCCGATCACATCGCGGTCGGGGCCGCGGCGACCGTGGCGTTCCACGCGGCGCGCGCCGCCGGCGCCGACGGCTTCCGCAGGCTGTTGTACTGCTGCGTCGCGCGTTCGGCGATCGACCGGTTCAACGAGCTCCTGCGGGAGCGCGGGCTTCCACCGATCGATCCGACGCAGCCGTTCCAACCGCGAGGCCTCCCCGACGAGGAGGTCGGGATGATGGTCGACTGCTCCGACGTCTACGACCGCAAGCTCGAGGCCCTTCGCCGTCACCGAACGCAGGCCGAGCTGGAGGACGTTCCCTTCGAGCTCTGGCGGGAGCTCCTGGGGAGAGAGTCCTTCGTGGTTGCCTACCCCGAGCGCGAGCCGGGTGCCCCCGTACTGACGGACCTGTTCGAAGGGCTCGAGGCCCCGTAAGCTCGGGCACCGAAGAACACGCACGCGCTCCATCGTCGGAGACGAGAGACACCCATGGACATCGAGATCCGAACGATCGCCGAGGACGAGTTCGAGGCGTGGATGCATGCCATCGAGACCGCGTTCGGTGGGCACGTGCACCCGGAGGACCTCGAGGCGGAGCGCTCCGTCTTGGATCCGGCCCGGTGTCTGGCCGCGCTCGACGATGGGGAGATCGTGGGCTGCGCGTCGTCCGTGATCTTCACGATGACTGTTCCCGGCGGTGCCACCGTGTCGACCGTCGGGGTGACGGGCGTCGGCGTGAAGCCGACGCATCGACGCCGGGGTGTCAATACCGGGCTGATGCGACGCCAGCTCGACGACGCCCATGAGAGCGGCAAGCCGGTCGCCGCCTTGTTCGCCTCCGAGGGCGGCATCTACGGACGGTTCGGCTACGGACTCGCGTCGCTGGGCGCCGCGACCGACCTCGAGACGGCGCGCAGCGCGTTCGTCCCGGGTGCGGGGACGGGCGGCCGCGTCCGCATGTTCGATCGGGACGCGGCGCGAGACCAGGTCTTGTCCGTCTGGGACCGCGCCCGCTTGAACCGGCCCGGCACGATGGCGATGGACACCACCTGGTTCAACTATCAGTTCGCCGACAAGCAGCACGGCGAGGAGCGTCGCTTGTTCTTCGCGGTCCACGATTCGGGCGAGGGGCCGGACGGTTTCGCCGTATACCACGTGAAGTCGAATTGGGAGGAGTCGATCCCGAAGAACGTGCTCGACCTCTACGCGCTCGACGCGCTCGGGCCGGATGCGTACGCGAGTATGTGGCGGTTCGTCCTCGACGTCGACCTGGTGCAGCGGGTCACGGCCTGGGGTCGCCCGTCGGACGAGCCGCTCTTCCACCTGCTCCGTGAGCCGCGGCGCCTGAACCTCCGGATGAAGGACGCCTTGTGGGTCCGGCTCGTCGACCTGCCGGCGGCGCTCGCCGCCCGCCGCTACGCCGTCGAGGGGCGCGTCGTCCTCGATGTCCGAGACGTCTTCTGCAGCTGGAACGACGGCCGTTACGAGCTCGACGCAGGGCCGGACGGCGCGTCCTGTCGTCCCACCGGCGAGTCGGCCGACCTCGTCCTCACGGTGAACGAGCTCGCCGCCGCGTATCTCGGCGGCTCCACGTTGCTGCAGCTTCACCGGGCCGGCCGCGTCCACGAGGAACGAGCCGGCACGCTCGCGCTCGCCGACGCGATGTTCCGGTGGGACCCGGCGCCGTGGTGTCCCTTGTTCTTCTGAGGGCGGACTACCTCATCCCCGTCGGAGCTCTTCGACCTGGACCGCCGAGTCGTCGTCGGCTTTGGTGAGGAGCACGCCCTCGCACTCGCCGAGCGGCTCGATCTCGAGCGCCGTCAGACCCAGCACGCCGCGCTCGATCAGCGGCATGTGCGACACCGCGAGGCCTCGGCCGCCGTCAGGCACGGCGTCCAGGAGCGCCGACAGCACGCCGGCCATCGAGAGCGGTGAGCCGTCGTTGTCCTTGGCCGCGAGTCCGGGGATAACCGCGTGCGGCGGCAGCTGCTCGGCCCGCCCTCGGAGCATCCACGCGACCGTCTCGGCAGCCCGCTGCGCCGGCGAGATGAACACGACGTCGTACGTGCCTTCGAGGTCCCGGCCGAGGTCCTCCGCCTGGGCCCGGCCGGCGACGGAGAGGCGGTCGGCAGCGGGATCGCGCTTGGCGTGTCGTCGAACCTCGAGCGTTCTCACAGCGGGCGTTCTCCGTCCGTCCTGTACGATGCCGCGACCCGTGAAGCCTACCGTTCGGTTCATCGCGCTCGCCCTCGCCCTCGTGGCGCTGCTTTCCGCCTGCACCGACGACGGCGATGGGGGAGAACCGACGGGTCCCGGCACCGGTGGCACCGGCAACACCACGGGCGGCGTCGGTCCGACCCCGGTGACGACGGGGCCCGCGGCACGCGGGACCTACGAGTACGTGAACGCGGGACTCCGGGTGGTGGTCGAGATCGACGGGACCGATGGGACGATGGAGGTCGACAACGGCACCGAGCGCGAGCTCGAGTCTCCGGACTTCTACATCCTGGATGCGCGGGACGGGACCGAGATCGAGGGCGAGGTCGCCGAACCCGCGCCGACGCCGGCGGGCGAGACGGCCACGTTCGCCATCTCGTTCGAGGGGATCGAGGTGCGCAACATCGGCCTCCTCGTGCTGCTGTTCGGGACCGACAACTACGGGGCTTTCGTCCGAACCGCCTGATGGCCCCCGGTCAGCTGATGGCCCCGGTCAGCGGCTGGTGGGCTCGGTCTCGCCGGCGGCTACCCGGGCGAGCACGAACAGCAGGTCCGACAGGCGGTTCAGGTAGCGCACGACCGCGTCGTTGACCTCGGCGCCGCCCTCGCGGAGCTCGACGACGCGCCGTTCGGCGCGGCGCACGACCGAACGAGCGACGTCGAGACAGGCCGACACCGGGTTCGCGCCCGGCACGACGAACGCGTTCGGCAGGGGATGCGCCGTCACGAGCTCGTCGATCCACACCTCGAGACCGTCCACGTCGTCGTCGGTCACCAGGGAGACGCCGGGCTGGAGCTTGCCCCGCTCGTCCGGATTGGTCGCCAGGTCGGCCCCCACGACGAACAGCTGACGCTGCAGGGACAGGAGGCGATCGGCGAGCGCGGGGTCCTCGGTGAGCGCCCGGGCGAGACCCAGGACCGCCACCGCCTCGTCCGTCGTCCCGTACGCCTCGGTCGCCGGGTCGGCCTTGGAGATGCGGCCGCCGTACAGCAGGCCGGTAGTCCCGTCGTCCCCGGTCTTGGTGTAGATCCTCGGCATCCGGCTAGGATAGCCGTGAGGCGCTCCGCGGCCCGAGCGGAGCACGAGAGGCGCGCCAGCAGCGTGAGGCGCATGAGTGGCCCGAGGCCACCGGGACCCCGGAGCCACGAGGCCCTTCGCGTTCGACGCGAACCCCTCGTTGAACCTGTGACACATGTGGCTCTTGTATGCCGTCGAGGCAGGATGCTAGCGTCCACCCGAGGAGGCACACCCATGACCGGTCGGTTCGGGGCGGTCGTCACCGCCATGGTCACGCCATTCCACGAGGACCACTCGTTGGACCTGGATGCGGCGCGCTCGCTCGCAGCACATCTCTTCGAGCACGGCTCCGAATCCCTCGTCGTCGCCGGCTCGACCGGCGAGTCGCCGACGCTCACCCACAATGAGAAGCTCGAGCTGTTCCGCGAGATCATCGACGTCGCGAAGGGCTCGGGCAAGGTCGTCTGCGGCACCGGGACCTACAGCACCGCCGAAACGGTCGATCTCTCGCGAGCGGCCGAGGAGCTCGGCGCCGACGGGCTCCTGCTGGTCACGCCGTACTACAACAAGCCACCGCAACGCGGCTTGCTCGAGCACTTCACGCGCGTGGCGAACGCGGTCGACCTGCCGATCGTCGCGTACAACATCCCCGGTCGCACCGGGACGCGGATCGAGCACGACACGCTGCTCCGCATGGCAGCGATCCCGAACATCGTCGGTGTGAAGGACTCGACCGGGGACTTCCAGTCGATCTCGAAACTGATCAGCGAGGCGCCCCCGGACTTCGAGGTGTACTCGGGCGACGACTGGGCCACGTTCGGATACCTGTGCCTCGGGGGGGTCGGGATCGTGTCGGTCGCCTCGCATCTGGTCGGCGACCGGATCCGCCAGATGTGCGACTTGGTCTTCTCCGGGGACGTGCCCGCCGCGCGGAAGATCCACGAAGAGCTCACGCCGCTGTTCAACGCGCTGTTCATCACGAGCAACCCGATCCCGGTCAAGACGGCACTGGAGCTGGTCGGGATCCCGGTCGGGCCGCCACGTCTGCCCTTGGTGCCGGCCACGTCCGAGGAACGCGAGCGTATCCGCAAGGCGCTGGTCGATGCCCGGCTCCTCTGAGGCGAACAAGGCCGCGTCCGCCCGCGTCGTCTTCCTCGGCGGCGTCGGCGAGGTAGGCCGCAACATGGCCTGCGTCGAGATGGACGGGCGCATCCTGATCGTGGACGTCGGCCTTTCGTTCCCCCACGCGGAGATGCCGGGGATCGACCTCGTCCTGCCGGACTTCGAATACGTGCGTCAACGCCTGGACGACGTCGAGGCCGTCGTCCTCACGCACGGGCACGAGGACCACATCGGCTCGCTCCCGTACCTGCTCCGTGAGGTCCAGCGCCCGATCCCGGTCTACGGCACGCCTTTCACGCTGGCGCTCCTTGAGGGCAAGCTCGAGGAGCACCAGGTCCGCGATCGGGCCGAGTTCCGTCCCGTCACGCCGGGAGAGGGCGCGGTCGCCGGGCCCTTCTCGATGCGGTTCCTGCGCGTCACGCACTCGATCCCCGACGGGGTCGCGGTCGTGATCGACACCCCCTACGGCTCGATCCTGCACACCGGGGACTTCAAGATCGACCAGACGCCGCTCGACGGCCGGCCGACCGACCTGCACGGGCTCGCCGAGGAGGCCGGGCGCGGGGTCCACCTCCTGCTCTCGGACTCGACGAACGCCGAGGAGGCCGGCTACACCACCAGCGAGCGCAGCGTCGGCCCAGTGCTCCAGGACATCATCGGCCGCGCGCCGCAGCTGGTCGTCGTCGCGTGCTTCAGCAGCCACATCCACCGCGTCCAGCAGGTGGTGAACGCGGCGCGCGCGGACGAGCGCGTGGTGGCGTTCCTCGGGCGCTCGATGCACCAGAGCGTGGAGGCCGCGCGACATCTGGGGATCCTGCACGTGCCCGAGAAGGACGTGATCGCGATCGAACGCGTCGACGACCTCGATCCCTCGCGCGTGGTCGTGATCTGCACGGGCTCCCAGGGCGAGCCCTACTCGGCGCTCAGCCTGATGGCCGCCCGCGAGCACAAGTGGGTGAAGCTGAAGCCGGGCGACAGCGTCGTCCTTTCGAGCAGCCTGATCCCCGGGAACGAACCGGCGATCCACCGCGTGGTGGACGGCCTGTACCGGACCGGGGCGGACGTCTTCCACCTGCCGGCCTACCCGGTGCACGCGAGTGGCCACGCGGCGGCCGAGGAGCTCCGGCTGATGCTCTCGCTCGTCCGGCCCCGATGGTTCATCCCCGTCCACGGCGAGCGCCGGCACCTGTCCCATCACGCGAAGATCGCGACCGAGGTCGGCATCCCGTCGGATCACGTGCTGATCTGCGAGGACGGCGACGTCGTCGAGGTGGCAGAGAAGGTTCAGCTGATCGATCGCGTGGTGGCCGGGATGACGTTCGTCGACGGCCTGGGGATCGGCGACGTCGGCAACGTGGTCTTGCGGGACCGCCGCAAGCTGTCCTCGGACGGCGTGGTGGTGGTCGTGATCGCGATCGACGCGCACCACGGCCAGCTGGTCGCCGGACCGGACATCGTGAACCGAGGATTCGTCTTCGACGAGGCCTCGGGCGACATCCTTGAAGAGGCGCGGGAACGCGTCATGCTTACGCTGCAGGAATCCGCCCAGGCCGAGGTGGTCGACCGCGGGCTCCTCGAACAGAACGTCCGGCGGACGCTGAACAAGTACTTCTACGAGGTAACCCAGCGGAAGCCGGTGATCCTGCCCGTCATCTTGGAGGTGTGATTGGCGACGAAGACGAAGGGCCGTGGCCGGTCCAAGGCCCCCGCCCGGACGTCGGTTCGCCAGCACCTCGCCCCCTGGGCCCGGGACGCGCTCGGGATCGGCCTCGTGGTGCTCTCGCTCCTGGCGGTCCTAGGGCTGTGGTTCGAGGCGGCCGGGCCGGTGGGCCGCGGCCTGGACTGGCTCGTCCGCGGGCTCTTCGGCGTGACGGCCGTCGCGTTCCCGGTCCTGGCTCTGTACTGGGGGGTGCTGCTCCTTCGCGGCACGGCCGAGGAGGACCGGCTGCGGATGTTCATCGGGTTCGCGATCGCGTTCGTCGGCCTGCTCGCGCTCCTGTCGCTCGCCGCCGACAACCCGAGGCCGTTCGCGGGATTCGCGAGGCTGAGCGAGGCGGCCGGCGCCATCGGCGCGCTCGCCGCGTGGCCGCTCGGCAAGCTGGTCTCGAGGATCGGCGTCGCGATCGTCTGGAGCGGCGCGTTCGTCCTCGGGCTCCTGATCTTCGCCGGGAGGCCCCTGTCGGCGGTGACGGCGTGGATCCGCGACGCGTTCACGCGCGAGGACCGCGACGACGAGATGGACGAGGACGAAGAGGAACCGGAGCCGACGACGTCGCGGCGCAGAGAGCCACGCGTGATCCACACGGACGAGGACGTCTCGGTCGTCGAGGTCCTGGACGACGCGGAAGAAGAGGATGAGGAGTCGTCCGAACCGGTCGCTGTCCCCGATCTCGTCCGCAAGGCCTTCGGCGGCAAGTACCAGCTCCCGCCACTCGACCTCCTTCGGACGTCGCCGCCGGCCGCCGGCAACGAGCGCGACGAGGAGCACACGACGGACGCGCTCGAGCGCACCTTCAATACGTTCGGCGTTCCGGCGCACGTCGTGGCGGCACACCGCGGCCCAACGGTCACGCTGTTCGAGGTCGAGGTGGAGTCCGGGACGAAAGTCAACAAGGTGCTCAGCCTCGGAGACGACATCGCGTACGCGCTCGCGACGCCCGACGTCCGGATCATCGCGCCGATCCCCGGCAAGTCGGCCATCGGCGTCGAGGTTCCCAACAAGGTTCGCGACTTCGTGATGCTGGGCGACGTACTCCGCTCGAAGACCGCTCGGGACGACCGCCATCCGCTGTCGGTCGCGCTCGGCAAGGACGTCCACGGTCGCGCGCAGCTCGTCGACCTCACGACGATGCCGCACGTGCTGATCGCCGGAGCGACCGGCGCCGGGAAGTCGAGCCTGATCAACTCGTTCATCACCTCGATCCTGATGCGGACCTCACCCGAGGAGGTCCGGCTCGTGCTGGTCGATCCCAAGCGCGTCGAGCTCATGCACTTCGCCGACCTGCCGCACCTGCTCGTCCCGGTCATCGTGCACCCCAAGCGAGCCGCCGAGGCGCTCTCGTGGGTGGTCCGTGAGATGGAGCAGCGGTACGAGCTGCTCGCCATGGTGGGCGTGCGCGACATCGACGGGTACCGCGCCGGGATGGCGGAGGGCACGCTGCGGATCCCACCGGGGCAGGAGGACAAGGTCGTCGACTTCCCATACCTGCTGGTGGTGATCGACGAGCTGGCGGACCTGATGATGGTCGCCCCGCGCGACGTCGAGGACGCGATCTGCCGCATCGCGCAGATGGCGCGAGCGGTGGGGATCCATCTCGTCGTCGCCACCCAGCGCCCGAGCGTCGACGTCGTCACCGGCCTCATCAAGGCGAACATCGCGTCGCGCATCGCGCTCATGACGGCGTCACAGGCCGACTCGCGAGTGATCCTCGATATGAACGGAGCCGAGAAGCTCGTCGGGCACGGGGACATGTTGTTCTCTCCCTCCTCCGCGTCCAAGCCGGCCCGGCTGCAGGCGGCTTGGGTCACCGAGAAGGAGATCCATCAGATCTCGGAGTGGATCCGCGCGCAGCGCCCCGCCTCGTACGCGATGAGCGTGGAGGGATTCGGCCGTCCGCCCGTCGACGACGGCGGTCTCGGCGACGACGACGACCTCCTGGAGCAGGCGGCGGAGCTCGTGATCCGCTCGCAGCTCGGTTCCACCTCGATGCTGCAGCGCAAGCTGAAGGTCGGCTTCGCCCGCGCCGGCCGGTTGATGGACCTGCTCGAAGAGCGAGGCCTCGTGGGTGAGTCGCAGGGATCCAAGGCGCGGGACGTCCTCATCACGTCGGAGGAGTGGGCGGAGTCTCGCGAGGCCCGGGTCTCGCCCCCCGGCTAGAGGGACCCGAGCATGTCGTTCAGCAACGGGAGCGTCTCGGACTCGCGCTCGCGGTCGATCGCGTAGGTTCCGCGCCAGACCTCGCGTTGCCAGTAGCGGTAGATCGACTCGGGGACCCATCCTCGCTTGAGCGCCGAGCGATAGCCCCGGACGAACTCGCTCCCTTCGAATAGGCCAAAGGGGTGGACGAGGAAGCCTCCGCGCCGGGTGTCCTCCGACAGCCAGACCGCGCCGACCGGGCCCCAGATGCCGTCGTCCTGCTTCCCGCTCACCAGGAGATAACGGACCCTCCCCTCGGCCTCGAGCTGGGGTGAGCCCACCGGCTCGACGAGCGAGAACGGCGAGCGCGAACCGAGCGAAACGACCCCTGCGGACACCTTGGCCTTTCGGCAGACGGGGGAGACCGAACGCCTCGACGATATCCCCCGGCCCAGGGCTCGGGCATCGGACCTCCGCCCTAGGCCTTGTGCCGCGTCCGCCCGACGGCCCGAACGGCGGGCACGGGTCGGGGCTTTCGATGACGACCTCGGGGCGCCCCGCCTAGAATCCCGAGCCCGTGGCCCGGAGGATCCGATGCAGCGCGGGCTGACCGAACTCGGCCCCAGTCTGCGCAAAGTGCGCTCCGCGCGCGGCCTCACGCTCGCCCCGGCCCCGCGGGCCCCGCGCCTCCCCCCGGCGTTGCCCGAGGCGCTCGAGGGCGACGAGTTCGACCGGCTCCTCGGCGACGTGCACGTCCGCGGGTGCCTGCGGACGTACGCCTCCTACCTTCGCCTGTCCCCGGACAAGGTCGTCGCGGCGTACGCCGCCGGCCGGACCGATGCGCCGCCCCAGACCCCGTCGGCGGCACCCCTCCAGCCGGAGTCCGTGATGGGCGGGTCCCGGCGCCGTGACAACCACCGGCTGATCGGCATGGCGGCCGCGACGCTCCTCGTGCTCGCCGGTGCGTTCGGGGTCCTGTCGGCCCGCCAGCCCGCCCCGCCACCGGCCGAGCTCCCCTCGGAGGCGCCGGCGATGGTGACGACGGCGCGCCCGATCACCGTCGCGGTCCTCGCGCGGCAGCCGGTCGAGGTCCGGATCGTGGCGGACGACGCCCCTGTCCAGACCTTCCATCTCGAGGTAGGGGAGGGACGCTCCTTCGACGGCGACCGTTCGGTCACGGTCCGGCTCTCGGAGGGCGGGACGGCGCAGATCACCGTGAACGGCAGCGACGAGGGGTTCCCGGGTCAGGCCGGGCGTCCGTGGAGGAGGACGTACAGCTACGCTACGGCGTCCCCGACCCCGTGAGCCCGATGCCGTGAGGGCTGAGGTCGTCGCCGTCGGGACGGAGCTCCTCCTCGGCCAGATCGCGAACACGAACGCCCAGTGGATCTCCGAGCGCCTGGCCGAGATCGGTGTGGACGTCCTGCACCATCAGGCGGTCGGCGACCACGTTCCCCGCATCGTCGAAGCCCTGCGGCTCGCGCGGTCCCGGGCGGACGTCGTCATCGTGACGGGTGGGCTCGGACCGACGCAGGACGACATCACGAGGGACGCCTTGGCCGAGGTGGCCCGAGTCCCGCTCGAGCGCCGGGCCGAGATCGAAACGCTGATCCGCGAGAAGTTCTCGCGCGCCGAACGCGAGATGCCGGACTCGAACCTCATCCAGGCCGACGTTCCCGCAGGCGCGCGGACGATCACGCCCGACCGTGGGACCGCGCCGGGCATCGTGCTCGACGTGGACGACGGTCGGATCTACGCGCTTCCCGGCGTGCCGGCCGAGATGCGGGAGATGATGGAAGGGACGGTGCTGCCCGAGCTCGCCGCGGCCGCCGGCTCGGCGACGATCGTCTCGCGGATCGTTCGGTGCGTCGGCATCGCGGAGTCGAGGGTTGCCGAGCTCCTGGACGACCTCTTCCGTTCCTCCACCAATCCGACCGTTGCCTACCTCGCGGGTGGTGGAGAGGTGCGTGTGCGTCTCACCGCGAAGGCGGGCTCCATCGAGGAGGCGGGTGCGCTCCTGGTTCCGTTCGTGGAGGAGGTGACGGCGCGGATCGGCGACTTCGTGACCTCGGTCTCCGACGAGGAGCTCGAGGAGGTCGTGGGGCGCCTGCTTCGCGGCGCGGGGAAGACGATCGCCTGCGCCGAGTCCCTCACCGGCGGTTCGCTCTCGGCCCGTCTGGCCCGGGCTCCCGGCGCCTCCGACTACCTCGTCGGCTCGGCGGTCTGCTACGACGTGGAAGCCAAGCGGTCGCTCCTCGGGGTCTCATCGGAGACGATCGACGGCCCGGGGGTCGTGAGCCGCGAGTGTGCCGCGGAGATGACCGCCGGCGCGCGGAAGCTGTTCGGGGCCGACATCGTGGTCTCGCTGACCGGCGCCGCGGGGCCAGAGTCCCACGACGGGGCGCCACCGGGCACCGTTTGGATCGGCCTCGACGCGGGTGAGGTCGTGTACCAGCGGCGGATCAAGGCCTTCGGCGACCGCGAGATGGTCGTGCGGTTCTCCGAGCAAGCCGGGCTCGATCTCGTCCGGCGGCTGCTCGAGGGCCGGCCCTTGCCCGACACCGAGACTGTCGTCCACTAAGGGGACTCCTCGAACGATGGCGCGCGATCGAGCCTCGCGTCCGGAGGCGAAGCCCCTCCGGCTGCTCGTCGCCTTCGACGTGCCGCCGGCGGTACGCGACGCCGCCGAGAGCTCCGTGGCGCCGTGGCGAGAGCGGTTCCCGCGAGCGAAGTGGGTTCCCAAGCAGAATCAGCACGTCACGCTGAAGTTCCTCGGCGCGACGTGGCCGCGTCTCGTTCCGTGGGTGCACGGAACGGTCGCAGCCGTTGCCCGGGAGCACGCTCCGGTTCCGACCCGGGTCCTCGGGCTCGGCGCCTTCCCGAACGCGCATCGCGCACGCGTCCTGTGGGTCGGCCTCGACGACGGCAAGGCCGCCCTGGCCCGGATCGCCGCCAGTCTGGACGAAGGACTCTCGCGCGAGTTCGCGCCCGAGAAGCGCGGGTTCACCCCGCATCTGACCATCGCGCGGTTCGATCCGCCCGTCGCGCTCGAAGGGCTGGCCGATGCCGAAATGGTCTCGGAACCCTTCGACGTCGGCCGGATCGTCCTGTTCCGGAGCCATCTCCGCCGTCCGGCGCCGCTCTACGACGCGCTCGCCACATTCCCGCTTGCTAGTCGGGCGTCGGGATGAGCTCGCTGCAGCGGCGCTGAGAGAGACGGCAGGCACCCAACCCTGGGGTCGGGGCGCCTGCGCCGTTGATCAATGCCCGCCGTTCCCGAGCCGAAGGGAGCCGGCTGCCCCGGTTAGGGTCGAGCCCATCGAACCCGGAAGCGAGCTCTGTCCGGCCGCTTTCGGACGCTTCACGTTGGTCAGGCGGCCACGCGCCCTGGGTCACTCGAACGTCTGCCCCGAGGCAAACCGCTGGGCTGTACCGCTTCTCGGCCTCTTGTGGTGTCCCGTGGATCAAACTGACCCACTAAGCAGCCGGTTGGCAATTTGACACGTGCCATAGCCAGAGAAGAGATTACTGGGGGTGCGGAAGGCGGCGCGGATGGGGGCGCGCATTGGTACGCCCGAGACGGCTATGACACGAAGGGGGATGCAGCTATGAGAGCTCGATGGGTCATCGTATCGACGGTCACACTGCTGCTGGCAGTAGTTCTAGGTGCTAACGCGATGGCCGGAGGTGGTATCGCGAGGGTCCGGTGGGACATCGTCAGCATCGACTTCGAGAACAGTGAGGTGAATGAAGGAGGCATCGCGTCCGCTCTGGCGGCCGATTCTTCGAAGATCACTCTCACGGGGAATGGCACATTCGTGCCGAAAGAGCCCAAGGAGGTAACGGGCGGCGGAACCTTCACGCTCTTCGATCCCGCGGGCAACGAGGTCGAAAGCGGCAGCTACACGGTGACGAAGCTCCTGTTCTGGAGGGTTGCTCCCGGCGAATCCCCGCCGCTGGCCGACAACATTGGCAACCCTGCCAAGCGGGGTGCGGGGTTGGTGTTCCTGAAGGTGAAGTACTCCAACGGAAGCAGTGGGGTCCTCGTTGTGAGTTGCCATTTGGTTGGAACGCCGGACTCAGTTTTTGAGGGCGTCACCGCCTCGATGGGATTTATCGATTACTTTGACAGTGAGGCACCACCGGCTCCGCCTGGTGACGCCAACCGCACGCTCTTCCACATAACGCCCGGGTAGGAAACGGCTGTACCTCCTACCGGCTTCGAGTCGCGACCGATGGGCGACGGGGCAGCCAAGATCGGCTGTCGGGCCGCCGTCGCGCCGCTGTGATGAAAGTGCTTGCCGCCATACTCGAGGAGAGATCGGAGCAGCTATGAACCGGGCATGGAAGATCGCACTCATGATCGCCACTCTCGTGCTCGGGGGGACCACCGTCGGTGCCCAGGTGGCTCAGGGGAGGGACGACCCCGCGGGCTCTCTTCACATCCGCGGCGGCGCGACCACCATCCTCGAGGGCGGGACGGGCGCACCGGACTTCACTCCGGTCCTGACGAAGCTCGCGTTCTACTGGGATGGGCGGACGGGAGACCTCGAATGCCTCGCGATCGCGCCTGCGCAGCCGGCGGGCGAACCCGGCAGCGGTGAGTTCGATACGAACATCATGTACGTCACGGGACCGGTGACCTCGGCGCGGGTGATTGGGAATACCGCGGTTCTCGAGGGCACGGCCACGGTGACCGGCGTGGGCGCAGGACAGGACGAACCGTTCCGGCTCACCGTCCGACGGGGCGGACCCGGCGCGACGGTGGTGCTGAAGGTGTCGGACCTCGTGTTCCGCGAGATCGTGCTCGAGGGCCGGATCATCTTCTGAGATCCGTACGCCGGTCCTGCGCGGCCGTCCTAGTGGACCTGCTCCTGGTCCGGCTGAGTGACCACGCAAAGGAGTCGAGGCCGGAGCGAGGCACCGCTGCCCAAGAGCTCGGCTCCCTCGCGCGCTCAGGCGCTTCCGTCGATGTACGACCGCGCCTTGGCCCAGGCCTTACGTGCGACGAGCGGCCCCACACGCCGTGCGTCGAGGTCGCCCTGCTTGAAGTGGATACCGCCGTAGCGACGCGAGATCCCAGCTTCGTCTGCGGCGTCGGAGAAAGTCCGCCATGACAGCGTCAGGTCCTCCGCCGGGACGGCCCACGGCTCGATCCGGGAACTCCCGGCAGGCAGGGTGACCGAGAGGCCGAACCTGTCCGATCCCGTGAAGCGCTTCAGGATCTGGGCGCCGACCGCGCTGAACGTGCTGTGGCCGGAGCAATACTCGGGAAACGGCGGCGTGGGGAACGTCGTGAGCTGGTACGGGAACCATTTCTTGCCACGGATCAACCGCGCTCCCTGATACGGGCCGCCCCACGCCAGCACCTGTCGTCCCGCGTACAGGTATCGGAGAGCCGTGATGGGCCGCACGTAGTCGAAGAACCGTTTGTTGTCCCAGGCGCAGATTCCGGCGTCGAAGATCGCGTTCGTGAGGGCGAAGAAGAGCTGCACGTCCAGGTCCACACCCCGGTCCCGAGTGCCGTGACGGTCGCGAGCCGCCACGAACTGGGCGAACAGGTTCCAGTGGCCGGGAGGCAGCTCCGAGCTGGGACCGTCGGCCCAGGCGGCGGCGCTCCTCGACCAGCGCGGGCCTAACCGACAGGCAAGCGGAACTCCGACGGCGACCCCATGGCGAACGGCAGCACGCGATCCCATTGGGCCCCGACGAATCCGGGGGTGACCAGGAGGCCCGCGGCGTCGACGTAGCGGAGCGGCTGCCACCGGGCGGGGTCGTGCACCGTTGCCGGTTCGAGCGCGCCGCGGGTGTCCATTGGGGTCGTTCGCGGGGACGTAGCCCGTGTAGTCGGAGTAGGGCACCCCCGGCGTCCCCTCGGGTTCGTCACCGAGCTGATTCCCGCCGTCGCGGTGCCTGAATACGAGCACGGCGGCGCTGGCGACGTTTCCGATCCCGCTCGGTGTGGCAGTATCCGTGGACGTATCGGCGGGGTCGTACCTGAGCTCCGCCATGAGCGGGTCGAACACCGTGCTCTTGCTTCCCGGGAACAGGTCGACCGCAGCCCGATAGGCCGCGAAGCTGATGGCCTTGCTCTTGTTAGCAAGGGTGCACTCCTTGGGTGGCCGTCGCAGTGTCCCGCCGAGGCGAGTGCCCACGGCAACCCGGTCATACGCCGCCCAGGCGTCGAAGATGCACGTGTGACTCACTCCGAGCGCCCGCGCCACCATGGGGGGCCCGAGCCTCGATTCCCGGACAGCCTGCAAGAACGCGCTGTTCCATCGGATGACGACGCTCTCGCGATCCGTCTTCCCCGACCATCTCGGAGCCGCGATGGCAGGGGTTGGCAGGAGCGTCGGGAGGAGGAGGGATGACCCGACGGCGCCGCCGGCCTTCAGGGCGATGTCGAAGAGCTCGCGTCGAGTGATCGGTTGCTTCCACACGCCTCCGTCCACGGAGGAGCACCTTCCAGTCATCTCTCCTCGTGTCAACCCGCCGACGGCGAGGTCGTGACGGAGCGGGCCGAATTCGTCCGGGCCACAGCGCAGGATCTTTCGCCGAATCCCGATGAAATCCGGCGACGTCGTCACGACGAGGTCGGTCTTGATCTACGTCGAGGAGAAGGACCGGGCGTTCCGCGAGTTCCATCGCGTGCTCCGAGCAGGCAGTCGGGTATCGATGTTTGAGCCGATCAACAACTACTTCCCTGACGACCCGAACGACTTCAGGGGCTTCGACGCCCGCCCCGTGAGAGATCTGGTCGAGAAGATTTCGGCCTACGAGGCCCGGAACGGCTCGCAGGAGGACGACCCGATGATGAACTTCACCGAGCGCGACCTGCTGCGCAACGCGGTGGATGCCGGGTTCGGCGAGGCGCACGTCGAGCTCGTCGTCGATGTCGAACCTAGCTCGTGGGTCCTCGACTGGGATCGACTCATGGCGCTCGCTCCGAACCCAAACGCGCACACGGCTGGCGAGACGATTCGGGAGGCAGTCCCATTGCAGGAGGCGGAGCGGTTAGAGGCGCACCTCCGGCCGCTGGTGGATTCCGGAAAGGGCGTGAGACGGCCTGCGTGCGCCTACCTGACAGCAGCAAAGATGTAGCTGCCGATAACGCCCCCCCGCGCCCTGTCCGCGAAACGGCGACGCAAGGCGACCGCCCCGCCCAGCCCGTCAGATGCTTGACCTCGAACACCTGTTCGAGTAGCGTCGGGTTGCACGGACCGGCTTGCACCGCTGTAATCACGGGAGCGTCATTCGTGTCGGAGCCTCGCAGTAGCGTGCGCCCCGCACAGGACGAGTTCGCCGGCGCGGCCGCGCGTTGGTCGAAGGAGCAGAAGGAGGCTTCGCGGATGGACCGAGACAAGATGCTCGACGTCACGCTCTCGCAGATCGAGAAGCAGTTCGGCAAGGGTGCGGTGATGAAGCTCGGCGAGCACCCGATGGGCGCCGGGATCTCCGTGATCCCGACGGGCTCGCTGGCGCTCGACATCGCGCTCGGCGTCGGCGGCATCCCGCGCGGGCGCATCGTCGAGGTCTTCGGTCCGGAAGGCTCCGGCAAGACGACGGTCTGTCTCCACATCATCGCCGAGGCGCAGCGCAACGGCGGGATCGCGGCGTTCATCGACGCCGAGCACGCGCTCGATCCGACCTACGCGCAGCGGCTCGGCCTGAACATCGAGGAGCTGCTCGTTTCTCAGCCCGACTCCGGTGAGCAGGCGCTCGAGATCGCCGACATGCTCGTGCGCTCGGGGGCGCTCGACGTCGTCGTCATCGACTCGGTCGCCGCGCTCGTCCCTCGGGCCGAGATCGAGGGCGAGATGGGCGACACGCACGTCGGCCTCCAAGCGCGACTGATGTCCCAGGCGATGCGCAAGCTGGCCGGGACGCTCTCCCGGTTCGACACGACGGCCATCTTCATCAACCAGCTCCGCGAGAAGATCGGCGTGATGTTCGGCAGTCCCGAGACCACGCCCGGTGGCCGCGCGTTGAAGTTCTACTCGTCGGTCCGGCTGGACGTTCGCAAGATCGAGAACCTCAAGGACGGGACGGACGTCGTCGGCTCGCGCACGCGGGTGAAGGTCGTGAAGAACAAGGTCGCGCCGCCTTTCCGCCAGTGCGAGTTCGACATCATGTACGGCTTCGGGATCTCGAAGGAGGGAAGCCTGCTCGACGTGGGCGTCGACCTCGAGATCATCAAGAAGAGCGGGGCGTGGTTCACCTACGAGGGCGACCAGCTCGGGCAGGGCAAGGAGAACTCGAGGCAGTTCCTCGCCGAGCACGTCGACATGGCGACCGAGATCGAGCGCAGGGTTCGCGAGGCCGTCGGCCTCACGGCCTTCGGCGCCGAGGCAGACGAGCGTCCGACCGAGGGCGTTCCGGACGTCGTGCCGGAGGGGGAACTCTCCGACGTCGTCGTGATCGACGAGCCCGCGCCCAGGAGGGGCGCGAAAGAGCGTGAGACGACCGGAGCCCCGGCCAGCTAAGGGGAAGGGTTGGCCGGGCCCGGTCGTTCTCGCGGCGTCGCCAAGAACCCGCTCGATTGCCACGAGCGTGCACTTCGGCTCCTCTCGGTTCGCCCTCGGTCCGAGCGCGAGCTCCGAAACAGGCTCCGTCGCGCCGGGTTCGAAGCCGAGGAGGTCGAGGCCGAGCTGATCCGGCTGGAGGCCGTGGGCCTGATCGACGACGACGCGTTCGCGCGCCAGGCCGTTGAGCACGAGGTCCTCGTCCGCCGGTCCGGCCACCGCGCGATCGCGAGCCGGCTCGGGTCCCGAGGCTTGGATCGCGAGACCGTAGAGCGTGCCCTCGCCGACCTCGGGGCCGAGGACGAGGAGACCCGGGTCGTCGAGCTCGCTCGATCGCGGACGTCCAGGCTCGCGGGGCTTCCGCCGGAGAAGGCCTTCGCGCGGCTCGTCTCGTTCCTGGCCCGCCGGGGCTACTCGGCGGACCTGGCCAGGAGGGCCGCTCGGACCGCCCTCGCCGTCAACGACCAGGACCCGGAGCTGGGCTGACCGGGCCGGGCACGGGCAGATCGGGGTCCGGGGATCAGGGTCATCTC
>JBBDWS010000098.1:0-3021 GCA_040902755.1 Actinomycetota bacterium
GTCCGACGTAGTGCCGATCTACCTGAGGAAGACGGATGCGGAGATCGCTTGGGATCAGCGAGCCCGAGGCGCCTCGGCTTGAGGTGACCCGGATGCGACGCCGCCACCTGCGCGGCGTGATGACCATCGAGCGTCAGGTCTATCCGCGCCCCTGGAGCCCCAACCTGTTCCTGTCCGAGATGAGCGAGTCCCGCAACCGCTGCTACCTCGTCGCCCGGATCGATCGCGAGGTCGTAGGCTACGGCGGCCTGATCTGCTACGGGGAAGAGGCGCATGTCACCAACGTCGCGGTCGACCCCCTCCAACAGCGGGGCAAGATCGGCAGTCGGCTCCTGCACGACCTGATCCTGGCGGCCGACGAGATGGGTGCCGACGTCGTGTCCCTGGAGGTTCGGGTCACGAACTGGGCCGCGCAGCGCCTGTATGGACGGTTCGGATTCCGGCCGGTCGGCGTCCGCAAGAACTACTACCAGGAGATCAACGAGGACGCCCTCATCATGTGGCTCGACCGGGTCCGCACCCAGGAGTACCGGGCGCGGCTCCGAGAGCTGATGCAGGAGGCCCCCGAGGGCATGCGCCCGGATTGGCCGGCGTGAAGGTTCTGGGGATCGAGACGTCCTGCGACGAGACGGCCGTCGCGGTGGTCGAAGACGGTCGCATCCTGTCCAACCTGATCGGGAGCCAGGTCGAGCTGCACGCCCGATTCGGAGGGGTCGTGCCGGAGCTCGCCAGCCGTGCACACGTCGAGGCGGTGAATCCCTTGATGGACCAGGCGCTCGAGCAGGCGGGATGCCGGTTCACGAACCTGGACGGGGTCGCGGTCACCGTAGGCCCCGGCCTTGCGGGGGCGCTCCTCGTCGGGATCGCCGCGGGCAAGGCCGTCGCGTTCGCGACCGGGGCTCCGCTCGTCGGCGTGAACCACCTCGAGGGGCACATCTACGCGAACTTCCTGAACCAAGGCCCTCCCGCCCCGCCCTACGTCTGCCTCGTCGTCTCCGGGGGACACACGATGCTCGTGCACATGGAACAGGAGCATCGATACCGGGTGCTCGGTCAGACGCTGGACGACGCGGCCGGAGAGGCGTTCGACAAGATCGCCCGGTTCCTGGGCCTCGGATTCCCCGGCGGTCCGGCACTGGACCGACTCGCCCGAAACGGAGATCCGGACGCGATCGGGTTCCCGCGCTCGATGGCGAATTCCGGTGACTACGATTTCTCGCTCTCGGGACTGAAGACGGCCGTGCTGCGGCACGTCAAGGCGGAGAAGGCGGCGGGGCGCGACGTCGACCTCGCCGACCTGGCGGCCTCGTTCCAGGAGGCCATCGTCGACGTGCAGGTGAGCAAGACCATGCGGGCCGCGAAGGAGACCGGCGCGGGCACGGTGCTCCTCGGTGGTGGCGTCGTCGCGAACACCCGGCTGCGCGAGCGCATGGAGCGCGCCGGGTCCGAGCAAGGTGTCCGGGTCCTGTTCCCGTCGATCGAGCTCTGCACCGACAATGGCGCGATGATCGCGCGGGCGGGGGCCTCACGGCTCGAGCGGGGGGAGCGCACCTCGTTCGATGTCGGCGCCGACCCTGCGCTGGAGCTTGCCGGATGACCACGTTCCTCGTGACCGGTGGCGCCGGGTTCATCGGGTCGCACCTGTGCGACCGTCTCCTGGCCGAACGCCACCGGGTGATCGCCGTGGACGACCTGTCGACCGGCCGGATCGCCAACCTGTCGGAGGCCCGCGGATACGGCAAGGAGTTCACGTTCTTCAACATGGATCTGCGCGCCGACGGGCTCCTGTCGCTGTTCGAGCGACATCGCCCGGAGGTCGTCATGCACCTTGGGGCCCAAGCATCGGTGTCGGTCTCGATGGCGCAGCCCGTGCTGGACGCCTCGGTGAACCTGATGGGGACGCTGAACGTCCTGGGATGCGCTCAACAGACGGGTGCGCGGAAGATCGTGTACGCGGCATCGGGCGGAACGCTCTACGGAGAGCCGCGCAAGCTCCCGGCAAAGGAGACCGCCCTCGGCGGAGGGCGGCCGGTGTCGCCCTACGGCATCAGCAAGAAGGCGGTGATCGACTACCTCGCCTTCTACGAGCGCTATCACGGGATCGAGTGGATGGCGCTGGCGCTCGCCAACGTCTACGGGCCGCGGCAGGACCCCCACGGAGAGGCCGGGGTCATCGCGATCTTCTCCTCGGCCATGCTGGCCGGGCACGCCCCGACGATCTTCGGCGACGGGAACCAGACGCGCGACTACGTCTTCGTCGACGACGTCGTGCACGCGTTCGCCCTCGCGGCCGACCAGGGGGCGGGGCGAGTCGTCAACATCGGGACGAACGTCGAGACGTCGGTGAACGGCCTCTACCGGATGCTGAGCGAGATCACCGGGTTCGCCCGAGAGCCGGCGCACGAGCCCGCGCGGGCGGGCGATCTGCAGCGCAACGTCCTCGACAATGCGCTCGCGGGCCAGGTGCTCGGATGGAGGCCCTGGACCCACCTGGAGGACGGCCTCGGCGAGACCGTCGCCTACCTACGCGGGATCTGACCGCCCGTCATTCCTCACGCCGGATCGCCGGCTCGAGCGCCTCGGCGAGCTCCTCGCGAGTCGTGCCGGCCGCGGTCGCCAGCACGTCCAGATCGGCCTCCCGCAAGACGATCGTCTCCGACCCCGGCTCCCCACGCTGCGTTCGGATCTGTCTGACGAAGCTGGAAAGGAGGGTGCCTTCCGCAGTCCCGATCCTCTCGAGGAGCGTCAGATCGATCTCGTGCTCGAGTTTCCCGCCGACCGCCCGCACGACCTCTCCAAGGACCGCCGGGGCGGAGATCCCGTACACGTCACAGAGCTCGAGGAATCGCTCGACGGAGATCGTCCGCTCACCCCGCTCGTATCCCGCGACCGAAGTGGCTTTGAAGCGGTTCTGGCTGAGGCCGGCGACCTGCCGAAGGGTGAGCCCGCGGGCCTGGCGAGCCCGTCGTAGAGCCCTTCCGATCTCCACGGGGAACTCAGGCAAACCGTGTCCCTCTCGAT
>JBBDWS010000099.1:0-5731 GCA_040902755.1 Actinomycetota bacterium
TCTTCTACGAGGACGACGTGCCGGCCGAGTGGAAGCAGTTCACCCCGATCAACGCCGAGTTCTTCAACGAAGATGTGAGTGGGATCGGTTCTCCCGGCGGCGCCGCGCAGGTGGGTCCCGTGGCCGCAGACCATCCGGTCGTGGCGGCCTGGCCCGCCATCGGCTGAGCCCGGCGAGGCGATTCAGCCGGCTGGGGCAGGCTCCTCGGCCGCCGGCAACAGACGCGGTCCCTTGAACGCCGTGTCCTCCGGCCACCGCTGGCGAGACTTCGCCGCCAGCTTGCTCATCAGCGAGATCGCGGCGGGATCCTCCGCGCCGGGTCGCCACTCGATGACCCCATCGGCCGTGGCGCGGTCCCAGACGTCGCGCCCCTTGTCGGTCCGGATGATCGTGAGTGTCCATCCCTCGCTCTGTCCGAGCCCTCCGAACGAGATGTCGGCGTGTTCGGCCGCGAAGTCGGGGCAGCGGAGGCAGCCAGGGCGAGTGAACTCGTGCGCTTGCTTGAGGGAGTAGCTGACCTCCTCGCCGTCCTTCGTATAGAAGAGGAGCTTGCCCTTCACGTTCACCCTCGCGACGTCGTCCAGGTCGAGGCCGAGCCGGTTCTGCGCGATCTCGACCATCAGCCCGTCGTAGGTGAAGCTCTTGGAGCAGAGCAGGCCGAGGGTCCAGGCGATCTTGCGCGCCCACTTGTTCACGCGGCGCGCCGTGAGCGCACCCGTCACGCTGGCCTGGCAGGACATCCCGACGAGCGCGAGCTTCGACAGCCCCATCTCGGCGGCCTTCGTGAGCGCGAGCGGGTTCGCCGAGTACGTGTACCGGGAGCCGGCGGTGTCGAGCACGCCCCGCTCGTCCGTGACCACGGTCGGCTCCGCGTCCCAAGGCCGGTCGTCCGACAGCTTCGACGTGAGGGCGCCGTCGATCTCGCCGTTGCGCAGCCCCCAGATGAGCAGCGCGGAGACGACGCCGCCGTCCTGACCTTGCATCAGCGCCTCCGGTGAGGTGGCGCGCCCCAGCACGATGTCCTGGTACTGGCCGATGACCTCCTCAGGGCTGCGCGTCTGCCCGAACAGGGTGAGGTCGATCTCTCCCTCCCACTCGCGGAAGCGAGGACAGGCCCGTGTGCAGATGTCGCATCCTCGCTCGCCGTGCGCGCACGCGTCGGGTCCGTCCTCCTGCAGCTGGACCGGCTCGTCGTCGGCGTAGCCGAGGACGTGGAACGGACAGGCGACGATGCACGCGGTACAGCCGGTGCAGAGTCCGGTCAACACGACCTCGTGATACAGGTCGCGCCACTGAGTCTTGTCGGCGGTGGAGGCCATCCGGCGCAGTATAAGTGGGGCACCCGTTCGCGCGATCTCGGTGGTACTTCCGTGTCGGGGCGGGCCAGGAGGGTCGGTCGCGCTTCGGGAGGGTAAGGGCTAGGCTGGCTCCTCGGATTTCGAACGCAAGGAGGGGAAGATGCGCGCACCACGCTGGATGGCGCTGATCGCCGGGATCTTCGCGATGACCCTCGTCCTGGCCGCGTGCGGCGGCGACGACGACGGAGGTGACACCACGGGGCCGACGGCGGCGACGGGCGAGACCAACGGCGGCGGTGGCGGGGGTGGTGGTGGCGGCGGTGGCGGCGGCACAGAGATCACGATCGAGGGCTTCGCCTTCAGCCCGTCGACGATCACGGTGTCGGGCCCGACCGAGGTCACGGTCACGAACAACGACACGGCGCCGCACACGTTCACGCTCGACGACGGCAGCGTCGACCTGGCGCTGGGTGCGGGGGAGACGGGCACGGCGACGGTCGACGTCTCGGAGACGACCGGGTTCATCTGCACGATCCACCCATCGATGACCGGAACCGTCGAGGTCGCGTAGCCGAGCCGCGGAAGCGGCCCGTCAGATTGAGAACGAGTCGCCGCAGGCGCACTCGTGCGTGGCCCGCGGGTTCATCATCTTCAGTCCGCCGCCGAGCAGCGCGTCGTTGAACTCGAGCGTCGAGCCCTCCAGGATCGGGGCGCTCTTGGCGTCGACCAGCACCTGAACGCCCTCGGCCGCAGCGACGACCTCGTCGTCCTGGGTCCGGGTGTCGAAGCCGAGCTCGTAAGAGAACCCCGAGCACCCTCCGGCCACGACGCGGACGCGCAGGACGGGCTCGGCGCCCTCCCGCTCGGCGAGCTGGCGGATCTTGCCGGCTGCCTTGTCGGTGACCGTGATCACGGTGGTCGTCTCCATCACCCCTAAGGATAGCGCCGGCGGCGCCGACTCAGGCGCCCAGGAACCGGACGAAGATCCGGGCGTAGACACGAGCGACGGCCACGAGCGCGTCGACCTCCACCCATTCGTTCGCGGTGTGGGCGACGGCGAGCGAGCCCGGCCCGAGGATCACGGTCGGGATCTTGGCGTCGTTCAGATAGAACCGTGCGTCGGTGATGCCGGTGAACCCGACGTCGCGCGGGACCTCGCCGGTCTCCTCCTCGACCGCCCGGCGGCAGGCGGCCGCGATCGCGGACCGCGGGTCGCCCTCGGCCGCGTCGGTCCACTCGCGGATCCGGAAGGAGAGGTCGTTCTCGGGGTGCTCGCGACGGAGATCGGCTCCGAGGCGTTCGAACGGCGCGAGGACCTCCTCGGGTGAGGTCTCGCCCGGCACGATGCGGCGGTCGATGTCGAGCTCGCACCGGTCCGGGACCACGTTCGGCGCGTTCCCGCCGGAGATCAGCGCCGCGTTCACGCTCGGCCGGCCCGTGAGGGGGTGCTCGCGATCGGGAAGCACTTCCGGCAGACGCAGGACGAACCGGGCCATCGACGTGATCGCGTTCACGCCGAGATGCGGCTGCGAACCGTGTGCGGCGGTGCCGCGCGCGACCGCGGTGACCCACGCGCCGCCGCGCTCGGCGAGTCCGAGCTGCAGGTCCGTCGCCTCGCCGACGATGCACGCGTCCTGGTCCAGCATGCCCTTCTCGTGCAGGACCCTCGTGCCGTGACGGCCGAGGTGCTCCTCGTCGGCGACCAGATGGAACTGGAGTGTGCCTCCGAGGGCGATGCCGGCGCGCCGGATCGCCGCGGCCGCGGCCAGCGCCCCGGCGATGGCCCCCTTCATGTCGACCGCGCCGCGCCCGATGAGCCGTCCGTCTCGAAGGACGCCCTCGAGCGGTTCCACGTCCCACGACGTGGGGTCGCCGATGGGCACGGTGTCCAGATGGCCGTTCCAGGCCAGCGTCGGATGCTCGCCGTCGCCGAACGTCGCGACGATGCTCGGCCGGCCCGTCTCGGACCGGATCGTGGTGCACATGGCTCCGAGCTCGGCGAGGATCGTCGCGGACACCTCGGCCGCCTCGTGCTCGGTTCCTCCGGGGTTCTCGCTCGGCGCGGCGATCAGCGCGCGCGCGTAGCGCAGCACCTCGTCCGGATCCACGGCCCCGGCTGCGCTGCCCGCGGGGTCCGTGAAGGCCTCCTCTACCATGGCCGGGCAATGTACTCGACCGACCTCCGCATCCGGCTCGACGGCGCGCTGGACTTCGAGCCGAGGCATGAGCCGCCGCCGGGCGACCGCCTCGCCGCGGTCCTCGTGCCGATCCTAGCCTCCGGCTCCATCCTGTTCACGAAGCGGACCGAGGACCTGTCGCGGCATCCAGGCGAGATCTCGTTCCCGGGAGGCATCCGTCAGGAGGAGGACGCGGCGGCGGTGGACACGGCGCTCCGCGAGACGCAGGAGGAGCTGGGGATCGATCCGGGCGCCGTCGAGGTCCTGGGCGCGCTGCCTCCCGTCCATACGTTCGTCTCGAGCATCCTCATCGTCCCGTTCGTCGGCCTGCTCGGGGAGCCGCCGATCTTGCGGCCGAACCCGGGCGAGATCGCCGAGGTGCTCATCTTTCCGCTCGACGAGCTCGCCGCCGCCGAGAAGAAGGTGGAGTGGGAGCTCACGGTGGGCGTGTACCGGGGGCACGCCTACGAGATGGGGGACCACACCATCTGGGGCGCGACGGCCCACATCCTGCACAGCCTGCTCGAGATCGTCGGAGCCGAGCGCGCGTGAGCGATCCGGAGCGTTACCTGCCGTCGGACGACGAGCTCCGCTCGATCCTCCTCGACGCGCGTACCATCGCGGTGGTCGGGCTCTCCTCGAAGCCCGATCGGCCCTCGCACGAGGTGGCCGGGTTCCTGCAGGAGCGGGGCTACCGCATCGTGCCGGTCAACCCGAACGAGACCGAGGTGCTCGACGAGCGCGCCTATCCCTCGCTCCTCGACGTGCCGGCGGAGATCCCGATCGAGATCGTCGACGTCTTCCGTCGTGCGGAGGAAACGCCAGGGGTCGCGGAACAGGCGGTCCGGCGCGGCGCGAAGGTCCTGTGGCTCCAGCAGGGGATCGTGAACGAGGACGCGCGGCGCATCGCGGAAGAGGCCGGGTTGACCGTCATCATGGGCGTCTGCATCAGGACCACGATCGGACGTCTGGAGGCAACGCGATAGGGAGGGACGGCATGCAGAAGTGGGAGTATTTCGTCGCGCCGCTGCTCGAGCACAATCCGGGGGAGATCCTCAACACGTTCGGCGAGGACGGGTGGGACCTCGTCGCCGTGGCTCAGATCACGAACCCGATGGGCGGCCAGTCGCTCGTCGCGTACCTGAAGCGTCCGAAGGGCTAGGGCTCCAGGCGTCTGCGGGACCAGAGCAACAGACCGAGGAGCGCGACGGCGATGAGGATCCCCACGCCGGTTGCGAGCGCACCGCCCGCTCCCGGGACAGGAGACGGCGAAGGCGAAGCGGTCGCCGCGTCGCTCGTCTGGGAAGCAGCGACGGCGACGAGCGTCAGCAGCGGTGGCACGATCCGACGGAGCACTCGACGAGTCTAGGGGGCCGTTCGCACGTCGTGTACGCCGTTCGCGATCTCGACGCGGCGGCCGAGCGGTTCCGTCGCGAGCTCGGTCTGGACTCCACTCCTGGCGGGCATCACGGACGATGGGGGACCGCCAACCGGATCGTGCCGTTCGGTGAGGACTACCTCGAGCTCATCGCGGCCGTCGACGCGGATCGCGCGGCGGCCTCGGACTTCGGCCGCGCGACGATGGAGCGAGCGGCGGCGGGCGAGGGCTGGCTGGCGATCGCGGTCGCGACCGACGATCTGGACGCGGTCGCCGCGCGGCTCGACCTCGAGATCGTCGAGGGCCGACGCAAGCGTCCCGACGGTCAGGTCCTTCGGTGGAGGAGCGCGGGACTCGAGGACCCGAGGCGAGCGCCATGGCTTCCCTTCTTCATCGCCTGGGACGTGCCGGCCGAGCTCCATCCGGGACGCGCGCGCGCCGGTCACGGCGTCCGCGTCCAGGGGATCGCCGCGGTGCAAGTGGGCGGCGACGCGGGAGATCTCCGAGAATGGCTCGGCGGCCAGGAACTGCCGATCCGGGCGGCGCCCGGTCCGGCGGGCGTTCGGTCGGTTGCGCTCGCGACCACCGACGGGAACCTGGAGATCCGCTAGGCGAGCGCCTGGTCCAGGTCGGCCACCAGGTCGTCGGGATGTTCGATCCCGACCGAGAGCCGGACCAGCGTGTCGGGGACCTCGAGCGGCGACCCCGCGACGCTCGCGTGGGTCATCGGTCCCGGCACCTCGATCAACGACTCGACCCCGCCGAGCGACTCGGCGAGGAAGAAGATATTCGTCCGTTCCGCGACCGCGAGCGCTTCCTCTGCGGTCCGCATCTCGAAGCTCACCATCCCGCCGAAGCGCCGCATCTGGCGTTCGGCG
>JBBDWS010000099.1:5831-20856 GCA_040902755.1 Actinomycetota bacterium
GGTCCGCATCTCGAAGCTCACCATCCCGCCGAAGCGCCGCATCTGGCGTTCGGCGAGGTCCCGGTTCGGGTGGCCGGGAAGGCCCGGGTGGTGGACCCTCGTCACCTTCGGATGCTCCGCCAGGAACGCGGCCACGCGCTCGGCGCCGGTGCAGTGCGCCTCCATGCGGACGGCCAGCGTCTTCACCCCCCGCAGCGCGAGGTAGCAGTCCATCGGACCCGGGACGGCGCCGACCGAGTTCTGCAGGAACGTGAGCCGCTCGATCAGCTCGTCGTCACTGGTTACGACCGCGCCTCCGATCAGGTCGGAGTGCCCGCCGAGGTACTTCGTGACCGAGTGCACCACCGCGTCGGCGCCGAGCTCGAGCGGACGTTGTAGGTAGGGCGTGGCGAAGGTGTTGTCGACGACGCACCGAGCGCCGGCCGCGTGGGCCATCTCCGAGACGCGCGCGATGTCGATCACCTTGAGGTACGGGTTCGTCGGCGTCTCGAGCCAGACGATCCGTGTCTCCTCGCGAAGGGCGTTCCCAAGCGCGCCCTCGTCGGCGAGATCGATCGTGTCGAACGCGATGCCCCACTGCTGCAGCACGCGGGCGAGCAGCCGGTAGGTCCCTCCGTAGACGTCGTCGCCCAGGACGACGTGATCGCCGGGCCGAAGCGTCAGCAACAGGGTGGTGCTCGCCCCGAGGCCGCTCGAGAAGGACAGGCCGCGCTTGCCGCCCTCCAACGAAGCCAGCACGCGCTGGAGCGCCTCGCGCGTCGGATTGCCGGCCCGCGCGTAGTCGTAGGCCTTCGGTTTGCCGACCGCGGGTTGGGCGTACGTCGAGGTCTGATAGATCGGGACGTTCACGGATCCGAACTCCGCATCGGGCTCCTGCCCGACGTGGATCGCGCGGGTCTCGAAGGCGAGCTCGTCGGAGCGGTCGTCGTCGGTGCTCATCGCATCTCCGGAGGAAGGGTCCATCGTCTCCTCTTCAGCTCGTCCACCGCCACCTCGCCCGCGCGGGCGAACGCCCACAGCGCCGACTTGCGCTTCGCGTCGTGCCCCGGCGCGAACTCTCGGGCGGTGAGCGCGGAGCACGACGGGTCGCCGCACCCGCACGCGCTCATGCCGGGGAGCGCGGGCTGACCGTCGCCGCGGTTCGGCAGGACCCCACGGCGGAACGGGTGGGCCGGCAGCGACGCGGCCGGAAGCACGATCTGACCCTCCCGGGGGTCGCCGGGCGCGCTGAACCGGCGGGCGAGGGCGAACTGGCCGGTCAGCGCGGCCAGGGCCGCGTCGACCTGGTCCGCCGAGCGGAGCGCGCGGGCGTCCACACCGTGGGTGCCGAGCACCCTTCGCCGCCACCCGTGCGCCGTCAGGCCCTTCGGCGGAAGGCACCCGGCGAGGACGACGGCCGTCGCGTGCGGGAAGACCTCGATGGCCGTCCCCTTGACGGAGCCGGCGCGGTACCGGGGGAACGACGTCTCGATCGCGCGGAAGACCTCGAATCCCACGGTCATCCACTCGTAGAACGGATGCTCGGCCATCCGGGGATCCGAGGGGGTGTTGAACGACTGGATCCCGAACAACCGCAGCTCGCGTTCCGTGAGGCGGGACCGGCCCGTGCTCGCCCAGGCCGGCGGCGCATCGATCGCCACGACGTCGGGACCGAGGTCGCCGACCACCCGTGCGAGCTCGGCCGGCGTTACCCGGCGTGCCGTGTCGAGCACCGAACGGTCCTCGTCGAGCAGGACGAGGTCGAGACCCTTGCGAACCCCGACGTCGATCCCGAGCGCGCGCACGACGTCTACGTGCGCCGGCGATGGGCCAGGAACTCGAGCAGGTCGGCCCGCGTGAGGACGCCGAGGACCTGTCCGGCCTTCACCACGAGCACCGCGGTCCCTTGTTGGAGCGCCTCGAACGCGACGTCGACCGGCTCGTCGAACTCCACCATCGCGATCGGCGGTCCCATGACCTCCGCGACGTCGGCCTGCAGCGCATCGGGGTCGCGGAAGATGCGGTCCAGCAGCTCGCGCTCGCGGATCGAGCCGACGAACTGGGCCACGTCCATCGACGTCTCGCGAACGACGGGTGCCTGGGAAATGGAATAGCGCTGCAGGGTGTCGATAGCCTGCCGCACTCGGTCGTGTGCATCGACGGTGACGACCGGCGGGAGCTCGCCGTGCTTGGCCTCGAGCACCTCTTCGACCCGGACGATCTCGGGCCGGTCGGTGAGCCCGTACTGGAGGAGCCACGTGTCGGAGTAGAGCTTCGACAGGTAGTTGCGCCCGGTGTCGGGAAGGATCACGACGATGACGTCGTCCGGTCCGAGCTCGCGCGCGACCTCGACCGCCGCGACCACGGCGGTTCCCGACGAGCCGCCGACGAGGATGCCCTCCTCGCGCGTGATCCGCCGTGCCATGCGGAACGCGTCGCGATCGGAGACGCGCACGTACCGGTCGACGAGCGAGGGGTCGAACGTCTTCGGCCAGAAGTCCTCGCCGATCCCCTCCGTGAGGTACGTGTGGACGTCGCCGGAGAAGATCGAGCCCTCGGGATCGGCCCCGACGACGAGCAGGTCCGGGTTCTGCGCCTTGAGGTACCTCGCCACGCCCGTGATCGTGCCCCCGGTTCCGACACCGGTGACGAAGGCCGTGATCCGCCCGCCCGTCTGCCGCCAGATCTCCGGTCCCGTGGTCGCCTCGTGGGCGGCCGGGTTCTCCTCGTTGAAGTACTGGTTGGGCTGGAACGCCCCGGGGATCTCCTCGGTGAGCCGGTCGGCGACGCGGTAGTAGGACTCGGGTGACTCGGGAGGAACCGCGGTCGGGGTGATCACCACCTCGGCCCCGTACGCGCGCAGCAGCGAGATCTTCTCCTGGCTCATCTTGTCGGGCATCACGAAGATGCATTTGTAGCCGCGGATCGCCGCGGCGATCGCCAGCCCGTGTCCGGTGTTGCCCGACGTCGGCTCCACGATCGTCCCGCCGGGCTTCAGGACGCCGGTGCGCTCGGCCGCCTCGATCATCCGAAGGCCGATCCGGTCCTTCACGCTTCCGCCCGGGTTCAGCATCTCGAGCTTCGCGAGCACGGGCGGCTGCACGCCGCGCGCCACCTTGTTCAACCGGACGAGCGGCGTGTTGCCCACCGTGTCCAGGAACGAGTCCAGCACCTCCATGCGCACTCTCTCTCCGGGTTCGGCCGGCCTATCGTCCCACGAACGCGCGGCGGCAGGGCGCGCCGGCCGTCGGCGGAGCCGGTTCGTTCGGTCGCGATGCTGGGCCTGCTTCATCTGCCGGGGTATCCTGCCGAATCATCCCCGGTGGGCGCGGGGGCTGGAGACGAGCCGAGCGAGCGCCGGCCCCGATCGAAGCAGGGAGTCGGTGGATGTCGTCCGAGGACATGAACGACAGGGCCGGCGCGCCCGGCGGAGGATCCATCCTCGTCGTCGACGACGATCCGTTCATCGCGCGCCTCCTCGAGATCGAGCTCCGAGCCGCCGGCTACGACGTTCGCGTCGCCAACGATGGGCAGCAGGCGCTCGACCTGGCGCGCGCGGACTGCCCCGAGCTCGTGCTGGCCGACGTGATGATGCCGAACATGGACGGGTTCGAGATGACCCGCCAGCTGCGGCAGGACAGCCGGACGGCATCGGTGAGCGTCATCATGCTCACCGCGCGGGGGCTCTCGGCCGACAAGCTCGAGGGCTTCGCCGTCGGCGCCGACGACTACATCGTCAAACCGTTCGACACGCCCGAGCTCCTGGCGAGGATCCGAGGGGTCCTGCGGCGCACCAAGGAGATGCGGCAGCAGTCTCCGCTCACCGGTCTTCCCGGCAACATCCGGATCGAGGACGAGATCGAGGAACGCGTGCGCTCGGGCGTCCCGTTCGCGATCTTGTACGCCGACCTGGACCACTTCAAGGCCTTCAACGACCACTACGGGTTCATGCGCGGCGACGAGGTGATCCAGTTCACCGCCGGCCTGATCCAGGAGCTCGCACACGAGGCCGGTGGAACGAGCGCGTTCGTCGGTCACGTGGGAGGGGACGACTTCGTGATCTTGTGCGATGCGAACGAGGCCGAAGCCGTTGCCGAGCTCCTCGTCCGGCGGTTCGACGAGGCCGTGCCGGGGCTGTACGAGCCCGAAGACCGAGCGCGTGGGCACATCCAGGTGACGAACCGCCGGGGTGAGGTCCAGGACTTCCCGTTCCTGTCGATCTCGGTGGGGATCGCGACGACGGCCCGGCGCACGTTCCAGCACTTCGCCGAGGCGGTCGCGATCGCGACGGAGATGAAGGCGTTCACCAAGTCGAAGGAAGGCTCCTCGTGGGCCGTCGACCGCCGGACCAGCTGAGGCGCTCGCCCGTCTAGTCGGACAGCTTCTCCGGCCGGCCGATGAAGTATCCCTGGCCGAACCGGACCCCCAGCGCCTGCAGTGCGGCATGCTCGAGTTCTGTCTCGATGCCCTCGGCCACGACCGCGATGTCCATCTCCTCCGCGAAGGTGATGAGCGCGGTCGCGAGCGCCCGCCGCCGAGCGTCGGAGTCGATGCCGCTCGTCAGGCTGACGTCGAGCTTGATGATCTCCGGGTCGATCAGCAGGATGTGGCGAAGGCTGGCGAAGCCCGCGCCCGCGTCGTCGATCGCCACCCGAGCGCCGCGCTCGCGGACGAGCTGGAGCGCCCCAGTGAGCCGGTCGTAGTCCTCCACCGCCTCGTGCTCGGTGATCTCGATGACCACCCGAGAGGCGTCGACCGCGTCGAGGACCTCGAGCATCCCCTCGGACTCTGCGGTCCGATACGACACGTTGATCGACACGTAGCGGTCCGGAGGGATGCGCGCCAGGTCGGCGAGCGCGGCGCGATTGCACGCGAGCTCCAGCTCGGTGCCCATCCCGACCGCGGCGGCCTCGGCGAACCACTGTGGGATGGGCCACGGATCCCCGCCGTCGGCGAACCTCGCGAGCGCTTCCATCCCGATCACCCGATGCCCGTCGAGCTCGACGATGGGCTGATACACCATCGTGCGTCCCTTCCCCTCCAACACGCTGTCGATGCGGTCGGCCTTTGCGAGCCGCTCGCTCGTCGCGATCTCCTGCCGCTGGAGCTGATCCGACAGATCCCTCACGAGGCCGGTCATCACCTCCGGTGAGACGCTCAGCTGCCCGCGTGCAGCCCGCACGATCGCGCCGAGGATCTCGGCGGGAGCGGTCCCTTTCACGAGGTAGCCGACGGCGCCGCCCTCGAGCATCCGCACGACCGAAGCCCGATCGTCGACCGCGCTGTGGGCGAGCACGCGCGTCTGCGGCAACAGGTGCCGGAGCTTCTCCGCGACGCGAAGTCCTCCGCCCGCCGGCATCCGGACGTCGACGAGCGCGACGTCCGGCTTCATGGCTTCGGCGAGGGCGATCGCCTCGTCCGCGTCGCGAGCCGAGCCGACGAGCTCGAAGGAGTCATCCGACTGCACGAGGTCGGCCAGGGCCGCTCGCAGGACAGCCTCGTCGTCTGCGATCAACACGCGGATCGGTGGCCCCGACACGGAAGGACGGTAGCTGCCGGCCCGGTCCCTGACAACGGAGCGGGACGTGGCGGGTTGGACCTATCATCCATCCGAGCCGGAGGTGAGCGTCGTGAGCGCCCGCGAGATCCGCGCCCCGCGCGGAACCCTGATGACCTGCAAGGCCTGGCCCCAGGAGGCCGCCCTGCGGATGCTCATGAACAACCTCGATCCCGACGTGGCGGAGCGTCCCGAGGATCTCGTGGTGTACGGGGGGACCGGGAAGGCGGCTCGCTCGTGGGAGGCCTACGACGCGATCGTGCGGACCCTTCGGACCCTGGAGAGCGACGAGACCATGCTGGTCCAGTCCGGGAAGCCGGTCGCCGTGTTCAAGACACACTCGCTGGCGCCCCGCGTCCTCATCTCGAACTCGATGCTGGTGCCGAAGTGGGCCGACTGGGACACATTCCGCGAGCTCGAGCAGGCGGGCCTCACGATGTACGGCCAGATGACGGCGGGCTCGTGGATCTACATCGGGACGCAGGGCATCCTGCAAGGGACGTTCGAGACGTTCGCCGAGGCGGCGAGGCAGCGCTTCGACGGAACGCTGCGTGGAACGGTCACGCTCACGGGCGGACTCGGCGGGATGGGAGGCGCCCAGCCGCTCGCCGTCACGATGAACGAAGGCGTGGCGCTGTGCGTCGAGGTCGACCCCTCGCGCATCGAGCGCCGGATCAAGACGCGCTATCTCGACCGCGAGACGAGCGATCTCGACGAGGCCGTCCGGTGGACCGAGGAGGCTCGAGCCGCGGGCGAGGCGGTGTCGATCGGTCTGCTCGGCAACTGCGCGGACGTGCTGCCGGAACTTCTCCGGCGCGGCTTCCGCCCCGACCTCGTGACCGACCAGACGAGCGCGCACGATCCGCTCGGCGGGTACGTGCCGGGCGGGCTCTCGCTCGACGAGGCCGATTCGCTGCGGACGGCGGACGCCGCGGACTACCAGCGCCGATCGCACGACTCGATGGCGCGACACGTCGAGGCGATGGTGGCGTTCCTGGACGCGGGAGCGGTCGTGTTCGACTACGGGAACAACCTTCGTTCCGGCGCCGAGACCGGAGGGTTCGAGCGGGCGTACGCCTACCCGGGCTTCGTTCCGGCGTTCATCCGCCCGATGTTCTGCGAGGGCAAGGGCCCGTTCCGATGGGCCGCGCTGTCGGGCGACCCCGAGGACATCGTGAAGACCGACCGCGCGGTGGCCGAGCTGTTCCCCGAGAACGAGCGGCTGCTTCGCTGGCTCTCGATGGCGCAGGAGCGCGTGGCATTCCAGGGGCTCCCGGCCCGGATCTGCTGGCTCGGCTACGGCGAGCGCTCGAGGGCCGGGCTGCGGTTCAACGAGATGGTGGCGCGAGGGGAGGTCGGCGCGCCGATCGTGATCGGGCGGGACCATCTCGACGCGGGGAGCGTCGCGAGCCCGTACCGCGAGACCGAGGCGATGAAGGACGGGTCCGACGCGATCGCCGACTGGCCGATCCTGAACGCGCTCGTGAACACCGCCGCCGGCGCCCACTGGGTGAGCGTTCACCACGGAGGCGGCGTCGGGATCGGCTACTCGATCCACGCCGGCATGGTCGTCGTCGCCGACGGGACGGACGAGGCCGCCGAGCGTCTCGAGCGCGTGCTGACGACCGACCCGGGGATGGGCGTCGTGCGACACTCCGACGCGGGCTATGACGAGGCGCTCGCGGTCGCCGCCGAGCGCGGCGTGCGGCTCCCCTGGCGGGAGTAGTCGCCAGTCACTCTCCGTTGGCTGATGCTGCAGGATCGACTCAGCTTTCACTCCCGAACGGGGACGGGGGACTGTGCAGCCGTCGCGCGCTTCGTCAATTCGCCAACGATTCGCGCGCGTTCTGCATCTGGATCGAGCTGTCCGCGATCGGGCAACGCTAGCGTTTGGGCAATCAATGAGTACAACCGCGGACCCGGCAGATAGCGGCGCGAGCGTCCCTCGCCTTCAGGCTGCAGGAGACCGGCTGCGACAGCGGCAGCCAGATCCGTCGTCGCAGTCGCAGCGCTGATATCTGCGAGTGGTCGGTAATATCGAGGCGTTACGTCGCGACCGAAGAAGGCATCCCACGCCGCGTTCGTAACTCGCGCTTCCAAGCCTGCGTCGATAATCGCCTGTTCGATAGCAAGCCAGATCTGACGCTGGACTTGCTCCCGAAGGTCAAGAGCACGGACCTGGAACAGTTGCGCTTTGACGTGGGCTACCAGGAAAGCGCTTACATCGGTATCTGGATCGAACGCTTCTCCCAAGACTGCGAACGATGCGTAGTAGTCAGGGAGGTGCCGCCCCCACCATTCTTCCAGAGAAGTGAATTCGGACAGTTTGAAGCCACCTCGATACATCGCCAGAGATGCAGCGACTCTGGCGGCTCGCCCGTTGCCGTCCCTGAACGGATGAATCGCGGCAAGGGCGATGTGAATCCAACCCGCTTGAATCGCAGGATGCGGATGATCTTCTTCCATCAGGGCACATGCGCGGTCGACGAGATTGGGCACCGCGTCCGAGTCCGGTGGTTCGAAAACTAGCTCTCCAGTGCTGCTGTTGACGACGTACGTGGGTCCGTCGCGGAATCGACCCGCTCCGGCTCCCCAGCTTCCGGCCAGGATCCGGTCGTGAAGCGCGATCACCAACTCCATGTTCCATCTGAAGGCCGGAGCATCGGCCCGACGTAGTACAAAGCTCATCGCGTCCCTATAGCCTTCGACAAGCGCCGCGTCTTCCTTCTTTACGTCGGTAGGGCGGACTCCAAGCAGGATTCTTCGGACCTCCTCAACGGTTACGGGGACGCCTTCCATTGACGTTGATGCCGCGATGGCCTCCGCCTCAAGATCACGGCGTAAGCGCCCAAACCAGGCGCGGGGCAGCACGCCCCTCTGGTCGAGGCGTTCCTTCCAGGCATCCAGCTCGGCGGTGAGATCCAGGAGCTGAGAGGCGTCGTAAGGAAGCATGAGGTGATTATACACCTAATCACCTAGGAGATTGGGCGACTGATCCCCTAATCACCTGGGCGTTTCGAACCTCAATCCCCTCACGGGCGGCCGCCGTTGCCGCTCGCGCGGTCGGCGGCGTCAACCGAGGTGTACTCGGGATCGGACCGGAACACGAGGAAGTCGACCGCCGCCCAGATCGTCTTGGAGAACGGCCAGAAGAGCAGCGGGAAGACGAGCGTCACGCCGATCGCCGCGACCGTGAGCCGCAACACCTGCACGTCCGGGAGGTCGAGGACCAACCAAACGATCATCACCACCAGGAACACGACGGCCGTCGCCACGTAGTTGATCGTCATCGCGCCGAGGAAGCCGCCCTCCTCGCGCTCGAGCCGGAGGCCGCAACGCGGACAGCGTTTCCGGATCCGGAACCAGCTCTCGAACAGGTTCCCACTGCCGCACCGGGGGCAGCGACGCGTCGCGCCGCGCAGGAACGCCTTGATCGCACCCGGCTCGTCCGGGCGCCGATCGCTTCGGGAGTCGTCCCTCCGAGGCCTTCGATCCACGGGTCCGGCTGCGACCCGAGGACCCGCCGGTGTCGGCGAGATCGCTTCGTCGTCGGGCGTCGGGCGGTCTTCCGGTTCGAGGTCGTCGAAGGGGCCGGGCATTCGAGGGCAGCGTAGACCCGCTTGCTCACGTTCGGCACCGCCCGTAGCCTTGCCGCCGTGCCCGTCGCCGTAGGGGAGCCGCTCTCGCTCGAGGACGTCGTCGCTGTCGCGCGGGGCGCGGGCGTGGAGCTTCCCGCGACGGCGGCCGCTCGGATGCGGTCGGCGCGCGAGGTCGTGGACGCGGCGGTCGCATCCGGCGACACCGTCTACGGGGTGACGACGGGGTTCGGCAGCCTGGCCGACGTGCGGATCGACCCGGCGCAGGCCGATGCATTGCAACACCGGATCGTCCGGTCCCACGCCACGGCGGTCGGTCGGCCACTCGGTCGCGAGGAGGTCCGCGCGATGCTGTTGCTGCGCGCGCACGTGCTTGCGCTCGGGCATTCGGGCGTTCGCGTCGAGATCGTCGAGCGGATGGTCGAGATGCTGAACCGCGATCTCGTTCCGGTGGTTCCGGAGCAAGGATCGCTCGGCGCGTCCGGGGACCTGGCGCCGCTCGCGAACCTCGCGCTGCCGCTCCTCGGCCGAGGGCATCTGCTCGTCGACGGGGAACCCGTTCCGGCCGCGGAGGTCCTCGCGAACGCGGGGCTCGCGCCGCTCGTGCTGAAGGCGAAAGAGGGACTCGCGCTGGTGAACGGCACGCAGGGCATGCTCGCCATCGGCACCCTCGCTGCGGACCGTGTGGCCCGACTCGCGCGCACCTCCGATCTGGTCGCCTCGATGAGCACCGAAAGCGCGCTCGGCTCGGATCGCGTGTTCGACGAGCGCTTGACGGCACTCCGACCCCACGCCGGTGTCGTCGCGTCGGCCTCGAACCTGCGACGCCTGTTGGACGGGAGCGCGATCGTCGCCTCGCATCGCGAGAGCGTGCACCTCGTACAGGACGCGTACTCGTTCCGGTGCGCGCCGCAGGTGAACGGCGCGACGCGCGAGGCTCTCCGATTCGCGACGTCGGTCCTGCAGGTCGAGACGAACTCGGTGTCGGACAACCCGATCGTGTTGACGGATGCCGGCGAGATCCTGTCCGGCGGCAACTTCCACGGGCAACCCGTCGCGGTCGCCCTCGATTCGCTCGCGCTCGCGGTCGTGTCGCTCGCGAGCATCTCGGAGCGCCGCCTCTACCGGCTCCTCGATCCGGCCCGCAACAACGGCCTGCCGGCGTTCCTGGTGCAGGAGGTCGGGTTGAACTCCGGCTTCATGCTCGCCCAGTACACCGCGGCCTCGCTCGTCTCCGAGTGCAAGACGCTCGCGCATCCCGCGTCGGTCGACTCGATCGAGTCCTCCGCGGGGCAGGAGGATCACGTGAGCATGGGGATGATCTCGGCGCGGCACGCCCGCGACATCGTGGCGAACGCCGAAGTCGTGGTCGCGCTCGAGGCGCTCGTCGCGGCGCAGGCGTTGGATCTCCGCGCGCCGCTCGAGCCCGCCGCCGGGACCCGAGCCGCGCGCGACGCCATCCGCGACCACGTCCCGTTCCTCGAGGCCGACCGCGAGCTCGGCCCCGACATCGAGGCGCTCACGGCGCTTGTGCGGGACGGCGCGTTGCTCGAGGCGGCCGAAGGCGTAGTCGGCGCGCTGGACTGACCGCGGGCGCCTTGGGGATCCTGTTCGGTTCGCGGCTCAGTGGTAGATGACGACGCGAGTGCCGAGATCCGCGAGTTCGTACACCCAGATCGCGTTCCAGTACGGGATGCGCACGCACCCGTGGCTCGCCGCGTACGTCGGTACCTCGAGCCATCCGTGGAGCGCGCGCAGGCCGTCGAAGTAGCTCGGGTAGTACAGGCGATGTCCGCTGTACCCGGCGAGCTTGCGGAAGACGCGGAACGAGCCGTCGCGCGTCGCTCCGCCCGCGCCGGTCGACACGTGTAGGACGTTCGTGACCTCGCCGTCCTCGACGGTGAGCAGGACCTGCCGCGTCTGGTCGACCTCGAAATGGAGCCCGCGCCAGTCGTGTCGCGCCCGCGCGACGAGCGGATCCGCCAATGCGCGCCACGTCGCCGCGCTCACCGAGAACACCCGAGCCATCCGCTGCACCTTGTGGAAGGCGACGACGGCGTCGGCCGTTCGGAAATCGAACCTCCCGTCCTTAGCTCCGGCGAGCCGGTAGTGGAGCTCGACGAGCCGCCGCTCGAGCAGCTGAACGAAGGGACCGTTGGAGCCCGAGCGCAGGGACGGAAGGGGCGGCGTACTCGACTCGCTGACGGCCGAACCTCGCAACAGATCCGGCCTCGAGAACGACGCGCGGGCTCGGGTGGTCCCCACATGCATCGCGCGGAACGTCGCGGTGAAGCCACCCGCCGAGCCCATCTCGACTCGTTGCGTTTGCACGACGCGGCCGCCCACGACGAGCGCGACCTCGACCCGGCGTCCGGGCCGGGCGGGCTGCACCGTCCCGCGGACGACGACATCGTCGAACAGACGAACCCCCGACATCCGCACGGACACGACCGCTCGGACCCTGACGGTCACGGGTTCGCTCACGGCCGCGTTCCAGAACGCGCGATAGGTCCGCGTTCCCTCCGGCGCGATCGTGACCGAGAAGGCGCCGGCCGCGCCGGTCGTCGCGGAGGCCACGACGTCGTCCTGCTCGTCACGGATCTCCACGGTGTGTCCGCCGATCGCCGGAGCGATCTCGCCGGTCAGGCGCACATCGTCGCCGATCATGAGCGTGCCGGCGGACGCCTCGAGGGTGACCGTCTCGGGTTCGGTCTGGGCGGAGGCGGCGGCCGGAACGAGGACCGCCACGCAGACGATCGCGAGCAGCGCGGGCAACTTCCTCATCGTCCTCCGGCCCTCCTTCCGCCGACGTAGGTGTGGTGCACCGGGTTGTGGCCCGGGCGGTACGGAACATGCCGGAAGGCGTCCCCGTCGAGGATCACGAAGTCGGCCCGCCTGCCGGGCGCAAGCGTACCGTGCGCGTCGCTCAGACCGAGCACCCACGCCGGGTCGATCGTGGCCGCCGCGAGCGCCTCGAGCGGTCTCAGCCCGTAGAGCGAGCATGCCGTGGCGATCGCCTCGGGCATCGACACGACGGGCGAGGTCCCCGGGTTGCAGTCGGTCGCGATGGCTACGGCCGCGCCGGCGTCGAGCAATCCGCGCACGTCGGGCGGCGACGCGCGCAGGAACAGCGTCGACGTCGGAAGGAGCACGGCGACCGTCGCGGGCGCATCGCCGAGCGCCGCGAGGCCGAGTGGCGACATGTGGTTCAGGTGGTCCGCGCTTCGCGCGCCGAGCGCGACCGCCGCCTCGGCGGCACCCGACGGGCCGAGCTGATCGGCGTGGCAGCGCAGCGGCAGCCCGTGCGCCGCCCCGGCTTCGGCGACGGCGCGCAGGTCGTCCAGGGTGAAGGCGATGTCCTCGACGTACACGTCGACCGCGTCGGCGAGCACTTCGGTGGCGGCCGCGGGGATCAGCTCCTGGCAGGCGCTGCGGACCCAGTCCTCGCGCGACATGCCCTCCGGAACGGCGTGGCACGCGAGGAGCGTCACCGTGCACGTCTGCGGCGCCTCCTCCGCGAGCCGGCGGGCGAGTCGAGCCTGCCTCAGCTCGGCCTCGACCGACAGGCCGTAGCCGGTCTTCAGCTCGAGCGCCGTCGTGCCGTGGTCGGCCATCTCCTGCACGAGCGGCCGGCAGAACGCGAGCACCTCTTCGTCGGAGGCCTCGGCGAACATCCGCGCGCTCCGGAAGATCCCGCCTTCGCCGTGGAGGTCGCGGTACGAGACTCCCGACAAGCGCGCCTCGAACTCGTCCGAGCGCCAGCCGACGAAGGGGAGATGCGTGTGACAGTCGACGAAACCGGGCGCGATCGTGCACCCCTCGTGCCACTCAGGATCGACCCCGACGAGGCCGTCGGCCGGGCCGACGTAGGTGATGACGCCGTCCTCCCACGCGACGGCGGTCGGCTCATGGGTCTCCGACACGAGGCCGCGGTCCTCTCCGCGGACGAGCGCGCTCGGCTCGAGACCACCTCCTGTGAGGACGTCTCCATGGGCCGTGGCGAGGTTCGATGCGGCGACGGCGCCGCGCGAGGGATCGGGCACCGCGCCATCGAACCGTCCCCGGGGCTGGCGCGCAAGCGTCTCCAGGATGGCGGGCACGCGTCCGTACACTGGCCGGCGTGAACGAGGGGGAGCCGGGGTTCCGCGATGTCCTCCGGATCCCCGAGGTCCGGGCCACGATCGTCGGCACCTTCGTGATCATGCTCGGGTTCGGCATCCTCTCGCCGGTCCTGCCGAACTACGCGCGCTCGTTCGGCGTGGGGTACGACGCGATCGGCCTCCTGATCTCCGGTTTCTCCTTCGCGCGCCTGGCCGCCGATCCGTTCGTCGGTCGCTTCATCGACCGGTACGGCGAGCGCGCGATGACGACCGTCGGCGCCGTCGTGGTGGGCCTCTCGTCGATCGCGGCCGGCCTCGCCCCGAACTTCCTGCTGCTCGTCGTGTTCCGTTCGGTCGGCGGCATCGGCTCCGCCCTGTTCTTCGCGGCGCTCCTTTCCTTCCTGCTGCGCACGATCCCGCCGCAACGCTCGGGTCGCGTGATGAGCGTCTACTACGGCTCGTTCAACGTCGGGTTCATGGCCGGAGGCCCGCTCGGCGGGCTGGTGGCGCACTGGTTCGGCCTCGCGGGCCCGCTGCACGTCTACGGGATCGCGTGCTTCGTGTCGGCGTGGCTCTTCTGGCGGACGATCCACAACCCGGTCCGGAGCGCCGAGGAGACGCGTCGCGGCGGCGTCCGTCGTCTGCCGTGGAACCGGCCGTTCGTGACCGTGCTCGTGACGAACGGCGCGTACGCGTGGATGGTCGGGGCCCTGTTCTCGACACTGATCCCGTTGTTCGGCGTCGTCGGATTGGGGCTGACCCTCAGTGGTGTCGGGATCGGGTTGGCGATCGCGACCGGAACCGAGCTCATCTCGCTGTTCCCGGCCGGCAAGGCGACGGATCGCCGCGGGCGAAAAGCGGTACTCGTGCCCTCGCTCGCGGCGCTCGCCGCCATCACGGCGGTCTTCGGGCTGCTGGACTCGGTCACGATCTTCTTCCTGGGGATGGCCGTGCTCGGCGTGGCGAGCGGATACGCCGGAGTGCCGCCGGCACCGATGCTCTCGGACGTGACGCCGGACGATCTCAAGGGCTCCGCGGTCGCCGCCTTCCGTTTCATGGGCGACCTCGGTTTCGCCTTCGGCCCACTCGTGGCGGGGTGGACGGCGGACGCGTTCGGCTTCGAGGCGTCGTTCGCGACCAGCGCGCTGCCCACCCTGCTCGCGCTGGGGCTGGTCCTTTCGATCCGCGAGACCTTGCCGAGCAGGTCGGGTCCTCGTGCGGGTTGAAGCCGATTGGCACCTGCCGGCGCCGCTCGACGAGGCGTGGCGCGCTCTCCTGCGATGGGAAGACCAGGCCCGGTGGATCCGTGACGCGGTCTCCGTGCGCGTCCTGAGCCCGCACCGGGAGGGCCTCGGCGTTCGCATCGCGGTGAAGAGCCGCGTCTACAACGTCCCGCTGTTCACCGAGGTGCTCGAGGTCACGCGTTGGGAGCCGCCGCACGTCCTGGAGATGACGCACCGGAGCTTCATCCGGGGCGTCGGCACGTGGGCGCTCGAACCCGAGGGCACCGGGGCGAGGCTCCGGTGGTCCGAGGATCTCGCGCTGCCGATCCCCGTCCTCGGCGAGCTCGCGCTCCTGGTCTACCGGCCGTTCCTCCGCCGGTTGATGCGCGGCGCGCTTCGCGACCTCTCCGCGCATCTTCGCTCCGCGTAGCGCGCGCTAGCATCGTGGTGACCTCGGGGGAGCCCGGACGACCGGGCTGAGAGGCCGGCTGGCGGCCGGCGACCCTTGGAACCTGATCCGGGTAACGCCGGCGGAGGGAGCGAGTTGGCGAGCGTCGCCGAACGGCTCGG
>JBBDWS010000100.1:0-13941 GCA_040902755.1 Actinomycetota bacterium
TGGAAGGTCTGGATCGTCGGTGGCGCTGCGGCGATCGCCATCCATCAAGTCGCCGGGCCCAGGATCCCGCACGCTTCGGAATGGCTCTATTTCCTGGTCAGCCTCGCGACGGTCGTCGCGATCGTCGTCGGGGTTCGTCGTAACCGACCCGAGCATCCGTGGGTCTGGTATCTGCTCGCTGCCGGACAGGCAGCCTTCTGCATCGGCGACGGCTTCTGGATCGTGATGCCGATCCTCGGCAGGTCCATCCCGTATCCGAGCATCGCCGATCCGGTCTACCTGATCGCCTATCCGCTGTTCGGCGCGGGATTGATCCTCGCTGCGGCGATGCGCCCCGGCGGTTCGCGCGTCGGGGTGATCCTGGACGCGGCGGTGATCATGGTCGGGGTTTCGTTGATCTCGTGGCTGGTCCTGATGCGGCCGTATGTGAACGACCTGACGGCTCCGTGGCTCTCGACGGCGGTCTCGGTCGCCTATCCGATCGGAGATCTATTCCTGGTCGGCGTGCTCGTTCCGGTGATCGCGACGATGACACGCCGCACGCTGTCCGTTCGATTCCTCCTCGCGTGGCTTCCGCTCCTCCTTGTGTCGGACACGGTGTACGCCGTGATGATCATCAACAACTCCTACATCGACGGTTCGTGGGTCGACGCGGGATGGCTCGCGAGCTACGTGATGCTCGGGGCGGCGGCTCTTCACCCTTCGATGGCGGGCGCCGCGCCGGCTGCGGCGAACGATACCGCGACGCGTCCCGTCGGCAGGCTCCGGATCGCGCTGCTCGCGGTCGCCTCGATCGCGGGTCCGGCGCTGATCCTGAACGAAGCGCTCCACGGCGATCTCGAGGACATCCTCGTCCTGTCGGTCGGCTGCGTGATCCTTGCCGCCCTCGTCGTCGTTCGGCTCGTCCGACTGGTGTACGAGGGCAACGCTCGCCGCGCCGAGCTCGACCGAGCCGTCGGCCAGATCACGCATCAGGCCCTGCACGACCCGCTTACCGGCTTGGCGAACCGAACCCTGTTCAGCGACCGGATCGGGCACGCAGCCGCACGGGCCCGGCGCAACGCGACCGGTCTGACCGTGCTGCTCCTCGATCTGGACGACTTCAAGGCGATCAACGACGGCCTCGGGCACGCGGTCGGCGATCAACTGCTCGTCGATGTCGCGAGACGGCTCGAGGCGACGATGCGTGAATCGGACACGGTTGCGCGCCTCGGCGGAGACGAGTTCGCCATCTTGATCGAGGATGTGGCGGGCGAATGGGCCGTCCGCGTCGCGCAGCGGGTGCTCGAAGCCATCGCCGTTCCGGTCGAGATCGCCGGCCGCAAGGTCTTCACGAGCGCCTCCATCGGCATCGCGATGCACGACCCGAAGAAGGATGCTCCGTCCGAGACGCTGCAGCACGCCGACATCGCGATGTATCGTGCCAAGCGCGCCGGCACTGGCAGGTACGTCATCTTCCAGAGCGAGATGGGGGAATCGGCCGTGCGGCGCGTGGAACTCGAGACGGACATGCGGCGAGCGCTGGACGCGGGCTGGGCCGACTTCCGGGTCCACTATCAGCCGATCGTCGACCTCGATTCCGGGACGATCCGCGGCGTCGAGGCGCTGGTCCGATGGGTCCATCCGTCCAGGGGCGTGCTCCCGCCGGACGAGTTCCTGTCGATCGCAGAGGAAACCGGTCTGATCTTGCCGCTCGGCCGGTGGATCCTTCGCGAGTCGTGTGGCACGGTCGCGAGGTGGCGCCGGTCGATCCCGGCCATGGAGCACCTCTCGCTGAGCGTGAACCTGTCGAGCAAACAGGTCGAGGCGGCGGACCTTGTCACCGACGTCGAGGAGGTGCTCGGCGCGACGGGACTTCAGCCCGCGGCGCTCACGCTCGAGCTGACCGAGGACGTGCTCGTGAGCGACGTGGACGCGGTAGAGCGGGGGCTTCGGTTACTCGCCGACATCGGGGTCCGTCTTTCCGTGGACGACTTCGGGACCGGGACGTCGCCGATGCGCTACCTGATGCGTTTCCCGATCACCGAGCTGAAGATCGACAAGTCCTACGTCGATGAGCTCGCGAGGGCAGACGGGAACGTCTCGCTCGTGCAGGGCATGATCGATCTCGGCCGGGCGATGCGCTTTCAGATCGTCGCCGAAGGCATCGAGCATCGCCGCCAGGCCTGGTCGCTGCGCGCGATGAGTTGCGATAGGGGACAGGGCTACCTTTTCGCACGTCCGCAAGACGCGACCGAGACCGAGCTCCTGCTCCTCGAACAGGCGGTGCGACAGGATCACCCCGGCGGAGGTCTCGAGTCGGACGCCCTCGTGGTGTCGGAGCATCCCGCCGCGGTCCCCGCCTGAACTGACCCGTGGTCTCGGCCTGAACGGGCCTGCGGGCTCGGGCCGACCATCCCGCTCACTAGACTCCCGTCCCACCGCTCACGGGAGGCGACATGGCGAAGGGGATCCTCGAACGTCTGGCCGACGGGCCGGTGCTCGGTGACGGCGGCTACCTGCTCGAGCTCGAGAAGCGCGGGTACGTGCAGGCGGGGCCGTTCACACCCGAAGTCGTCATCGAGCATCCCGAGGCGCTCGCGCAACTGCATCGCGAGTTCCTCAGGGCGGGCGCCGAGGTGCTGCAGACGATGACCTTCTATGCGAGCGACGACAAGCTCGCGACGGTCGGCATGGCGGGCAAGGTCGACGAGATCAACCGCACCGCGGTCCGGATCGCCCGAGAGGTTGCCGCTGAGGGGGACGCGCTCGTCGCCGGGAACCTCAGCCTCACGTGGGCCTACGACCCGGACGACGCTTCGAGCGCCGATCACGTCCGCTCGCTGTTCGACCGCCAGCTGCAGGACCAGGTCGACGCCGGCCCGCCCGACTTCTGGATCGGCGAGACCTTCTCCTACCTCGGCGAGGCGATCTTGTTCGTCGAACGGGCGAAGGCGACCGGCCTGCCCGTGATGGCGACGATGTCGTTCGAGCAGGTTGAGCCCCTCACGTACGAGGGCGACACGCCCGGCGAAGCCGCGAAGCGTCTCATCGACGCCGGCGCCGACATCGTGGGTGTGAATTGCCTGAACGGCCCCGACCAGCAGCTGCCGATCGCGCTCCGGATGCGCGAGGCGACCACCGACGGGTTCGTCGCGGCGCAGCCGGTGGCGTACCGGACCACCGCGGACGCGCCGGACTTCACGGCGGGTCCGCGGTTCCCGTACGAGCTCGACCCGCTCCAGCTCTCGCGGCTTGAGATGGCCGACTACGCGCGAAAGGCCGCCGAGGGAGGGGTGAACTACATCGGATCGTGCTGCGGCGCGATCCAGGCGCACGTTCGCGCGATGGCGAAGGCGCTCGGCAAGGTCCCGGCCGGGGAGCGCGCGTGGAAGAGCGAGAGCGGCCGCGCGATGAGCGCGTACGAGTACCACGAGCACAGCGAGACCGAGGCCTGAGTGGCCGAACGCAGGGAGTTCGAGATCGCCGTCGTCGGTCTCGGCGGCATCGGCTCGGGCGCCGTCTACTGGGCGGCCCGGCGCGCGGGCGGGGGGGTGCTGGGGCTCGAGCGTTTCGAGCTCGGCCACGGCCGCGGGGCCTCGCAGGATCACTCCCGGATCATCCGGCTCTCGTATCACGCGCCCGAGTACGTCCGCTTCGCCCGTGACTCCTACGCGGCCTGGGCGGCCGTCGAGGAGGATTCGGGGCAGCAGCTCGTGTACCGAACGGGCGGGCTCGACCTGTACCCGGAGAACGCGCACGGCTGGATGCAGGACTACACGCGCGCGCTCGACGAGGCCGGCGGGATCGCCTACGAATGGCTCGACGCGTCCGACGCGATGCGCCGCTGGCCGCAGTGGCGGATCGCCGACGACGTCCGCGTGATGTATCAGGAGGACTCGGGCATCGCGGCCGCGGCGAAGGCCAACACGACGCACCGGCGTCTGGCCACCTCGATGGGCGCGACGCTCGTCGAGCACGCGCACGTTCTCGAGATCCGTGAGACCGGAGGGATGTACGAGCTCCAGAGCGAGGCGGGTACCTACCGCGCCGAGCGCCTGATCCTCGCCGCCGACGCCTGGACGAACGAGCTGCTCGCCCAGCTGTGGCGTCCCATCAACCTGACGGTCACGCAGGAGCAGGTCACGTACTACGCCCCCCAGGACGAGGGGGGCTTCGGTCCCGACCGCTTCCCGGTATGGATCTGGATGGGCGTTCCCTCCTTCTACGGGCTGCCGTCGTTCGAGGGAACCGGAGCGAAGATCGGTTGGGACGTCGGAGGTCCCGAGGTGACCGGCGACACGCGCTCACTCGAGCCCAGGCCGGACTACTCGGAAACGGTCGATTCGTTCATGCGCGAGCACCTGCCCGGTGGGTTCGGCCCCTACCTCGAACAGAAGACGTGCCTGTACACGATGACGCCCGACCGGAACTTCGTCCTGGACCTGATCCCCGGGCACGAGCGCGCGGCAGTCGGCCAGGGCGCTGCGCACGCGTTCAAGTTCGCGAGCGTGTTCGGGCGCTCGCTCGTGGAGCTCGTCTTCGACGGCAAGGCGGAGTCCCATGTGAGCGCCTGGAGCCTCGAGCGCGATGTCCTCACGATGGAGGACCCCCCGAAGGCCTTCTACGTCTGACCGAACGGCCGATAGGCCGGGTGACCGAAGGGCCGTACCATCGAGACATGCGCCGCCGGATCGCGCTCTCGGTTCTGCTTGCCTCGACCGTCCTCGCCTGGCCGAGCCCCGCCGCAGCCGCCGTGTCCTCTGAGGTGGACGGCGACGTGCTGCGGGTGACCGGGACCGACGGGATCGACGTGGTCGAGATCCGGTGTGACGGCGGCGATGTGATGATCAACGACCGCAACCCTGGCACGGGTCCGTTCGCATGCTCAGACCTCGGCGGGATCGTCGTCGACGCCAACGCCGGCAGCGACGTGCTCTACATGGACCAGGTGGTGCCGATCGACTTCCCGGGTCTCACGACGATCCGCGTGAACGGCGGCGGGGGCAACGACACGTTCAAGGGGACGCCGGGCGACGACGAGCTCAACGGAGGCGACGGGAACGACCGGTTCTACGCGTCGCCGGGATCGGACCAGCTCTCGGCCTCGACGGGCGACGATCTGCTCATCATCGAGGCGCTCGGGGATGTGACGCTCACGGATACCTCGCTCCTCACGGTCGACGGGACCTCGACCGTGTCGGGGTTCGAGGACGGCCACTTCACGATGCTGGTCGGTGGGGGATTGCGCTTCGACGCGAGCGGGTTCCGCGGGAACACGGTCATGGAGGGCGAGCGCGGCGCCGACCGTCTCATCGGCGCTGTTGGACGGGACTTCATCAACGCAGGCGGCGGCCAGGACCGGGTCGTGGGCAACGGCGGCGACGACTACCTCAACGGCGAGGGAGGCGCGGACGTCTTGCTCGCCGGTCCCGGGAACGACCGGATCTTCGGCGGTCCCGGCAACGACCGTTGCCGCGGAGGCCCCGGGGACAACCTCATCTACGACTGCTGAATCGAAGGAAGCGGTCCGAGGCCCGAGGGTAGACTCCGCCGCATGGCGGACGGGGACCTCCTGCCAGCCGAGCGCAAGGTGCTGGAACGACTCGGACATCTCCCGCTCGATTTCCGCGCGATGTGGGCGGTCTCCAACCTCTTCCGCACCTCCGCCGCGATCCGGCGCCACATGGAATCCAAGGTCCTCGCCGACGACCGCCTGTCGTGGACGTCCTTCGTCGCGCTCTGGGTGCTCTGGGTCTGGGGCGAGATGGAATCCCGCGACCTCGCTGCGGCCGTGGGCATCAGCAGGCCGACGTCGACCGGCGTCGTGAACACTCTGGAGCAGCGCGGGTTCGTGCGGCGCCGGAAGAACGCGGAGGACGGCCGGATGGTTCGCGTCTCGCTCACCCAACCGGGCCGAAAGAAGATCGAGGAGCTGTTCCCGCGGTTCAACGCCGAGGAGTCGGCGGTGACCTCCGATCTCACGCCGGACGAGCAGGACTCGATGGCCTGGATGTTGCGGTCGATGCTGAAGACGGCCGGGGGCGCCTAGGCCAGCTCGACGCGAACCGGGATGTGCTTGATGCCGTTCACGAAGTTCGAGCGCATCCGCTCGACCGGGCCGGTAAGCTCGATCGACCGCAGCCGAGGCAGGAGCTCTTGGAGCAGGATCTTCGTCTCGAGCTTCGCGAGGTGGGCACCCAGGCAGAAGTGGGGTCCGCCCGGGCCGAAGGTGACATGCTCACCGGCGCCCTTGCGGGCGATGTCGAAACGGTATGGATCCTCGAACTGCTCCTCGTCCCGGTTCGCGCTGATGTACCAGGTGACGACCTTGTCGCCCTCGCGGATCCGCTGACCCCGGAACTCGTGGTCCCGGGTTGCCGTCCGTCGGAAATGCATCACCGGCGTGGCCCACCGCAGGATCTCCTCGACCGCGTTCGAGATCAGCGAGGGGTCGTCCCGGAGCATCCGCATCTGGTCGGGGTTCTCCAGGAGGGCAAGCATCCCGTGGCTGATGGTGTGCCTCGTCGTCTCGTTCCCGGCGATCATCAGCAGGCCGAAGTAGTTGTTGTAATCGTGCTCGGTCAGGGTTCCTTCGCGCTGCGCGACGGTGAGCGCGTTGATCACGTCGTCCTGGGGCTCCTCGAGGCGGAGGTCGCGCTGGCGGCTGGCGTATTCGAACAGCTCGAGCGCGATCGGGGAACGGAACGGCAGGTTCCGATACTCCTCGGTGTCGACCTTGTCGACCACCGCGTCGGTGAACTCGGGATCCTGGTTGCCGATCATCGCGTCGCCCCACCGGATCAGCAGCGGGGCGTCGTCCTGCGGGACCGTGAAGATGGCGCACAGGAACCGGATGGGGAGCTCCTTGGCGATCTCGATGGTGAAGTCGAACTCCTGCTTCTCGAGCGCCCGGTCGAGCACCGTGCGCGCGACGTCGCGGATGAAGTCCTCGTACGCGCCCACGCCTCGAGCGCTGAAGCGCTTGTTGCAGATGTTCCGGAGCGCGCGGTGGGCGGGGGGATCGGTCTCGAGCATCGAGCGGCGGATCCGGAGCTGTTCCTCATCGAGCTCCTCCAGCGAGACCGCTCCCCTCTCCGAGGAGTAGGTCTGCCAGTCCATGTGGACGGTGACGAGGTCGTCGTAGCGGGTGACTGCCCAGAACCCCTGGTTCCCGGCGGGTTCGTCGTGCCAGAAGACGGGATGTTGCCGGCGAAGCAGATCGAACCACTCGAAGGGCACGCGCTCGACGTAGCTGTCGGGGTCGACCAGGTCGATGGTCGACAGATCGATGTCGGACGTCGCCGCGCTCACCGCGCGCCTCCCCTCGGGGCGGGAACTTCGCCCAGGTAGTTTGCTACCGAACGAACGGGGAAGGCAAGCGTGTCGCCCGAAGCCGATGTGAGCGATCGACGAGCCTGCTCAGCTGAACCGGACGAAGAGCTGGATGGCGACTCCGTCGCCGATCGCGAAGTCCATCGTCAGCGCCCGGCAGGTGCCTTGCCAGCTCCGCTGAGTCCACCAGGTCCAGGCGTAGCGGCCGCCCGCGAACTTGAGGTCCCCATCGGCGACGCTACCGGCGCCCAACGAAGCTCCCGTCGTGCAGTCGACGCGCTCGGAGGAGGGAGAGCCAGGGGCGAACACGTCCAGCCCGAGTTTACTGCCGAGGTCGAACCAGGCCTTCGCCGGCGTACCGGCCTTCAAGGTCGCCCAGGCCGGCGAGAGTGCAAGCTTACCGGTCCAGCTCTCGAACACGATGTAGGAGTGCATGAGGCTCGCCGTGTTCCCGGCGTGGTCGGACGCCGTGACCGTGAGGCTGTGGACGCCCGGGCTGTCATCGAGGGCCGACCCGTTCGGGACCGACCCGAGACAGCTGGCGAGGCCGGAGCCCCCGGGCTCATCCGCGCATGCGTAACTTGCGACGAGCGCCGCGCCGGTGAGGACGGCGGTTCCATCGGCGGGCGAAAGGATGGTGATCGTGGGGGCCGTGACGTCGTGCGGCAGGTTCATGCGACCGATCGTGTCCGAGAGGGCGCCCGTGAACCAGACGTTCGCGTCGGGTCCGGCTGTGATGCCGAACGGTCCACTGCTCGCGGTCGGGACGGCGAACTCGGCGATCGCGCCGGCCGGCGTGATACGGCCGACCGCGTTTCCGTCGCGCTCGGTGAACCAAACGTTGCCGTCGGGACCCAGCGCCAGCCCGGCCGGCGAGCTGTTCGGCGTCGGCAGCGTGAACCGCGTGACGGTGCCGTCGAGCGCGAGGCGTCCGATCTTGTTCGAGGCCTGCTCGGTGAACCAGATCGCGCCGTCGGAGCCGGTCACGACGTCACCCAGGATGAGCCCGGTCGCGCCGAGGCCGTAGTCGGTGATCGTCCCGTCGACGGAGATCCGGCCGATCCGGTCGAGGTTCGACTCGATGAACCACATGGCCCCGTCCGGCCCCGAAGCGATCGAGGTCGGCCGCGGGTTCCCGGCCGGGAGCGGGTACTCGGTCATGGCGCCGGTCATGGAGATGCGCCCGATCCGGTTGCCGGCTCGCTCGGTGAACCACATCGCGCCATCCGAACCCAGTGCGATGTCCACCGGCACGGAATCCGGGCTCGGCACGGGGAACAGGGTCATGTCGCCTGCCGGAGTGACGCGCGCGATGGCGTTCGCGTTGCGAAGAGCCACCCAGAGGTTGCCGTCGGGGCCGGCGGCGATCCCTTCGGGACGGGGATCGGGGTCGGCGATCCGGAATTCCGTCACCACGCCTTCGGGAGTGATGCGTCCGACGACGCCGCCCGTTCGCTCGGTGAACCAGAGGTTGCCGTCAGGCCCCTGCGTGATCTCGTTCGGGAGCCCGTTTTGCGTGAGGACCGGGAACTCGTCGATCGTCCATGGGGTAGCCGCGCCGGCGGCCCCACCGACGGTGAGGAGCCCGACGACGAGCGCAGCGGCCATCGCGGCGCGCTGCCTGCGACGTCCGCCGATCCTCCGGCTGCTCATCATGGTCTCCTACGAACGCGTCCTCGTTATGTCCCGCCCGTAGACGTGGTATCGGCAAAACAACGTCCCGCAGAGCAGGGGCCATGCGGCTTAGTTTTCCATCCCCCGATCGGGGATGGGCTTATCGGTCAGTCGGTCAGAAGAAGGGCAGGTAGTACTCGATCTCCCACGGCGTCACGTCCGTGGTGCCCGTTTCCTCGACCGCCTTCTGGTAGCGCTCCCACTCCGCGCGTTTGAGCTTGGTGAACGTCTCGATCAGCCAGGGGCCGAGTGCGGCGCAGAGCTCGGCGTCGGCCTCGAGCGCCACGAGTGCGGCCTCCAGCGTGGGGGGCACCCGGCGCTCGGTGTTCGCGGGCTCGCCGACGACCTGCGCCGGTGGCGGTTGCATCTGGTGCTCGACGCCGAACCGCGCCGCGTGCAGCACCGCGGCCGCCGCGAGATAGGGGTTCGCCGCCCCGTCCGCCATCCGATGCTCCACCCTCGTGCCCTCGCCGCGGGCCGGCGGGATCCGGATGCAGACCGTTCGGTCGTCGTAGCCCCAGTTCGCCCAGTAGCCGTTCAGCATGTCGGGCTGGAGCCGTTTGTAGGCGTTCACGTGGGGGGCGGCGATGGCGGCGATCCCCTCGTGGTGGGCGAGCAGACCCGCGATGCAGCCTTTCACCATCGGAGTGAGACCGTCGGGAGCGTTCGGATCGTGGAAGGCGTTCGAGCCGTCGGAGCGCCGGAACGAGATGTTCAGGTGCAGGCCGCTGCCGCCGCGATCGTTGAACGGCCGGCCGAGGAAGGTCGCGAGCTTGTCGTGCTTGGCCGCCACCTCTTTCACCAGGAGGCGGAACAAGAAGCACTCGTCGGCGGCGGGGATGACCTCCTTGTAGCGGAGGTTCACCTCGTACGCGGCGGCGTCGAACTCGGCTCCCCACGCCTCGATCGGGAATCCCGTCTTCAACGAGGCGCGGACCATCTCGTCGACCGTCCCGTCGGGGTCGATCGCGGCTCCGGTGCCGTAGACCCGGTGGGAGGGAAGGTCGACCGGCTTCCACGCGCCGTCCTCGTCCTTGTCACAGAGGTAGAACTCGGACTCGAACGAGAACATCGGCTCCAATCCCATCGCTTGCCACGGCTCGACCGCGGCCCGCAGCACCTGCCGGGGGTCGATGCCGAAGGGGACGCCGTGCTGCTGGACGTCGGCGATGCCGACGATCGTGTCCTCCTCCCAGCCCTGGCGGAGCGTGTCGCGGTCCACGAACGCCTCGACGTCGGGCAGGCCGACATCGAATTGCAGTCGCGAGATGTCGAGGATCTCCTTGTCGGTCGTGAGCGGGTAGACGCCGACGCAGAACGCGGCCCGGCCGTCGTCGGCGACGTCGCCGAACAGGTACTTGCCGCGTTCCACCCCGAGCACGTCCGAGAACAGGAGCCGAAGCCGCTTTCCCTTGATGTCCAACTCAGCTCTCCTGGCCATCGTTCCTGAAGGGCCGTTCGGGAGCGAACGGTCCACGCGAGGATAGTGCACCCCGCTCGCGTCGGGGAAGCCGGCGAGTGGCTCCGGCGATAGGGTCCGGCCGTGGAGGAAGGGTTCTCGATCGAGACCGAGCGCCTGCGCCTGCGGGCGTACCGGCCGCAGGACGTGGACGACCTGGCCCCGATGTTCGCCGACCCGGAGCACATGCGGTTCTATCCGGCGCCGTTCGATCGCGAGCGGACGGTGGCGTGGATCGCCCGCCAGCTCGAGCGGTACCAACACGACGGGTTCGGCCTGTGGGTCGCGGAGCTCCGGGAAGACGGCGCGTTCGTCGGCACGATCGGGCCCGCGATGCAGGAGGTAGAGGGCGACCGCCTGGTCGAGATCGGCTGGCACGTGCGTCCCAAGCTGAAGGGCTCCGGGTACGCGCCGGAGGCGGCGGCCGCGGCGCGCGACTGGGCGTTCGCGAACCTGGGCATCGGGCAACTGATCAGCCTGATCCTGCCCGAGAACACGCCGTCGGCACGCGTGGCCGAGAAGATCGGGATGCACGTCGAGCGCGAGGCCGACTTCAAGGGGCTGCGGCACCGCTTGCACCGGGTCGACCGCCCGGAGTCGGCCCCCTAGTCCCGCTTCGGCGGACGGATCCCGCGGAACTCCCAGTCGCCGCCGAAGGCGGTGGAGATCACCTCTTCGGACTCGCTCGGCTGGGCGCCCACGTCTTCGCGAACCGGGACCGAGCCCTCCACGATCGTGTTCCGGAGCACGCCGAGACCCTCCACCTCGACCTCCACGACGTCGCCCGGCTCCACCGGGCGCGAGTTCGCCGGCGTCCCCGACAGGATGACGTCGCCGGGCATCAGCGTGATCGTCCGCGCGATGTCGGCCACGAGGTAGTGCATGTCCCAGACCATCTCGTCCGTCGAGCCGTCCTGCGTGACCTCTCCGTTCACCCGCGTGCGGATCCGCTTGCCTCGGAAATCCCAGTCGCTCACGAGTCCCGGACCGAGCGGGCAGAGCGTGTCCGCTCCTTTTACCCGGAGCATGGATCCCGCGTCGGTGTCGCGGAAGTCGTGCAGGCCGTAATCGTTCGCGATCGTGTAGCCGGAGATGTACTCGTCGGCCTCGCCGGGCGCGACGTGGCGGCACTCGCGGCCGATCACGATCGAGATCTCGCCTTCGTAGTTCAGGTACCGGCACCGGGGCGGGCGGACCACCGCTCCGCCGTGCGCGTTCAACGCGCTCACCGGCTTGTGGAAGTAGGTCGGGGCCGCCGGGAGCTTCGCGAGGAACTCCTTCACGCGGCTCTCGTAGTTCAGGTGGATGCAGACGATCTTGGTCGGCTCGCAGGGCGGGAGGTGCACGGCCTCGTCGATCGGCATGCGACGGCCGTCGGGAGCGACCAGCTCCTCGCCCTCGCGCGTCACGCTCGTCGGCATGCCGTCGAGCAGGATCCGCCTGGTCTCCACCCACCGCCCTCCCGCGCTCGGTTCCGGTTCCGCATCCGACACGGTTCGTTCGGAGCCGAAGGGTAGTATGCCGCGCATGGCGGAGCTGAAGGGTTTCGTGCCGCCGCTCTCGCCCGAGGGTCGCTCCTCGGTCGTCCCGGGTCCGCCGTGGCACTACTCCGGCGACCTGCTGACGATCGAGTATCGAGCGGCGCCCGGCTCTGTGGCGCGATGGCTGCCGGAGCCGCTTTCGCCCGTGGACGAGGAACCCGACGCGGTCGCGATGATCTTCGCCGACTGGCAGTCATGCTCGGACTCGTACGAGGAGCTCCTGGACCCGATCCGCTCGCAGTACAAGGAGGCGTTCCTCGTCGTCCGCTGCTCCTACCGCGGCGTGCAGTACTCGAGATGCGTGCTGATCTGGGTCGACAAGGATTTCGCGATGGTCCGCGGCTGGCACCAGGGGTATCCGAAGAAGCTCGGTTCGATCTGGATCACGCGGCCGGTTCACCACGGGAAGGCCGGCCCTCGGCTTGTGCCCGGAGGTCGCTTCGGCGCGAGCGTGGCCGTCTACGACCGCCGGATCATCGATGCGCGGCTCACGATCACCCGGCCCTCGGAGTCGAACGGGTTCGTGAACGCGCTCCCGATGCTCCATCACCGCTTCTTCCCCTCGATCGAGGAGGGGAGCGCCCCCTCGATGAACGAGCTCGTCACGATGAAGAGCTACGACTGGGAGGGCTCGGACGTCTGGACCGGTGACGCCGAGCTCGAGTTCGGGAGCTCGCCGGTCGAGGAGCTCGAGAGTCTCGCGCCCGTCGAGACGATCGCTGGGTACTGGCGGAGCGTCGGCGTCACGTGGGGCATCGGGACCCGGCTCGCCTGACCGAGGGATGACCGCTCTCCGCCGGATCGACGTGGGCACCGCGCGCCGCCTCGCGATCGCGAAGCAACGCCTCGCCGGCCCGGCGCCGCGCTCCACGCCGGCGAGGGTGCTCGGCGTGATCCGTTCGATCCGGTGCGTGCAGCTCGACCCGATCTCGGTGGTGGCGCGCAGCCCGTTGCTCGTGTTGCGCAGCCGGGTCGACGACTTCCAGCCCAAGCACCTCGACCGGCTGCTGTACCGAGACCGCTCGCTGTTCGAGTACTGGGCGCACGCGGCCTCGATCGTCCTGTCGGAGGATTATGCGATCTTCCGTTACCGGATGCGCAACTGGACCGGGACCGGGCCCGGGGCCTGGAGCGACCGGACCCGCGACTGGATCCAGTCGAACGCGAAGCTGCGCCGTTCGGTGCTCTCGGAGCTCCGCCGGCGGGGACCCCTGCGCCTCCGCGACTTCCCCGACCACTCGGTCGAGAGCTGGGAGTCGAGCGGGTGGACCAGGGATCGCAACGTCGACCAGATGGTCCGGTTCCTGTGGATCCAGGGCAAGGTGATGGTGGCCGATCGGAACGGACTCGAGAAGTGGTGGGACCTCGCCGAGCGGGTGCTGCCCGAAGCGGTGCGGCGTGTGCGGATGGCGGACGGTCAGGTCGCCCGCCGCGCGATCGAGCTCTCGCTTCGATCTCTCGGCATCGGCACGGCGGCGCACGTCCGCGGGCATTTCACGCACGGCTACCCGGAGCTGCCCGCGATCCTCCAAGGCTTCGAGCGCAGCGGTCTCGTCGAACGCGTCGAGGTCGTCGACGATGGCAGCCCCCGGCCCGGCACCTGGTACGTGCATCGCGAGGACCTTCCGCTCCTGGAGCGGCTCGAGCGCGGCCGGTGGGAGCCGCGCACGACGATGCTGTCGCCGTTCGACAACCTGATGCACGATCGCAGGCGCCTGCTCGACCTCTTCGGCCTGGACTACCGGATGGAGATCTACGTCGCCGCCGCGAAGCGTCGTCACGGCTACTACTCGATGCCCGTGCTCCACGGGGACCGCTTCCTCGCGCGGGTGGATCCGGCGAACGACCGGCAAAGCTCCCGCCTGCTCGTGCGCCACGTTGTTCCCGAGCCGGGAATCAAGGCGGACGCAGCGAATGCCGGTGCGGTCTCGAACGCCGTGCACGACCTGGCCG
>JBBDWS010000100.1:14041-16690 GCA_040902755.1 Actinomycetota bacterium
CTGGTGTTCCTCAAGCCCTCGACCGCGGTGATCGGGCCGCACGACCCGATCTGGCTCCTGCCGATCAGCAAGCGGGTCGACTACGAGGGCGAGCTCGCCGTCGTGATCGGGCGGATCGCGAAGCACGTCCGCACGGAGGACGCGTTCAAGTTCATCCTCGGGTACACGTGCGCGAACGACGTCACGTTGCGCGATCTTCAGAAGACCGACGACCAGTGGGCGAGGGCGAAGGGGTTCGACGGCTCGTGCCCACTCGGGCCGTGGATCGAGACGGACCTGGACCCGACCGACGTCCGCGTCGAGACGCGGATCAACGGCGCGATCCGCCAGGCCGGCCAGACGAGCGACATGGTCTTCGGCGTCGCGACCCTGCTCGAGTACATCACGTCGTTCATGACGCTGCTCCCCGGGGACGTCATCCTGACCGGCACGCCCGAGGGCGTCGGTCCGCTCTCGCCGGGCGATCAGGTCGAGGTCGAGGTCGACGGCGTCGGCACGCTGTCGAACCCGGTGGAAGCGTCCTCGTGACGTCGGAGGTCCGTACCCGGTTCGCGCCCGCACCGTCGGGCTCGCTGCACGTGGGCAACGCGCGGACCGGCCTGTTCTCGTGGGCGTTCGCGCGGCACCACGGCGGTGCCTTCATCCTTCGGATCGAGGACACGGACGCCTCGCGCGTGACCGAGGAGGCGTTCCACGGCGTGATGGACTCGCTGCACTGGCTCGGGCTCGACTGGGACGAGGGCCCCGACGTCGGTGGCCCGCACGAGCCCTACCGCCAGTCCCAGCGCCTGCCGATCTACCGCGAGATGACCGAGCGCCTGAGGGCTCAGGGCGATGCCTACCCCTGTTACTGCACCGAGGAGGAGCTCGAGGCGCGCCGGAAGGCGGCCCTGAAGAGCAGCCGTCCGCCGCCGAACGACCCCTGTCGTGATCTCACCGAGGAGCAGCGGGCGGCGTTCGAGGCCCAGGGGCGTCCGCACGCGGTGCGGTTCCGGATGCCGGAGCGCGAGTGGGTGACGAACGACCTGGTCAAGGGCGAGGTCCGGTGGGCGCCGGGGCTCCTGAAGGACTTCGTCCTGATGCGTTCGGACGGCTCGCCGGTCTTCCTGCTCGCCGTTGCCGTCGACGACATGCTCATGAGCGTGACGCACGTGATCCGCGGCGACGACCTCCTGGACAGCGCGCCGAGGAACGCGGCGGTGATCGAGGCGCTCGGGGGCACGCCTCCCGCGTACGCGCACGTGCCGCAGGTGAACGGCAGCGACGGCAAGCCGCTCTCCAAGCGCCACGGCTCGACCAGCGTGGAGGCCTTCCGCGAGCAGGGGATCCTGCCCGAGGCTCTCATGAACTACCTCGCCTTGCTAGGGTGGTCCAAGGACGCGGAGACGACGTTCATCTCCAAGGACGAGCTCGTCGAGGCGTTCGACCTCTCGCGCGTGTCGAAGAACCCCGCGCGCTTCGACGTCGACAAGCTCGAGTGGATGAACAACCACTACATCCAGTCGCTCGAGGACGACGACCTCGCAGCGCGGTGCCTGCACTTCCTCGCGACCGCGGGGCTTTCACCCGAGCCCGCACTGCTGCGGCGCGCGATGCCGCTGGTGAAGGAGCGTATGAAGCACCTGACCGACAGCGTCGAGCTGCTGCGATTCCTGTTCACCGACGACATCGTGCCCGACGAGAAGGCGCGGGCGGTGATCGAGAAGGCGCCTGAGGGGTATCTCGCCAAGGTCGCGGACGCGCTCGAGAAGCTCGAGCCCTGGGAGGCCGAGGCCATCAAGGCGGCGCTCGACGAGGTGGCGGGCTCGGCGAGCCTGAACCGGACGAAAGGCTTCCAGCCGGTGCGCGCGGCGGTGACGGGCTCGGTCGTGTCGCCGCCGCTGCCCGAGTCGCTCGAGCTCCTCGGCAAGGAACGCACGATCGAGCGCCTCCGCGCGGCACGGTGAGACGCGTCCTGATCCTCGTGCTCGCGCTCGCCGTCCTAGTCCCGGACGTCCCCGCATCGGCCGGCGATCCCCCGGACCCGGGAGCGATCAAGCCGGAGATCGAGTGGAAGAAGATCCCGTTCGGAGCGAAGCGGAAGCGTCAGATGGCCGCGTACTCCAAGCGCCACTACGGCGAGCGGACCTACTTGCTCACCGGCCCGAAGGTCGTCGTCGAGCACTACACGGCGGGAACCTCGTTCGACTCCGCGTGGAACCACTTCGCGGCCAACGGCACGCACCTGGGGGAGAAGCCCGGCGTCTGCACGCACTTCGTCATCGACACCGACGGCACCGTCTCTCAGCTGGTGAACCTGGCGATCCGTTGCCGGCATGCGATCGGGATGAACTGGACGGCGATCGGCATCGAGCACGTGGGCACGAACGCGCGCGGCATCCTCGACAACCGCCGCATGATGCGCGCATCGCTCCGCCTGACGGCGTGGCTGATGCTCCGGTACGGAATCAACGTCGGGAACGTGATCGGTCACGCCGAGATCCTGCAGAGCCCCTACCACCGCGAGCGGTACGAGGACTGGCAGTGTTCCACACACGCGGACTGGAACCACGGCGAGATGCGGATCTATCGGAGGCGGCTCGGCCGCGTCGCGGGGCGGCTCGGAGTGCCGCTCGGTGCCGGACCACAGTGGGTCGACTCCGGCTGCTA
>JBBDWS010000100.1:16790-20691 GCA_040902755.1 Actinomycetota bacterium
CCATGACGAGGCCGGTGAGGAACACGGCCACGTTCATCGTGTCGGAGGAGAAGTCGGTGCCGACGATCAGGGCGTAGATGTTCGCGAACAGATAGAAGAGCGGGACGATCAGGGCCGGCAGCAGGATGAAGGCGGCGGCCACCGCCGACCCGATGACGAGGCCGATCGGCTTCCCACCGCCCACGTCAGCCCTCCTTCCGGATCTCGACCATGCCCTCGGTCACGCGGGCATCGTACGTGGCCAGCGCGTTCGAGGCGGCCCCGCGGAGAACCGCTCCGTCCTCGAGGTTGAACATGCTGCCGTGGGCGGGACAGGTGACGTGGTTCAGCGAGCCGAACCGGACCGGCCCCCGATAGAGCGGCGCACCCTGATGCGAGCAGCGGTTCTCCATCGCGAAGAGACGGTCTCCGGACCGGACCAGGAGGACGGCCTCCCCGTCGAGCTCGACCCGGATGGGCTTGCCCTCCGCAAGCTGGTCAGCAGGCACGGCCGGCGTCCACCCATCCTCGTCCACGATCTTCCCCCTCCCGTGCCTGAGCGTGCCTGACAGGGTATCGAGAGCCGAAGATCGGCGCTCAGTTCCGGGACTTTGCGGACCGATAGTTCAAGGATCATGTACGACCACATCGCCTCCCCCCCGAGGCCGAAGCCGGGTTCGGCGCTCCGAGCGCTGTTGGCGACGCTGGCCGGGATCCTCCTGCTCCTCGGCGGCGTCGCGTACGCCGCCAACCTGTACTTCGCGAGCGAGCTCGAGCGCGGCGCGACGAGGGATGCCCGCAAGCTCGCCATCGACGTGATCCAACCGCTGCTGTCGCCCGCCGACGCCTCGGCTCCGATCCGAGGAGCGAGGTACGACCAGATCCTTGCGTCCCTCGAGCAGAACGTCCTGGCGGGACCGATCAACCGCGTGCGCCTGTGGCGCGTGGACGGAACGATCCTGTTCGCCGACGATGCCTCCCTCGTGGGGCAGCGGGAGGCGGACATGCGCGACGATATCCACGCCGTGACCGCGGGGACGTCCGAGAGCCAGGTCCTGGGCGACCGGTTCCGAACGCTGACATCGGTCCGGGTCGGCGAGCCGTCGCCGATCCTGCTCGCGGTCGAGCTCGGGCGCTCGCATGCGGCGCTCGTCGAGCCGGCGAGCGAGCGCTGGCAGCCATGGGTGGTCCGTGCTGGGGTCGGCGCCGGGGTCTGCGTGGCGCTGTACGTCGCGACCGCGGTGTTCTTCGGTGTGTTCGGAGCGATGAAGCGCCGCCCGAAGACCGCCAAGGTCAAGTCGCGAGAGGCGGACCGAGGCGGACGGAAGGCCCCGAAGGACGGGGTGCCGGCCGACGGAGACCTTCCGCCGTACATGCAGGCCGGGTTCCAGGACGAGTTCCAGTCGCGGAAGCGGGCCGAGGATGCGCTCGCGGCCGCCGAGCGACAGCGCGACGCCCTGATCGAGCGGGTCCGCGTCCTCGAGCTGGAGTTGGAAGCCGCTCGGACCAAGGCGAACGGCCAGGAATCTCGTCCCGTCCTGCCGACGAGCTAACGCTCCACCGCATCCCTGATCAGCCGAACGGGGGTCGAACCATGTCGTCACCGAACGAGGTGATGACGGGCGGCAGTTCGGTCGGTCAGTATCCGGTTGGATGAAGAGCGAAGCCGTCGATCACATCCCGCTCGTCCAGCGGCTGGCCGCGGCTGGTTGCCTGGCGCCCGAGGAGGAGGCCGCGGAGCTGATCCGCGCCGCCGCCGGTGGTTCACGACGACTCGAGGAGCTGGTCGCCCGCCGGTTGCGCGGGGAGCCCCTCGCCTGGATCACCGGGTTCGTTCAGTTCTGCGGTCTGCGCGTTCGTGTCGATCCGGGCGTGTACGTGCCGCGGCCCCACACTGAAGCGCTCGCATACCGAGCCGCGTCGCTGCTTCCGTCGTCGGGGATCGGCGTCGATCTCTGCACGGGGAGCGGGGCGGTCGCGGTCGTCCTCGGTTCCGCCGGCCGCGGGGCAACGGTGCTCGCCACCGACGTGGATCCCGCCGCTGTGTCGTGCGCCCGGCGCAACGGCGTGCAGGCACTCCTGGGCAGCCTCGACGAACCGTTGCCCGAGTCGATCCGGGGTCGTGTCGACGTCATGACCGCCGTCGTCCCGTACGTCCCTGCCGAGGAGCTCCACCTCCTGCCGAGGGACGTCCTGGCTCACGAGCCGCGGCTCGCGCTCGACGGCGGCCCGGGCGGAGCCACGTTCCTCGAGCAGGTGACCCGGCTCAGCGCTGACTGGCTCGCTCCCGCAGGGCACGTGCTCCTCGAGCTCGGCGGCGACCAGGCGGGCGTGGTCGCCGAGACCATGGAGAGCGCCGGTCTTTCGGATATCCGCGTGCATCGCGACGGGGACGGCGACGACCGCGCGATCGATGGGCGGTGGCCATGACCGACCCGCTCGACCTGGGGGAGGAAATCGAGGCTGCGCTGAGATTGGTCGCCGACGGGGTGGGCAGGTATCTGGCTGAGCTCGACGTCTCCGCCGCACGGCTTCCCGGTGCGGACGAGGCGGCAGCGCGGTTCGACGGTTCGCTGCCAGACGAGGGCTCGGGCGCCCTCGAGGCACTCCGCGAGCTCATCGAGCACGGCGTGCCCGCTGCCGTCCGGTCATCCGGCCCCCGGATGTTCCACTTCGTGACCGGCGGCGTCACCCCGGCTGCGCTCGGCGGTGACTGGCTCGCATCCGCTCTCGACCAGAACGCCTTCAGCTGGGTGGGGACACCGCTCGGATCGCGCTTGGAGGCGGTGACGATCCGCTGGCTGAAGGAGCTCTTCCATCTCCCCGCTTCGTGGGCCGGTGTGCTCACGACCGGCGCGACGATGGCGAACTTCACCGCCCTGGCCGCGGCCCGCCATTGGTATGGCGAACAACACGGCGTCGACGTGGAGGAGCGCGGGCTCGCCGGGCTACCGCCGGTGACCGTGCTCTCGAGCGGATATATCCATGTGAGCGCCGTCAAGGCGCTGGCGATGCTCGGGATCGGCAGGGCGAGCGTGCGCCGGCTCGCCCGAGACCGCGTTGGGCGGTTGGACTTGAAGGCACTCGAGGCCTCCCTCCGTGATCTTGGCGGCGCCCCGTCGATCGTGGTGGCGACCGCGGGGGAGGTGAACGCGGGCGACTTCGACCCGATCGAGGCCGTGGCCGACCTCGCGGAGCGGCACGGCGCGTGGCTCCACGTGGACGGCGCGTTCGGGCTGTTCGCCCGCGTCACGCCGCGCGCGGAGGCGCTCGCCGCTGGGGTCGAGCGAGCCGACTCCGTGATCGCCGACGGCCACAAGTGGCTGAACGTGCCGTACGACTCCGGTTTCGCTTTCGTCCGCGATCCGATGGCCCTGCCGAAGGCGTTCACGGCGAGTGCGGAATACCTGCCGTCACCTGACGACCCGCATCCCAACTTCGGCTACTTCGGCCCGGAGATGTCTCGGCGCGCCCGGGCGCTGGCAGCCTGGGCGAGCCTGCGAGCGTACGGTCGGGCCGGCTACCGCGCGATGGTCGAGCGGCACCTCGATCTCGCGCAGCGGCTGGCCGAGCGGATCGACGAGGAACCCGATCTCGAGCGTCTGGCAGACGTGCCGCTGAACGTCGTGTGCTTCCGCTTCCGGCCGGCCGGGCTCGACGAGGGCGACCTCGACGAGCTGAATCGCCGGTTGGGGGAGGCCCTCATCGAGGACGGCCGCGTGTACGTAGGTACGACCACATACGACGGACGTGTCGCCCTTCGCCCCGCGATCGTGAACTGGCGGACGACCGAACGCGATGTGGATGCCCTCGTCGACGTCGTCTTGGAGCTCGGCACGAAGCTCGCTCGGGATGGCGACGCATGACGACGAGACAACGCCTCAGGCCTGCGTAGTCCCAACGGGAGACTACGTCTTGGCAC
>JBBDWS010000101.1:0-2890 GCA_040902755.1 Actinomycetota bacterium
GACGCGCTCGGACTCCTGCCGGTACCGCTCGTCGAACTTCATGTCTGCGCCCCGGGCCGAGCTTCACGGTCTCGGACGGCGCCGGTGAACAGCACGGCCACGTGCTCATCGGCGCCGAGCTCGCCCCGCCGCGCGAGCTCCAGCAGCCCGGCCAGGCCGGCCGACCCGGTGTGGTCGACGTCGATCCCCGTCGCACCCCGCGCTAGATCGTTCGCCGCTCGCAGCGCCTCCTCGGAAACGAGCACCGGCGCCCCGTCCGTGGCGAGCATCCCCGCGACCACCGCGGCCCAGTCGTAGGTCTCGTCGTCCAAGATCCCCTCGGCGATGCTGCGCGGCTCCTCCTCCCACGGCCACATCACCTCGGAGCGGTGGGTGCGCGCCCACGCCATGGCGTCGACTGCACTTACCGGCGTGACCTCGTGACCGGCGCGCTGGCGGACGCGCATGAACGCACGCTCGAGCGGGTGCGCGTTCGCGGGCTGCACCGCGTGGATCCGGGGGAGCCGCTCGGGCGCCTCGAGCAGCGCGGCGTCCTCGAACGCCCGCACGCACGAGCTCGCCAGCGCTCCGCCGCCCACCTGGACGACCAGACGGTCGAGCGAGGAACCCTCGTGCGAGAGCTGGTCGACGAGCTCGAACCCGAGCGTCTCGGCCCCTTCGATCGTGAGCCCGTTGTCCGGCCCCTGGCACGTGAACGGCACGGCGCCCTCGGCGACGGCCCGCTGCAGCGCGTGGTACGTGGGGTCGCCGGGCACCCCCACCTCGCGCGCGCAGACCTCGACCGTCGCGCCGAGCTCGTTCAGGCGACGCACCACCGCTTCGTCCGCCCACGTCGGCACGAACACGCGGATCGGGCGATCCGCCGCCCGGGCGAGCACCGCGGCCGCGAGCGCGGCGTTCCCGCAGCTCGCGATCGCGAGCTCGCGCCCCTCGGGGGCGAGCCCCGCCTGCTCGGCGACCAGGATGTGGACCATCAGACCCATCAGGTGCCGCGCCTTGTGCGAGCCCGAGACGTTGCCGGTCTCGTCCTTCACCCAGACCTCGCACCCGACCCGCTCGGACAACCCGTCGCTTCGCGCGAACGGCGTCTGCACGAAGCCCCGGCCGTCGACCGCCGCGACCGCCTTGTCGAGCTGTTCGACGAGGTGGACGTGATCGTCGTCGCTCATCCCGTTCGCGTGTCCGAGGTGGTAGGCGTGGAACAGGCGGCGGTACCGGACGAACGGGTTCGGCTCGTCCCCGTCGGGGAAGCTCACGTGCGTCGGGTCGAGCTCGCGCACCATGACGTGGTCGACGTCGTCCGTCCCGGCGCTCGGGCACCGGAACGGGAACGGCTCCTCGGGCGGGGCCGTATACCCGCATCCGGCGCAGACGACCGCCGTGGCCGGTCCGCCGCTCACGCCGCCTCCATCCCGGTACGGGCGTTGAACGCTCGGATGGCCTCATCCCACAGCGGCAGCTCCTCTCGGAGCCCGCGCCAGAAACCCTGGTCCTTCCGCGCGAGGAAGTCCTGCACCGAAACGCCCTGCTGCTCGACCCACGTGAAGTAGCCCAGGTTGAAGATCCGCTCGCGATCGCCGTCGGTGAGCTGCAGCATCTCACCGGTTCCCTGACCCTCGAGCGAACGCCCGAACGTCTCGGCCGCCTCGTTCGCCCCGAATCCGTTCGGGAAGTCGCGCGCCAGAACCTTGTCCGCCTCGGTGCGGTACATCGCCGCGCCGTCGGTCGCGACGGTCACGATCACGTCGTCGGATCCGAGCCCGAGCAGCTTCGCGGTCTTGATCGAGGCGACGAGGTTGCAGATGCTCGACAGGCCGAACGAATCCAGGGCGGCGATCGTCGCTTCGTCGACGCCTCGCTCCCGCAGGAACGCGCGGCCCTCGACCGAATTGAACAGGACGTTCAGGGCATCGGTGTCGCGGTCGCTCACGTCGACGACGACGTCGGTGTTCATCACGTTGTGGATGAGCGGCACATGCTTGTCGCCGATCCCCTGGATGTTGTGCTCTCCGAAGCCGTTGCGCAGCAGTGTCGGGCATTCGAGCGCCTCGACCGCGACGGTTGAGGCGCCGAACCGCTCCTTCAGGTGGTCGCCCGCGGCGAGCGTGCCGGCGGAGCCCGACGCCGACACGAACGCCCGCAACCGCAGTCCCGGCTCGCGCTCGTGCAGGGTCTCGAAGACGTGCGCGAGGGCTGAGCCCGTCACGAGCAGGTGCACGAGGTGGTTGGGGTACTCGGAGAACTGGTTCAGGATCACGTTCGCGGGCTCCTCGGCCAGGCGCTTGCACTCGTCGTAGATCTCCCGGACGTTGCTCTCGACGCCGGGCGTCCGGATGATGTCCTCTGGTCCGGCGACCCAGCGCTCCAGCCACTCGAAACGCTCCCGGCTCATCCCCTCGGGCAGCACCGCGACGCCTCGGCACCCCATGATCCGGCTGATCGCGACCCCGCCCCGGCAGTAGTTGCCCGTCGAGGGCCAGATCGCGCGCTGCGACGTCGGGTCGAACCCGCCGGTGACGATGCGCGGCACGAGACATGCGTACGCCGCGAGCACCTTGTGTGCCCCGATCATCGGGAAGCGGTCGCCGAGCGCGACCACGATCCTCGCGTCCACGCCGGTCAGCTCCGGCGGCAGGACGACGTGCTCGGGCACCTCGACCGTGGAGCGCCGGTCGGGGGCGTTGTACCAGTGGACCCGGAACAGGTTCAGCGGATGGGGCGCGTCGGGGTCGATGCGCTCCAGCTCGTCCCGGATCCGTTGCGGGACCTTCCCCGGGTCGCCGAGCTGCTCGAACGTGGGCAGGGCGATCCCCGCCTCCCGGAACCGACCCACGGTCCGTTCGTCCGCCGAGGCCCGCATCCCGGCATCCGTCGTTTCCGTTCGCGACAT
>JBBDWS010000102.1:0-2856 GCA_040902755.1 Actinomycetota bacterium
GGCCCATCACCAGCAGCACGATGCCGACGAGCGCCTGCGCGACGGCGAAGACCTGCGCCGCGACCAGCCAGCGCCAGAACCAGTCGCCCGCCCGCCGGCGCGTCATCCACAGGACGATGCCGAACAACCATCCGATGGAAAAGGTTCCGACGACGAGGTACCCGGCGTACCGATGGAGTTCACTCACGGCGGCCGAATCCTACGAGGTCGAACTCGGAAGACCGCCCACGGCCGTTGGGTTGAGCCCCGCCCCCGCTAGGCGGTGTCCGAGCCTCGGTACCGGAACGCGCCGGGCCGTCCGGCCTCGTCCTTGTTCAGCCTTCGGGACAGGTGCAGGCCCTCGAGGGCGAACTCGACGGCCGAGGCCGCGACGCCCGGACTCTCCTCCTTCACGCCGAGACGCTCGAGGAGCTTGGACAGACCGGGGAGCTCTCCGAACTGCCCGAGCAGGTCCGCCGCGGGGGTCAGGTCCGACGTCTCGGCTGCGAACCCCTGCGCGAAGCGCGACAGGATCGGCTGGAAGTCGAACCCGGACAACCGACGGCGGAAGACCTCGAGCTCGGCGCTCTTCGCGGCGCGGGAGAGGATCTCCTCCTCCCGGCCCTCCTCGATCGTGTCGAACTCGATCCGTCCGAGGCTCGACTCGAGCACGGCGGGGAGATCGCAGACGCGCGGGACGGCCTCAGGTTCGCCCGTTCTGGCCGCGCGGCGTACCGCGGCGGCGGCGAGCGTCTCGAGGTTCCCGATCGAGTAGCGAACGCTCACGCCGCTCCGATGGTTCACGTGCGGCGAACGTCGCAGCTCGCCGGTGAGCGCGGCCAGGACCTCCTTCAGGTATGCCGGAACGCGGAGCGGGACGACGCCAGTGCTTGGTCGCGCCTCCTGCTCCATGATGCGGATCTCGTCGTCAAGCGTTTGGGGGTAGTGCGTCCGAACCTGCGTGCCGAATCGATCCTTGAGCGGGCTCACGATCCGGCCTCGATGCGTGTAGTCGTCGGGGTTCGCGGTTGCAACCAGCAGGAGATCCAGCGGCAGCCGGATCCGGTAGCCGCGGATCTGCACGTCGCGTTCCTCGAGGATGTTGAACAGCGCCACCTGGATCCGCTCCGGAAGGTCGGGCAGCTCGTTGATCGCCACGATGCCTCGGTTCGTTCGCGGGATGAGCCCGTAGTGGATCGTGAGCTCGTCGGCGAGGTAGCGTCCCTCCGCCACGCGGATCGGGTCCACGTCGCCGATGAGGTCGGCGACGCTCGTGTCCGGCGTCGCGAGCTTCTCGGCATACCGGTCCTCGCGGTCCACCCAACGTATGGGGACCTCGTCGCCGCGTTCCTCGACGAGCTGCCGGCATCGCGCGCAGATCGGCCGGAAGGGGTGGTCGACGACCTCGCACCCCTCGATCGCCGGAACGCGTTCGTCCAAGAGATCGACGATCCGGCGGATCAGACGGGTCTTCGCCTGTCCGCGCTCGCCGAGGAGGATCAGGTCGTGCCCGGCGAGGATGCCGCGCTCGAGCGTCGGCAGCACGGACTCGTCGAACCCCACGATCGACGGGAAGAGGGCTTCCCCGCGGCTCAACTTGGCGAGGAGGTTCGCGCGCAGCTCTTCCTTGACGCTTCGGTCGGGGTAACCGGCGGCTCCCAGCTCGCCGATGGTGGATGGCGTCGTCACGCCGACAAGCCTACCGACGTTCGCGCGAAGCCGCGGCTACGCGAGACCGCGGGACGCGAACGCCTCGCCGTAGCGCTTGGCCGTGATCCGGCGCACGATCTCGGCGGTCAGCACGAGGAGGAGTGAGGCGAAGAAGATCACCGAGGAGACCGCGACGAGCTGCGGGAGCTGGCTGGGCACGCGCAACTGCGCGAACAGGTACACGGGCCAGGTCGCCTGCGTTCCCGACAGGAACGAAGCGATCGCGAACTCGTCGAAGGACAGGGTGAACGCGATCAGGAACGACGAGATGAGCGCGGGCGCCAGCAGCGGGAGCGTCACCCTTCGGAACCGCTGCCACGGGCCCGCACCGAGATCCTGCGCAGCCTCCTCGAGCGAGATCGACAGGCGTTCGAGCAGCGGCATGATCGTGAGGATCGTGTAGGGCAGCGACACGACCACATGACCGATCACGACGGAGTGCAGGCCGAGACCGATGAAGTAGCCCGTGGTGTCGGCGAGGATCTTGTCGAAGGCCGTGAAAAGGACGAGGAGCGAAACGCCGAAGACGACGTACGGGACGACGAGCGGCGAGAGGAACAGCGCCGATGCGGCGGGCTTGCCGACGAAGCGCCGTCGCACCAGCACGAACGCCGCAAGGACCCCAAGCGTGACGGCGATCATGCTCGAGAACAGCGCGACCATCGCGCTCCGCTTCAGAGCGTGGAAGAGGGTTGGGTTCGAGAGGAACCGTTCGTACCACTGAGTGGTGAACCCCTCGAGGGGAAAACTGACGTCCCCGGCGTTGAACGAGAAGATCGCCAGGATCGCGATCGGGAGGTACAGGAACACGACGAGTGCGATGAAGAACAATCGGAGCAACCCCAGCGCACTCCGAGAAGCAGCGGCTTCCATTCGTGTCAGCACCGCCTCCGCTTCGCGCAGGCGCTGCTGGGGCTACCGCTTCGCTGCTTGAGCCCAATCAAGCCGTCACGCTCCTCGCCTGCAAGAACCGGCCGAACAGCGCCATGAGCACCGCGACGACCCCGAGCAGGAACAACGCCAGCACCGAGCCGGTCTGCCAGGCCGTCCCCCGCGTGAACAGGTCCTGGATCGCGTTGCCGTACATGTAGCCACTCGTCCCCCCCACGAGGAGCGGCGTGACGAACTCGCCGATCGTCGGGATGAACACGAACAGGAACGCGGCGA
>JBBDWS010000103.1:0-2853 GCA_040902755.1 Actinomycetota bacterium
CTAGCTAGGTTCGGTGTTCGTGATCTGGGGCGAGGCCCACGGCTCCTCGATCTAGGTCCTGCGGCGACGTCTGTACACGAGGGGAGCCGGATCCCGGGTGGAAGGGCCCGGGGCACGGAAGCCAGAGCCGGCTGTGGTTCGATAGTGGCCGTGGAGGGCATCGGCTATGTGATCCTGTACGTCCGCGATCTGGAGGCATCGGCCGCGTTCTATCGGGACGTGGTCGGGCTCGGCATCAAGCTCCGCGACGCGGGATACGCGGAGTTCGTCACCGGCGAGACGAGGTTCGGGCTCCTCGAGCACACGCGCGCCTCCGCCCTGATCCGCCGCGAGCCCACCCAGGGGGGCCCGGCCGGCGAGGTCCTCTTCCTCGTCGACGACGTCGATGCCGAAGCCGAGCGGCTCAGGGGCCTGGGCGTCGAGTTCCTCTCCGGCCCGGTGGACCGGCCGTGGGGGCACCGGACCCTTCACCTCCTCGACCCCGACGGGTTCGTGGTCGAGCTGGCCCAGAAGATCCCCCGGCTCCTGCCTCGCCATGGCTGACGTCGACGACCGGGCCGCGATCCTCGCCTACCACGAGGCCACGAAGCACTCACCGGTCAGCGTCCGGGCCCGCGCGCACTTCCTGGACTGGGAGAACCGGCCCTTCTCCTTCAAGGTCTACACGGACCTCGAGAGGATCCCCCTGCCGGAGGACATCCCCGCCCTCGACGTCCAGGCCTTGGAGGCGATCGGCGTCACCTCCGTCCCCGACCCCACGCCGGGCCCCGACGTCCCGGCCCTGGCCCGACTCCTCGTTCTCGGCGCCGGCGTACACCACACCAAGGCCTTCCGCGACGGCGAGGTCCTGTACTTCCGCAACTACGCTTCGGCCGGGGCCTTGTACCCGGTCGAGGTCTACGTGGGCTGCGCCGACCTCCCGGGCCTGCCCGCCGGCGTGTACCACTTCGACCCGCAGGGCCCGACCCTCACCCTTCTCAGGGAGGGCGACCACCGTGGTCACCTGGTCCGAGCGGCTGCTGGGGAGCCTGCCGTGGCCCGGGCCCCGGTAGTGCTCGCCCTCACCGGCATCCCCTGGCGCACCGCGTGGAAGTACACCGAGCGCGGGTACCGCCACCTGTTCTGGGACGCCGGCATGATCCTGGCAAACGTCCTGGCCCTGGCAGCCTCGGTCCGCCTCCCGGTCCGCGTGGTCCTGGGGTTCGCCGACGCCGAGGTCTCCGCGCTGCTCGGGCTGGAGGAGCGGCGCGAGTTCCCGCTCTGCCTCCTCCCGATCGGCGCATCGGACTCCGAGATCCCACCCGCCGCGGAGTCGTCCGAGGAGGTCTCGTTCAAGGTCCTGCCGTTCTCGCGGACCGAGCACGTCTACCAGGGCATCCTCCAGGCGAACGACGCCGGCCGCCTGGACGCTCCGAAGGAGGCTCGGACGTGGCGGCGCAGCATGGGCAGCGGCGAGGAGGTCGAGCCGACTCCACCGCTCTCATCCGAGACAGCGCCCGACTCCCTCGAGGACGTCCTCCGCAGGCGCGGCTCTGCCCGGATCTTCGCGCCCGGCGCGATTGCCGCCGCGGTTCTCCGAACGATCCTAGAGCGAGCCACGGTTGGCATCCCGACCGACTACGCGTCTGGCGGCGCCCGTCTGGTGGAGCCGTACCTGATCGCCAACGCAGTCCAGGGCCTCGATCCGGGCGCCTACGTTTTCCGCGACGGCGAACTCCGGCTCCTGGAGCGCGGCGACTTCCGCCGGGAGGCCGGATTCCTCTGCCTAGAACAGGAGCTCGGCGCGACGGCGGCGGCCACCCACTTCCTGATGGCGGACCTCCCGAGGATCCTCGACGCGCTCGGTGCCCGCGGCTACCGCGCCGCGCAGCTCGAGGCCGGCATCGTCGCCGGGCGCATGTACCTGGGCGCGTACGCGCACCGGTTCGGTGCCACCGGCCTCACGTTCTACGACGACGCGGTTACCGAGTTCTTCTCGCCCGACGCAGCGGGCAAGAGCTGCATCCTCGTCACCGCGATCGGCGAGAGTCCTCGCCTCCGCCACGCCTGACCCGGTGGCAAGTCAGGGGGTGGCGTCGGCCCAGGCGAGTGACTGGGGCTCTCGGGCTCTTGGTGAACTACTGCTCGAAGATCAAGGCCGGGAGGCACGTGCCGCATCCGAGGCACCGGGAGGAGTTGAGGTCTCTTGCCACAGACAGTGGGTGAGACCACTATCAGTGATGCGTCGACAGACGGGCTGAAGGGTAGGCGCCACATGGCCACCAAGGACAAGGGCAGAAGCAAGAGCAGAAAGAAGACCCCCGCAAAGACCCTCAAACAGAAGCGCCAGACCAAGAAGGCGAAGCAAGCGGGCGGGACTGCGAAGTAATGCGAAGCTTACCGTTCGATGATACGGCGCGGGCTGTACGTGCCGCGCGCCAGGGCAGCAGGCATGCCCGGGTTGTGGCGATCCGGGTGCTCGGGTTATCCCGGCTCACCTAGAGGGAGGGAAGAGGATGGCGAAGATCGTTTGCGTCCTGTACGAGGACCCCGTGGACGGATACCCGAGTTCCTACGCACGGGACGACATGCCAACGCTCGAACGCTATCCCGATGGTCAAACCCTGCCCACACCGCGAGGTGTCGACTTCAACCCCGGCGAGCTCCTGGGCAGTGTTTCTGGAGAGCTCGGCCTACGCCGATTCTTGGAAGGGCAGGATCATACGCTGATCGTTACCTCGGACAAGGACGGCGCCGATTCCGTGTTCGATCGCGAACTGGTAGACGCCGACATCGTCATTTCTCAGCCGTTTTGGCCGGCGTACCTGACGGCCGAGCGGATCGCGAAGGCGCCCAAGCTGAAGCTCGCGATCA
>JBBDWS010000104.1:0-2807 GCA_040902755.1 Actinomycetota bacterium
CCGACGGTCTGGGACGGGTTCGTCGCGCTGCTCGAGGCCAACGGCCTGCCGATGCCCGAGGACGACGAGGGCGCGCGAACGCAAAGCCTCCTGACCATGGCGCGAGAGCCGAAGCACGCGGCGCTGTTCGCGATCGCCGAGGGGCTCCTCGACCACGACGAGGCGATCGCCCAGTGGCGGTACCACCACGTGCTGATGGTCGAGCGCGAGATCGGTGCGAAGACGGGAACGGGCGGTTCTTCCGGCGTCGAGTACCTGCGCTCCACGCTCGACAAGCGGTTCTTCCCCGAGCTCTGGGGTCTGCGTTCGCACCTATAAGAGCTAAGGCGCCCGCTTCGCCAGGTACTCGTCGATCAGCTCGAGCAGTCGCTCGCGTCCGACCGAGTCGTCATGGCCACCGTGCACGACCCGCACCGGCACGTCCCGCAGCCTGCGCATGCTGACAACGTAGTCCTCGATGTTCGAGCCTGCGAGCTCGTCGAGCAGGATGCCGCTCTCGTAGACGCAGTCACCGGAGAACAGCGTCGCGGCTTCCTCCTCCCACAGCCCGATCTCACCGGGCGAGTGACCGGGCAGGTGCAGCACCGCGAGCCGCCGGTCGCCGAGATCCACCACGTCGCCCTCTTCGAGGATCCGCGTCGGCGGGGCAGGCCGGACCTCGTACTCGGCCACGTCGAAGCCCTCGCGAGGCAACGCCGACAGGAGGAAGGCAGGCAGGTCGTAGCCGGAGACCTCGTGCCCTTCGTAGTCCTCGGTGCGCAGGCTGGCGAACCCCTCGGCGTTCGCGACGGCCTCGGCGTCTGCGCGATGGACGGCCACCTCGTCGAACTCGTACAAGCCGCCGGTGTGATCGAAATGGCGATGCGTCGCGATCGCGACCACCGGCCGCTCGAAGAGCTCGGTGAGCTCGTCGCGGAGCGGGACGATGCCGAGCCCAGAGTCGATCAGCGCGTCCCGCTCGCGCCCGCGGACGAGGAACAGGTTCGCGCGCAAGAACGGATCGACGTGCGGTTCGGTGATCCGGACGAGGCCGTCGTCGACGACCTCGGTCTCGAACCAGCGTTCCGCCACGCGCACGGCCGGATGCTATCGGGCTTGACGCCTCCAGCCTCGCCAGGATAGGACGGCGCCAACGACGGCCATCGACGGCCGACGACCGAAGGGAGACAGACCATGGCGACCGATCTTTCGATCTCGGTCAGCGACGAGCCGGGCGGGCTCGCGGGCGCGGCGAAGGCGCTCGGCGGCGCGGGCGTGAACATCGAGGGACTCGCGGGACTCGGCGGCGGCGGGACCGGTCACATCCACGTCCTCGTCGATGACGCGGGGGCCGCGCGCTCCGCGCTCGAGGGCGCGGGGTTCTCGGTCGAGTCACAGCGCGATGCGGTCGTCGTCGAGCTGTCGGGCGACGACAAGCCCGGGAAGCTCGGCGAGATGGCGGGCAAGGTCGCGGACGCGGGTGTGAACCTGGCGGCGTGCTACGTCGCGTCGGGCTCGCGGCTGGTGTTCGTCGCCGAGGACTCTGCGGCGCTCCGCTCGGCGCTCGGCGTCTAGCCCTCGGTCGGCGCCGAGCCCTTCGCGCGATAGGCCCGGTCGAGGAGCTCGACCGGGTGGACGACCTCGGCCGTGGTGCCGAGCTCGCGGAGCCCTGCGGCGATCTGCATCGTGCACCCGGGGTTCGCGCTGGCAACGATCCCGGCCTCGGTCGACGCGATCGCCTCGGCCTTGTTCCGACGGAGCTCGGACGACATCGCCGGTTCGAGCACGTTGTAGAGCCCCGCAGCGCCACAGCAGACGTCGCCGTTCGGAGGGTCGACGACCTCCACGCCGGGGATGGTCCGAAGGACGGCCCGCGGCTGCTCCTTGATCTTCTGTGCCCGGAGCGCGTGACAGGCGTCGTGGTATGCGACCCGCTCGATCCCGGCGCCGTGCGTCGAGGGCTCGATACCCTGCTCGTGGAGGAGGGCCATCACGTCGCGCACCTTCGCGGAGAACGCGTGCGCCTCCTCGGTGCCGAGGAGATCGCCGATGTCCATCAGCTGGGCTCCGCACCCGGCGGCGTTCACGACGACGACGTCGGCCTCGGCGAACGCGTGAAGGTTCCGCTCCGCGAGCCGGCGCGCGGCATCGAGATGCCCGTAGTGCGCCGCGAGCGCCCCACAGCACACCTGCTGCCGGGGGACGACGACGCGCCAGCCGTTCTGCACGAGGACGCGGATCGTCGCTCGGTTGACGCCGCGGAACCACCGGTCCTGCACGCAGCCGGAGAGGAGCGCGGCGGTGCCGTGCGTCTCGCCTCGAGCCGGGGTCGACCGCGGCAGCCGGCGGAACAGCTCCGATCGTCTCGGAACGAGCGCGCGAACGCGTCTCGGCATGAACGCGAGACCCAGCGGCTGGAGCGCCGCCACGAGCCACAGCAGCTTCTTCCGCGGCAGCACGACGTCGAGCCCGAGCCAGCGAAGGAAACGCGCTCGCCGCGAACGGAGCGGCTCGATCTGCACTCGAGCGCGCTCCATCATGCGGCCGAACGGCGCGTGAGAGGGGCAGACATCCTCACACGCGCGGCACGCGAGGCAGAGATCCATGAAGCCCGAGAACGTCCGATCGACGTCGGCGGTTCCCTCGTCCACCGCGCGCATCGCCGCGATCCGTCCTCGCGGTGACGCGGACTCCTCACCCGTCAGGCGATAGGTCGGGCAGTGGGGGAGGCACAGGCCGCACGCGACGCAGGTCGAGATGTCCGCCGCGGTCGGCGCGGCGTCCGGGAACGGCCAGTTCGGCTCGGCGCCCGGCAGCGCACCGGTGAA
>JBBDWS010000105.1:0-4977 GCA_040902755.1 Actinomycetota bacterium
ACGGCCGCCAACGTGCGGAGGGCCTTCGTCTCCTGATCCGGTGGCACTCGAGCGCAACCTTCGTCTGATGAGTGTTCGCAGCTCGGCTCGGCCACACATCAACGCGGATGGCGGACACGGTCTACGTCGGTCTCTATGACGAGGCCGGGCGATCCGTCGCCGACGCGATCGACGACCATGTGAACCGGGCGACCTTGGCCCAATCCTGGCCCAACGGGCCAATGGCCTCCGCACTTGAGCAATCCTCAATGCACGGGGGAGTCGGGCGCCCGTTCGCTCACTCAGAGTGGCCGACGGAGGCGAGTTCATCCGCCTTGCACGTGAGGCTCGGCCATCGACTCCCCGAGCTCGACGCGCAGGCATCGATAGCAGATCGCCTCGGGGCATTCCTCTCGCTCACGGAACCGGAGACATGCGCGGCAAGACGATCGATTTCTTCGCTGTATCTGAGACGTCACAGCCGTCCCGACGCGAGCCTGCGGGAGCGCCGAGCGATGGACGAGCGAAACAGAGGTACATGTCGCGCTCAAGGTGTATGCAATACTGGACGGCCTATGGCCTCAACCGACGATGGAGCGCTCTCGCAGCGGGTGTTCGACGAGCTCGAGGCGAGGATCGTCGATCGGTTGTACCAGCCAGGCTCGCACCTCGTGGAAGATGTCGTCGCGGCCGACCTCGGCGTGTCCCGCACTCCGGTTCGCGAAGCCTTCCGCCTCTTGCAGCGCGCCGGATGGCTTGATCTGCGTCCGCACGCCGGCGCCTACGTCAGGTTCCCCACCGTGGACGAAGTCCGAGATGTGTTCGAGCTCCGTCAGACGCTGGAGGAGCGCGCCGCCGAGCTCGCCGCTCAGCGCGCGCAGGAGAACGAGCTTCGGCAGCTGCGCAAGCTCATCGAGAGTGGCAGGCGAAGCCTCGAGCGCGGGGACGTGAAGGGTGTGAGCTCCCTGAACACCGAGTTCCACGCGAAGATCGCCGAGGCGGCGCGCAACGAGTTGCTGCGACGGATCTTGGCGGACCTCGCGAAACACGTTCGCTGGCATTTCTCCGCCGTCGCCAGGATCCGGGGCGAGACATCGTGGGTCGAACATGAAGCCATCCTCGTGGCGATCGCCGCCGGCGACGGGCATCGGGCCGCCCGGCTTGCCGCCGAGCACAGCCAACATACCCAGAACGCGTTCTTCGCCCAGCTATTCGAGAGCGGCCGCGTCAGGGTGGGCTGAGGCCGTTCCCGGGCGGGCCGTTGGCCCGACCCTTCCGCCTCGGCGACCGTGCTCCTCGCTCGCGCCGGAGGTTCGCGATTCCGCTGCCGATCACGCGGAAGCCGGTCACGATCATCAGCACCCCGAAAGCCGTCTGGAGCGCGTCGGCGGACAAACGCAGCGCGAGGAGTGCGCCGAGCCACGCCCCGCCGATCCCCCCGAGGGCCAGCAGGTTCCCGGTGGGAAAAGAGACGTAGCCGCGTCGTCGATGCGCGAGCACGCCCGCGACCGCCGTCGGCAAGATCACGAGCAGCGACGTGCCCTCCGCCAGGTGCTGCTGCTCTCCCAGCGCGAGCACCATGAAGGGCACCATCAGGATCCCGCCACCGATGCCGAACAGTGCCGACAGAACGCCGACCAACACCCCGGCCCCGACGATCCCGAGCGCCAGCTGGAGGCTCACGGCCAGAGGAGGTAGACCGCCACCGCGATCATCAGAGCGCCGAACATCGTGGTGAGCGCGGCCTCGCTCGACCGGGCCATGAACCGAGCTCCGAGTGGTGCGCCCACCAAGCTGCCGACCGCGAGCAGGCCGGCGACCGGGTAGTCGATCTCCCCCGCGATCGCGAACGTCGCCGCCCCCACGCCCGCGATGGGGACGATCGCCGCGAGCGAGGTCGCGTGAGCGCGATGCTGGTCGAAGCCGCCGAACGCAGTGAGCAGCGGGACCATGACGATCCCGCCGCCCACACCCAGCAGGCCGCTCGCGACGCCGGCCGCGAGTCCTATCGCGATCGGCACGGCAGATCGAGACCGGCCCGTCGTCTTCCTTTCGGTCACGTCTGGCCTTTCCCTCGACAGTTTTGCACGCATGCTGTATACAGTCCGGAGCATGGCGGAGGCAAGGGAGCCCGTATCCGCGGGCCGCCACCGCCCGCGAGGGGGAGGCGTGGCAAGTCCCTCTGGGCAGATGCCGGTCGGCGTGGTCCGGTCCGTGGCGAGCGGAACGCGGCTCGCGTCGCACGATAACGAGCCCGGCGGGATCAGGATCCGCGATCTCGCCCAGACGTATGAGCGCGTGACTGCGCGCGAGATCGTCCGAACCCATGCGCTTCGGAATGTCAACTTGGACGTCGCACCGAAGGAGTTCGTCTGCCTCATCGGTCCGTCCGGCTGCGGCAAGACGACGATCCTCAAGATCATAGCCGGGCTCCTGCGACCGACCTCTGGTGAGGTTTCGGTGAGCGGGAAGCGAGTAACCGGCCCAGGGACGGATCGCGCGACCGTCTTCCAGACACCAGGCCTCATGCCGTGGCGAAGCGTCGTCGACAACGTCGTTCTGGCTCTCGAGTTCGCCGGGACGCCGAGGGGCCAACGGCGCGACCAGGCGATCCACTACGTCGACCGTGTGGGGCTCTCGGAGTTCTACGACCATTACCCCGCCGAGCTGTCGGGCGGGATGCAACAGCGGGTCGGGATCGCCCGCGCGCTCGCGATCGAGCCTCAGGTCCTCCTGATGGACGAGCCCTTCGGCGCGCTGGACGCGATCACTCGCGGCCATATGCAGTCGGAGTTGCTCCGGATCTGGGAGCAGGAGAAGAAGACTGTGGTGTTCGTGACGCATTCCATCGACGAGGCGCTTCTCCTGTCGGATCGCATCGTGGTGATGAAGGATGGAACGGTGGTAACCACCGTGGAGGTGCCGATCGAGCAGCCCCGGACGCGGGAGAGCCTGCTCGAGCACAAGGACGCCATCGAGCTCCGGCGTGAGCTCATCGAGATGCTGTAGAGGGGGTTAGAGATGGCCATCGCGGTCGAGCGGATCCAGATTCCATTACGGGTCGCGATCCGCAAGGGGGTCATCAGCTGGGAGCGGTTAGTTCAGCTATTGCTGCTGGTCGCGCTGCTGGCAGTTTGGGAGATCGCAGGCCGGCGACTCGGCGACTTCTTCCTCGCACCACCATCCTCGCTGCTAGATGCCACGCGGGAGATGCTTGCCTCGGGCGAGCTCGTGAGCGCGACGCTCGACAGCCTGGAGTCGCTCGCGATCGGCTTCGGTCTCTGCGCGCTCGTAGGGATCGGCTTGGGGTACTTGATGGGCTGGTACCGGCCGGTCGCGCGCGTCCTCGACCCGTTCGTCTCGGCGGCATACGTCGTCCCCGTCGCGGCGCTGGTCCCGGTGCTCATCATCTGGTTCGGGCTCGGGTTCCAGTCCAGGGTGATCGTGGTGTTCTTGTTCGCGGTGTTCGAGGTACTCGTTAGCACCTACACCGGCGTGAAGAACGTCGACCCGATGCTGATCGATGTCGGACGCTCGTTCAACGCGGGAAGGATGAAGCTGTTCCGCAAGATCGTGTTCTTCGCCTCGCTTCCGTACATCTTCGCCGGACTTCGGATGGGCGCGGCGCGCGCGATCAAAGGGATGGTCGTCGCTGAGTTGCTCTTCGCGGTCACTGGCTTGGGCGGAGCGATCCAAACGGCTGCCAACTACTACCGCACCGACAAAGTCTTCGTATACATCATCGTCATCTCGATCATCGGGATCGCGATGGCGGCGGCGATCCAGCTCTTGGAGCGATTGGCGACACCTTGGCGTCAGGAGCGCTCCTCCTGAGGGAGCGCGAGGAAGGATCGGGGGGGATCATGAGGGGAACGGCCAGATGGTTCGTACTGCTGGCGGCGGTGCTCGTCCTCGGAGCTGCTTGCGGTGATGACGATGGGGGCGGAGGCGGCACCGGCGGCGATGAAACTCAGCCGCTGCGGGTCGCCTACGCATCTGATCTTGACCCGAACGACATCGCCGATCAATTCGGGATCCAGGCGGCAGGCGCGGAAGTGATTGAGCTGACCGAGGACAGTGCGGTGATCGCCGGCCTGATACGAGGCGACGTCGACGTCGGCAACATCGGACTGACCGAGGCGATCAAGGCATCGCAGACGGGCGTTCCGATCAAGATCTTCTTCGTGGCGCAACGGCGATTCGAGTTCGTGATGGTGTCACAACCCGATATCACCTCGTTCGACCAACTGGCCGGTAAACGGGTCGCCTATCACGCACCGGGCTCGGGGACGGAGATCCTTCAGCGTGTTCTCGTCCGACAGTTCGATCCGGCGCTCGAGGATGAGATCAACTGGGTCGTCCTGCCCGAGTCTCCGAACCGTACGGCGGCGATGATCGCGGGCGAGATCGACGTCACGTCGCTTGAGTTCGCCGACGTCCTCACGCTCCAGTCGGAGGGCGACTACAACGTCATCGGCACCTGGGGCGACATCGAGGGGCCGAGCTCGGACGCGCTCTCGACGGTCTGGGTCACGAGTGAGGCGTTCCACGACCAGAACCCGAACCGCCTGCAGGAGTTCGCCGCTGATCTCGCCGATGGGTACGCGACGTTCTACGAGGACAAGCAGGCATGGGTGGATCTCGCGAGCAGCCTGCTTCCCGATGTCGATGTGAGCCGGCTCGAGCAGTCCTACGACTTCTACCTCGAGCAGGAGATGTACCCGAAGGCCGGAGAGGCGCCGCTCACGCCCGAGTTGTGGGTCGACATGGACGAATTCTTCACCGAGATCGGGGAGTACGAGGATCCCGCGAGCGACGAGATCGTTGACTACGAGATCATCCAAGCCGCTTCAGGCCTCTAGCACGCGGAGCGGCTCGGCAAGGGGAAGCAGAGGTTCCGCACGGGAGGGGATGGTGGCTACGAGCCACCCCCTCGCCGTGTCGGCTGGACTCGAAGTGCTGGAGGCGGGCGGCACCGCGGCTGACGCCGCGGTTGCC
>JBBDWS010000105.1:4987-19401 GCA_040902755.1 Actinomycetota bacterium
CCCCCCCACCGCCGCCCTCTGCGTCGTCGACCCCCGCTCCACCGGGATCGGAGGCGATGCCTTCGCCCTCTACTGGTCTCGGGATAAACGACGTCCGGCTGGCCTCGCCGCTGCCGGCCCGGCACCCGCCGGGATGACGGTCGGCGCGCTCAGGAACGCGGGGTACGTGCGGATGCCGTCCCACGGGCCGTGGAGCGTGACGGTGCCCGGTGCAGTGGCAGGCTGGTGGACGCTGCTCGACCGGTACGGGTCGCTACCGCGAGACCGTGTCCTCGGGCCTGCCATCCGGCATGCCGAAGAGGGGTTCGCCGTGACCCCGATCGTGGCCCAGGAATGGGGCGCGACCGTGGACAAGCTCCGGCGCGATCCCGTCGCCGGCGAGACCTTCCTCCCAGGGGGGAGGAGCCCGGCGGCGGGAGAGCGTTTCGCGAATCCCCGCCTCGCGCGTGTCCTGGGGGCAATCGCGGCGGAGGGACCCGATGCCTTCTATCGCGGGCAGACGGCCTCGCTGATCGGTGCCGCGGTCGAGGCCGCCGGCGGCCCGCTCAGCGCCGAAGATCTCGCATCCTGGGGTGGACCCGAGTGGGTGGATCCGATCCGCGCCCCGTTCGGCGGGGTGGACGTCTACGAGCTGCCCCCGCCGGGACAGGGCATCGTGGTGCTCGAGGCCCTCGGGATCTACGAGGGCCTGTCTCCCGATACGCCGGTCGACCGTGAGCATGCGACGATCGAGTCCGTGAAGCTGGCGTTCGCTGACGCGCGGGCGCACGTGACCGACCCGTCGGTGCATGCGGTTCCCGTCGATCGGCTGCTGTCCGGGGCCTTCCTCGACGGCCGCCGGGCACTGGTGGACATGTTGCACGCGGGCGATGCTCCGCCCGGCCGGGCGACCGACACGGTGTTCGTCGCCGCGGCGGACAGCGAGGGCAACGCCTGCTCGTTCATCCAGAGCCTGTACGAGGGGTTCGGCTCCGGTGTGGGCGTGCCCGAAACGGGCATCGTGCTGCACAACCGTGGCTCCGGGTTCGTGATGGATGACGACCATCCGAACCGTCCCGAACCCGGCAAGCGCCCGTATCACACGATCATCCCGGCCATGCTCGGCAGGGATGGCGCGCTCGTCGGAGCCCTCGGCGTGGTGGGAGGCTTCCAGCAGCCACAGGGTCAGATTCAGATCCTCCGGGGGTTGTTCGAGGAGGGCCTCGCTCCCCAGGCGGCGCTGGATCGTCCTCGCTTCCGCTCCCTCGGCGGACGGCGTGTTGGCTTCGAGCCGTCATTCGATCAGGAGCTCGTTCAGGCGCTCGCCGGCCGCGGCCACGAGGTCAGCGAGCTCTCTCGGTTCGGGGCCGGCGGTGCGCAGCTCATCCTCGTCGAGGACGATCGCTACGTCGGCGCCTCCGATCGCCGCAAGGATGGGTACGTAGGTGTCTGCTGAGGCTCGAATCGCCCTGTTCGGCGTCGGCGGCGTGGGGCGTGCCTTCCTCGAGCTGATCGAAGAACGAGCCACCCCCGTCGTCATGGTGTGCGCAGCCGACTCGCGGGGCGCCGTGCTGGGCGAGCTGTCGGCGGCAGACGTCGCGGGCTGGAAGGCGGCCGGATCGCCGGATCGGGTCGTCGGCTCCACGCCGGGGGAGCTCATCGCCCGTGCCAAGCCCGACGTCGTCGTGGACCTCACGAGCTGTGACTTCGAGACGGCCGAGCCTTCGCTCGCGATCCTTCGAGCCGGACTCGACGCGGGCCTGCCGGTCGTGACGGCGAACAAGTCGCCCCTCGCTCGACACGGTGCCGAGCTGCGCGCCCGCGCCGGCGGCTGGCATCGGATCGGGTGCGCCGCGGCGGCGGGCGCCGCGCTTCCCGCCGCCGCCGTCGCGCGCGCGCTGGCGCGCACCGATCGCATCGACAGCATCGAGGGTGTCCTGACCGGGACGACCACGTTCGTCCTGGATGAGATGCGACGCGGGGTGTCGGTGCACGATGCCACGAAGGCGGCGCAAGAGGCCGGGATCGCCGAGCCCGATCCGAGCATCGACCTGGGGGGCTGGGACACCGCGGCGAAACTCGTCGTGTTGGCTTCGATCGTGTGGGAGGAGCTGGACCTCGACCTCGACCTGGATGGGGTCGCCGTGAGTGGGATCGAGGCAGCGGATCCTTCGGCCGATGGTCTCCAGCAGTTGGTGGGTCGGGCCCAGCGCCGCGGTGACGAAGTGACCGCGCGGGTGGAGCCGGAAGTCCTCGATCCCCGTCATCCGCTGTCGGCACTTCGAGGGCGGGACAAGGGCGTGGTCTTCCGAGGTCCGGCGATCGGTGAGGTCGTGGTCACGGGCGGACGCTCGCACCCGGGGGGAACCGCCGCCGCCGCCCTCGGCGATGTGCTCCGCCTCACGGAGGTTGTTTCGTGAGCGGCCGCACGTGGGCGTCGAACGCGGTGGTGGAGGGGCTCCTCGAGTGGGGCATCGAAGACTTCGCCTACGTGCCCTCGTCACACATCGCGCCGGTCGTCCGTCCGCTCCAGGAGCAAGGCGTGCGAAGCTACCTCGCTGCGCGCGAGGAGGAGGGCGTCGGGCTCGCGGGAGGCCTGGTGCTCGGGGGCCGGAAGGCCGCCCTGTTGATGCAGGACAACGGGTTCGGCAACGCCCTCACGGCCCTGGCAACCTTCGCGAAGGCGTATCACATCGGCCTGCCGGTCATCGCGAACGCCCGCGGCGGACCGGGTGAGTACAACGCGATGATCCATTCGTTCTCCGAAGCGGTGCCCGACCTGCTCGGCGCGTTGGGGATCCGGGTGGAGCTGCTCGGGCCGTCGGATCCAAGGAGCGTCTGGCAAGCGACCACGCGTTTCGCCGCCGAGCTCGCCGTCGTGACACGCCGGCCGATCGTGGTCCTGCTCGACCTTCTTCACCCTGGGATCGGAGAGCAGGCGTGAAGCGACGTGAGGCTTTGGAGATCATCGACGAGGTATTCCGCGACCGTCCGCTCGTGATGACGTGCGGCGCACCCGCGCGCGAACTCGCCTCGATCGTCAGGCGCGATTCCCACCTCTACCTGCTCGACTCGATGGGGTTGGCTGGGGCGGTGGGCGCCGGTCTCGCACTGGCAGGCAAGGGACCGCTCGCTGCCGTGGAGGGCGACGGGTCGCTGTTCATGGGCTTCTCTGTGCTCCCGACGATCCACGCCCTCGCGCCGCCTGGGCTCACGCTGGTCGTGCTCGACAATCACGAGCACGCTTCGGCCGACCGGATGGCCACACATAGTGCCGTGGTGTCGCTCGGGTCGGCGTGCCGGGGCATCGGTCTCCCGACGGAAGAGGTCGACGACGGAGCGGGACTCAGGTCTGCACTCGCGGAGGCCCGGGCGGCGGTCGGGCCCTCCGCCGTGATCGCCCGGATCGAAGGGGGCAACGACCCCGCCGTTCCACTGCTGTTGGAGGACCCCGTCACGATCGGCGACCGGTTCCGCTGGTTCCTGTCATCGAAGGAGGGTGTGGGATGAGGCTGTTCGAACGGGACGAGCTTGAGCGCCGCTCGGACCGCGCTCGCACCTTGATGAAGGAGCACCAACTCGACGCGCTCTTGGTCACCGGCGACTTCAGCGCCGGGATGAACTACTACTACCTCTCCGGCCACCTACCCCGCGACTATCAGCTGAACTACTCGCGCCCTCACGTGATGGTCCTGCCGCGTGAGGGCGAGCCTTTCCTTTGGATCTACGGCATCAATGTGGAGAACGCGCGCGCGCAATCTTGGGTCACCGACATCCTGACCTATGATCCGCCGTTCGCCGGCGAGGTGCTTGCCACGGAGATGCGCGAGCGAGGGTTGGGGTCCGCGCGGATCGGGGTCGAGCTGGGGTTCGACCAGCGCCTGTTCATCCCGTTGCTCGAGTACCGGTCGCTGGAGCAGGGGTTGCCCGAAGCGACGTTCGTCGACGCTGCTCCCGTGATCTGGCGGCTTCGCACGATCAAGTCGCCGGCTGAGGTCGCGTATATCCGAGAAGCCGACCGGATCAACGGGCTCGCCTTGGCGGGCGGATTCGCGGAGCTGAAGCCGGGGGATAGCGAGGTCGACGTGGCCAGGCTGATCGGAGCCAGGCTGATCGAGGCCGGAGCAGTGCGTCCTCCTTACGGGCAGATCCTCGTCGTCTCGCACGGGAAGTCCCGCGCACTCGGCCACACCTCCCGCATGCTCGGCCCGCTCGCGGAGTACACGCTCGAGCCGGGTGACCTCCTCTTCGTCGACTCCGGCGCGGTGATCGGCGGGTACTGGGGGGAGTTCAACCGCATGGCCATCGTCGGGGAACCATCGAAGCGTCAGCGGCAACACCACCGCAACATCGTCGACATCGTCGAGCGGTCGATCGCCGGGGCGCTGAAGCCGGGGACGTCGTACCGACGGGTGATCGAGCTGATGGTCGGCTACTACCGCGAGCTGGGGTACGCAGAGGAGCAGTTCTCGAACTACCTCGGACCGCCGTATATGCATCTGTGCCACGGTATCGGTCTCGCGTCCAGCGAGCCTCCATTCGTTCGGCACGACAGCGAGGATGTGCTTGAACCAGGCATGGTCGTTTCATGCGAGGCGTACCTTCGCGACGAGGATATGACCTACGGTTCGGAATCGGACGTGTTGGTTACGGCGAAAGGTGCCGAGGTGCTCTCTGGATCCGACCCCGGTCTGTACGTGATCGATGGTTGAGACGGACGCCGCGAATCCGTTCGCCGGCAGGCGAACCCGCATCTTGGGGATGGAGGAGGTTCGCGCACTCCTCGATATGAGCTCAGCGCTCGAGGTGCAGCGCAGGGCCTTCGTGTCGCATGCCTCGGGGAACGCGACGGTGGCGCGCAACGCATGGCTCCGACTCCCGGAGCCGCGGCGCGCTTGGCTCAAGATCCTGGCGGGACACGACGCCTCGACTGCGGCGCTCGGTGTGAAGATCCTTGCCCGGTTCCCGGACAACCCGTCCGGGACGAACCTCGGATCCCTCGTGGTGCTGCTCGACGATGAGAGTGGGTTCCCGCTCGCGGTGATGGACGGCGCCTACCTCACCGCTGTTCGCACCGGGGCGGCCGCGGGACTCGCCACTGAGACCCTCGCGCGGGCGGATGCCTCCTCGATCGGCATCCTGGGGACGGGGGTCGTCGCACGGTTTTCCCTGGAGGCCATGATGCTCACCAGGCCCGGATTGGGTTCCCTCAAGGTCTACTCCCGCTCGCCCGATCGCCGTGCGGCGTTCGCCGGATTCGCCCGCGGTCTCGGGCTCGAGGCTTCCTCCGTCGCGACGGTCGATGAGGCGGTTCGCGACGTGGACATCATCGTGACGGCGAGCAACTCGCCGACGCCGATCCTCGAACCGCCTCACATCTTTGCCGGGCAGCTCGTGAACGCGATGGGCATCCGAACCGAGGTGGATCCACAGGTGATCGAGATGTGCGTGGTGGTTGCCGACGGGAGAGAGGAGTCGCGCGCCGAGGGGAAGTTCTCCGTAGCGCTCAGCGCCGGATCCGTGTCGGCGGACGACATCGCTGCTGACCTCGGCGAGGTGTTGGCGGGGACCGTGGATATCGTTCCGGGAGACGACGTCATCATCCTGTTCGACTCGTCCGGGATCGCGACGCAGGATGTCGATGCCGCCCGCACCGTATGGGAGCTCGCCGAGCGTCAGGAGGTCGGAACACTGGTGGACTTCGGGCTCGCGGGAACACCTTAGGGATCTGGTGCACACACCCCGAAGACTCGTCAGCCGCACAACCCCCGGATCGTGTGAGCGAGGACGGCTGCTGCGATCTCACAATCGGCCAGTGGGACGAGATCCACGCCGGTGAGTCCGGCTGCGAACCCGCGCTTCCCGGGCCCGAACATCGGGGTCGGGATGCCTTTCGCGCAGGCGTATCCGGCGTCGAATGCGTTGAGGCTCCAGAACGTCTCGCCCGGTCGCCCGGTCTCCCGTTCGATGCCCCCCAGGAGGGATGTCACGATGGGCGAATGAGCGTCGACTGCGGCCGGCAGCATCGATACCCCGGGTTCGACGACGACCGTCGTGTCGGGGAGCTCCCTTGTCAGATGCTCTCGGATCCCCGCCACGGCGTCCTCGGCGGATCCACCGGGGAGGAGGCGACGGTCGACCACGATCGTCGCTCGTTCGGGGATCGTGTGGGGGGCGACCGGGAAACAAGAGATCCCGTACGCCGTGGTCGTGCGCGGCCCGAGGTCTGGATGTGGATCGACGGTCGGGATGGAGCGGAGGGCTCGGATCACGTCGGCAGCTCCCTCGATCGGGTTCGTTCCGAGCCACGGCTGGCTGGAGTGGGAGGACCTGCCGGCCACCGTAACCTTGACGTCGACACGGCCGCGATTGCCCAGCGACACGCGCAGGTCGGTGCCGAAGGCAACGATCCCCCACGCGGCGCGCACGCCCAGTTCGTCGAGCACCCGCCGCGAACCGGCGTGGCTGCTCATACCCTCCGTGTTCACCACGAGCCACACCGGCCGGGCCAACTCCACGGGGCGGGCGCGTACGGCTGCGAACGCCGATGCCATGGATCCCTTGTTCTGGGTGGCTCCTTGACCAACGGCGCACGGTCCGGGCACGAGACCGTACTCCGCCCCGTCGACGATGCGAGCGCCGTGTGGATCGTCCATGAGATTGGCGTGCTGGGACACGATGTACGTCTGCACGAGTAGCCCATCGTCGCCCTGGGGGCCGAAGCGTGCGGCTACGTCTCCCGACTCGTGGCGCCGGACCTCGTCCGGGCCGAGCGCCTCGACGATCGGTGCGATCGCCTCGTCGACGGCCCGCACGATCCTCGGGTCTCCGGGGAGGATCTGTGTCTGTCCTTCGGGCACCTCCGTGGATGTCCGCAACAGCTCGAGCAGGAACTCTCTCAACCATGGCTCGTGGGTCTCGGCAGCGTTCACGACGGCTGGATCCTCGGGAGCAGCTCTTCGATCCCGCGGGTGAGCTGCCCTCGCTGGTCTTCAGACGCGAACCGGATGATCGGCAGGTCCAGCCCTGCGTCCACGTACGCTCCGATCCGCTCGGCGACCTCCGCCGGGCTGCCGTACGCCCCCCATGCATCCAGCGTCTTCGGTTGGACGTCCATGGAGTAGTAGGAGTCCAGGAACCGCTTGGCATTCGCTCGCGCGGTTTCGCGATCGTCCTCGAGGTTCACCATCAGGTGAGCTGCCGACGACATGCTCGACGTATCCCGGCCCGCATCGCGAGCGGCATCGAGGATCTCTCGCCAGCGTTGGCCGAACTCCTTCGGCACCACGACCGTCGAGATCCACCCGTCGGCGAGCCGTGCCACGCGGCGGATCGCGCGATCGTACGACTCCGCCGAAAGCTTGGTCGGGTCGGGATTGCTCGCGATCCAGATCGGACAGGGATCCTGTGCCGGCTTCGGAAGGATGTCCACGTCTGAGAAGTGGAAGAAGCGGCCCTCGTGCGTCGTCGGCCCGGCCCAGAGCTTCCGTACGACGTCGATACCCTCGACGAATCGCCCGATCCTTTCCTCGCTCGCGACCCCCATCGCCTCGAGCTCAGCCTCTGGGCGAACGCCGCTGCGCGCGGTCGGTGCGCCGAGACAGACGGCCAACAACGACCGACCGGATGAGATGACATCGAGCGATGCCCACTGCACGGCGAAAAGGATCGGATTGCGGAGGGGGAAGGTGGCCATGCAGCAGACGCCCAGCTTCACCGATCGCGTGCGTGCCGCGATGGCCGACAGCGTCGCGATCGACTCCAGCCTCGGTTTCGCGATCAGGCCGTCGCCGACCCAAACGGAGCTGAACGCACCGGAGGATTCGGCGAGTTCGGGCAGCTCGAGCAGCTCATCGACGGTCGTGGCTCCGAACAGCACACCGCGGTTCGGGAGGCTCAGGCCGATGCCCTGCCACATAGGTGCTCCTTTCAGGTAGCCACGAGAATCACACCGGCGACGGTGGCCAGCCCCCCTATCAGGACCGGCGCGGTCACCCGCTCGATCCCACGGAGCAGGACGGCCGAGAGGAAGAAGACGAAGAGTGGTTGCGCCGCCACGATCGGGCTGACGAGGGATACGTTCCCCCGTTCGAGTGCGTGGAACTGGACCAGGATCGCGGTGGAGGCAAGAGCCCCTCCGACCACGAACCAACCCGCGCCCCGCCCTGTGGAGATCCGTTCCCGGACCGAGGGGACGGCGATGGACGCAGTGCTCCACGCGAGGAACGCCGCGGACACCGCGACGAACGCCGCGAACGTCGGATGGGGGAGAAGGTTGATTCCTTCCTTACGGATCAGATCGCTCGTTCCGTATGCGAGTCCCGCCAAGGCGGGGAGCACGACGGCTCGAGACACCGTCCGGCCGAAACGTCCCCCCGTCGGCCCCATCAGGTCCGAAGGCGCTTCTGCCAACCGGTCGGCGAGAGCGGTCCTTCTGGACAGGAGCAGGATGCCGAGCACGATCGTGACCGTACCCACGAACCGCGTCCACGTGATCGACTCATCGAGGATCGTTGCCGCTCCGGCCACGGCGACGAGCGGATAGACGCCCGCCTGGATCGGGACGGAGATGGATGGACCCAGGCGGTCGATACCGGCGATCGCGGCGGCACGCCCGATCGCCGGAGCCGCGAGCCCGCTCACCGCGAGCACGAGGATCGCCCAGCCGCCGATCTCCTCAGGAAGGTCGAGGATCGTGGCGCCCAACAGGACGACCCACCCGGTCGCCAGCGAGATCAGGAGCCCCGCAACGACGCTGGTCGATTCCGCCCCCCGTTTCGATGCCACGTGGCTGCCTGCGAAGCAGAAAGCGGAGATCCCCGCGAGAATGGTCGGCGACATGTGCATGCGAATCGTATGCAATCTAGGTGGGTCGTTTCAACGAGCACACCTCGGGACCGCGATCAGGTCAACGCCGCCTCGACGATCCGGCTGATCCCCACCCATTGTGAAGCTGCGACCGTTCGCGGTGCCGAGGCGCCGAGGCCGCGGGCCCAGACGAGATCGAGCCCAAGCTCCTCGGCGGCCGCGTGATCGACACCAGGGGGCGGTGCGGACATATCCACGATGAGCATCCCGGGTTGGAGCGTGGAGAGGAGGGCCCGACCGACCACCGGTTCGGGGACGGTGCTGAACACGATCTCCAGCGCCGGGAAGATCTGGGGGGCTTCGACGAATCCGTGCGCACTCGCCCCGTACCCGTATGCCTCCGCCCGTGCCTCGGCTTTCCGTGCGAACACATGCACCCGCGCACCGAGACCCAGCAGAGCCCGCGTGAGTGCCCGTGCTGTGCGACCGAACCCGAGCACGCCGATCGGCGACGCGTGAATCGTCACGGGGCTCCGCTCGATCGCGACGCCGATCGCGCCCTCCGCTATCGCCGGGGCGCGTAGGAGCATGAGCTCGGTGTCGTGCTCGTACTCGTGGACGACGACCCCGACTGCGCGCGCGCTCGACAGGAGATCGTCCTTCGCCTTGCCGATCACGACGTGCGCGTCGGTTTCCATCGCGCTCAAGGCGCTGGCGTCGAGATAGATCGGTTCGGGCGAGGAGGGCGCGAACAGTCGCCCGTCGGGCCCCGGGAAGGGGATGGGCCCGATCGCGACGCGGGCGCCCCGCAGGGCATCGTGCAGGGTTATCGCGACCTCCCCGGCGTGGCGCCCGGCGTCCACAACCGGCGTCCCGAACAGCCGCACGGCCGCCCCCGCCTTGACGGCGAGTGCCGCGATCTCTGTCTCACGCGCGTCACCCCCGAGGACCGCGACCTTCAACCCGTTCCACACGCTCATCCGTCGTCTCGCAACATCCGCTCCACGCCGACTACGTCGAGTCCCTCGAGACCCAGGAACGATGCCGTGAGCCCGTCTTGGCGGTAGGCCCGACCGGTCATCACTTCGGCGAGCGCCGTCAGGGCCGCTGCGACGGGTGTCTCGACGGCCCCCGCTGCGGCGAGCGCCATCATCGGCACCAACCCATAGGGCACGTCCTCGTGCAGGTAGCGATGATCCACGCTCGCGGGAGCGCGGATCGATCTGTTCGCGCGACCGCGGCGAACAGCCTCGCCGAGCGCTCCGCGCGCTGCCGCCGCGGAATCGGCCGACCCGAAGGTGGCCATCGTCTCGGCGAGCGGGAGCAGCTCGATACCGAACGCGGTACCCACTGCTCGACGTTCGAGGTCCAACGCGCACATCACGCGCTCGACCGAGGGCGTGATGCCCTCGGCATAGAAGAGGTACCCGCCTGAGGTGGCCTCGAGCCACGCGGACCCCAGCACCATCCCGGGCGGGTGCAGGACTATGTTCACGTCGTGGAGCCACGCCTCGATCGGAGAGGCGACCGGGCGGACGCCGGGGAACAGCTCCTGCGCGAGTTCGACCAGATCCGGGCGATCTGGTGGTGAAACGGCGGCCGGGACGCCCTTGGCCCGCAAGAAGACGTCGACGGCTCCTGGCTCGGACGATCGGCAGATGTAGCTAAGCGTGCCGAGCTCCACGGTCGGCGGTCCGATCCGGCCGGCGCTCGAGAAGGCCCGCTTCAGGTGCAGGGATCCGCACATATGGCCGGGGTTGAGGACGATCGGAACGTCGGGAGCCAACGCATCCCCGAGCGCGCGTCCGACGTGGGCGTGTGCCACAGCAGGGAGTACCACGATGACGGCCTCGGCGCCGTCAACGGCGGCCGATAGATCGGTCGTAGCGAGGTCGATCGTCGCCAGCCCGTCTCCGATCGCACCGCTGGTACGGATGCCGCCGGCTTCCACGACCGCTCGGATCGGACTCTCGCTCCGGTTCTGGAGACGAACCCGGAAGCCCCGCCGGGACAGGTCCGCCGCGGCGGCGAGCCCACCGTGGCCGGCCCCGATCACCGCGACATCGGTCACCGTGCGTATGCCTCGATCTTCGCCTGATCCACCTCGACTCCGAGGCCGGGCCCGTCGGGGACCAGCAGGCACCCATCCTCGAATCGGAGCGGTTCGGTGATCAGGTCGTCCGTGTAGTAGTTGCCCGCGACGCCGTGCTCGAACGGGGCCGGGGTAGACACCGGGCACACGCTGGGCAGGGTCGTGATCGGGGTGGCCGCGCCCAGTTGCAGGTTGGCGGCGTTGCCCACACCCATCTCGATCGAGCCCCCTATGTCGGAGATCAGGCCCAGAGTTGCCGCGACCGTCGCCTGCTCTCTGGCGCGGTGGAGCCCTCCCGGCTTCGTGACGTAGAGCGAGAACGTGGTCGCGGCCCCCATCGCCGCTAGCTCGATGATGTCCTGGGTCGTCCACGCCGATTCGTCGGCCATCACCGGGATATCGATCCGTTTGGCGACCTCTGCGAGGGCGCGGGCTCCGGCCATCGGTTGCTCACACAGGAAGATGCCGGCTTCGTCTACCTGGCGGCGCGTCACCTGGACCGCTTCGCTGACGGTGCGATAGCCCTCGTTGGCGTCCACTCGCAGGCGAATGCTGTCGCCCACGCGCTCGCGGACCTTTCGCACCAGGCGCACATCGCGTTCGGCGTCTACGCCGGTCTTCACCTTGATCGTTGTGATCCCTTCCGCGACGGCGGCTTCGGCCTCCTCGAGCGCGGGCTCGTCCTCCATGATGCCGAGCGAATGGCAGATCGCGATCCGATCGCGAACACGCCCTCCGAGCAGGGTCGAGACCGGGACACCGAGGGCGCGTCCGGCGAGATCGAAGCAGGCGATATCGAGCGCGGCCTTCGCGTAGGGATTCCCTTTCAACACACCGTCCATGGCTTCATGGATGACGACCGGTTCGAGCGGGGATAGCCCTTCGACGGCAGGCCACAGGTGATCCTGGATCAACAGCCGAGCGGTCTCGGGCGTCTCGCCGTAATAGCGCATGTGCGCGCCGCCCCACGTGGGGATCGCGGGCGACTCGCCCCAGCCGACCCGACCGTCTTCGTCGGTGAGCTTCACGAAGAGGTGACTCCCGATCGGCGTCGACATCTTGCTGGCCCAGTTGTGGGCTCGCCGCTTCGGCAGGTCGATGATGTACGTCTCGATCGTCGTGAGCTTCATCGTCCTACTCGTGGAACTCGATCTTGTTGCCGTCGGGATCGAGGAAGTACAGCGACAGGCCGTAGGGTCCCGCCCCGGGTCCCTTCACGATCTTCCCTCCCGCCGCCTCCACCATGTCCGTGAAGTCCTCGACACCTTTCACGCGGAAGGCGATGTGCTCGACGGGACCCGGGGGCTCGGGTCCACCTTGCGTCAGCCCGAGCCCCTGATCCGTCACGATCAGCGGACGCCCATCGCCGAGAGTCTCGCGCTTGCGGACTGTGAAGCCCAGACCGTCCACGTAGAACGCCTCGGCTCTCGCAAGGTCCGAAACCTGTAACAACAGATGGTGCAGGCTGGAGACAGCGGTCGCGTCGACGTCGTCGCGCGGCTCGCGGTCGATCCCCAGCACACCGGCACGGGCCCAGTTCTCGGGAGGGATCTCCTGCAGGACGACGTGAAGGCCCGAGAGGTCCGCACCGGCATGCTCCACCATCGCCTTCGTGATCGCTCCGGTCAGGAGGCGCTTCTGATCGAGCGATCGCCCCTGGAAGAGCTGAACGGTGACTACGGGCATCGGCCGGATCTCCTCGCTTGCATCTCGATCTCCTTCATGGTGTTCGCGATGTGGCGGCGCATCGCGGCAGCGGCTTCGACGGGTTTCCTCGCGTTGATCGCGCGTGCGATCGACAGGTGGTCTCGGTGCGACCGCTCTCGACGCCCTGGGATCGCGAACATCGCATAGCGGGAGGCTTCCAGAACGCCGTTTAACTCGTCCACCAATCCTGCTAGGACGTCGTTCCCGCTCCGATCGGCCACCCGTTTGTGGAACTCGACGTCAGCGTTCACGATCGCGTCGAGTTCGTCGCTCGTTCCCAAGACCGGGTGGATCTCACTCGCCTCGCGAGAGGCGGCGAGGGCGGCCGCGGCCGACTCGAGCGCCTCCCGGACCTCCAGCAGCTCGACCACCTCGCCCTGATGCGAATCCAGCCAGCGTCTGAGCGGTTGCCCGCTCGATCGGCGGGTCGGGGCGATAACGACGGCGCCTCGCCCCCTCCGGACCTCGATCGTCTCCATCAGCTCAAGGATCCGGAGCCCTTCGCGCACGCTCGCTCGCGAAACGCCCATCTCTTCGGCGAGCTGTCGTTCCGAGGGAAGGCGCTCTCCGGGCTTGAACTGTCCGATACGGATCGCGCCCAGGAGCTCATTGACCACGCCCTGTGAAAGCCGCTCGACCCGCAGCGTCTGCATGGCGCACTTGTAGGGTGGTCTGACCAATCTGTCAAGCCAAGAGGCTTCAAGGGACGATCAGCAGCGAGTCCGTATCGGTCACGTCCGACAGACGCTCGGCGGCATCGGTGGTGACGGCCACGACGTCCTTCATCTGCAGGCCGAACTCCGGCCCGTAGACGAGGGGCTCGACCCCCAGCACCATCCCTTCTCGCAGAACCCAGTCGCCCACGCTTCCGAGGTATGGCTCCTCGTGGAGGAAGAGACCGATCCCGTGGCCGACGAAGCTGATGGGGTCGTATCCGAGCTCACTGAACTTCACGAGGAAGTCGCGATAGACCTGCGCCGAGCTCGCTCCTTCACGGATCCGCTCCGACAAGAGATCGCGACATCCGACGAAGTTCGCCCAGATCCGCTCGGCCTCAGCCGATGGTTCTTGGACCGCGCCGGTTCGGCACACGCCTGCGTGATAGCCCTGGAGCACGCCGAACACCTCCAGCCGGATCAGATCGCCACGCCGAAGCTTGCGGTCGGTCGGTCCCACGTTGGGGAGCCTGCTCCGGTCCCCGGTCGCCACGATCAACAGCTTGAAGTGCTCGGCGCCCAGTCGGTACAGGGCGGCCGTCACCGCGCCGGCGAGGTCCATCTCGGTGTCGCCGGTCTTCACGGATAGGAATGCTTCTTGGATCGCGGAGTCCGTGATCCGACTCACGCGACGAAGCACGTCGAGCTCGCGGGGGGTCTTCACCATCCGCATCCGGTCGAGCAGGCCGTCCGCCGTTTCCCACCGCGCGGAGGGGAGCAGCCCGCGAAGCTCTTCCGCATCGCGAACCGGGATGTACCCGGTCTCGATGCCGACCCGCGACGACTCCAGCCCCAGGTCGCGCAGCAGGTCTGCGAGGACAGGCATGGCGTTGCCCTCGAACTCGGCCCAGACGCGAAGCTCGGTGCCCGGCTCACGATCTCGGACCGTCGTCGCCTCCATGTCGACGGCAATGAGAGCCGAACGCCCGTCCCTGGTCACGACCACCGCGGCATGTCGCCACCGCAGGATCGGTTGCGAAGGGACGATGAAGCCTGTGACGTACGCGAAGTTCTCGGGACTCATCAGCACGATCGCATCGAGGTCCTCGCGCTCCATCACTCCTACGAGCTTTTCGATGATGTCGAGATTCATCAGCCGTCCGCCCTTCGGA
>JBBDWS010000106.1:0-2532 GCA_040902755.1 Actinomycetota bacterium
CAAGGAGAAGGAGGCGGAGGCGGCCGAGGAGCCCGAGACCGTCGTCCGCGATCCGTTCCGTGGACCCGGCGAGTGGTACGTCGTGCACACGTACGCCGGGTACGAGAACAAGGTGAAGACGAACCTCGAGTCGCGGATCCACACCATGCAGATGGAGGAGAAGATCTTCGACGTCCACATCCCGATGGAGGACGTGATGGAGATCAAGGGCGGCAAGAAGCAGGTCGTCCAGCGCAAGGTCTTCCCCGGCTACCTGCTCGTGAAGATGATCTACGACAACGACTCGTGGTACGTGGTGCGCAACACGCCGGGCGTCACCGGGTTCGTGGCCGCCGGAACGGGCAGCAAGCCCACGCCCCTGTCCAAGCGCGAGGTCGAGAAGATCCTCGCGGTGAAGAAGGAAGAGGTGAAGCCGCAGTTCCGCCTCGGATTCGAGGAGGGCGACGTGGTGCGGATCATCTCGGGTCCCTTCGCGGACTTCAACGGCACGATCAGCGAGATCAACATCGACCAGAGCAAGCTCAAAGTGCTCGTGAACATCTTCGACCGGGAGACGCCGGTCGAGCTCTCCTTCGACCAGGTGGCCAAGGTCTAGGAGAGGCGAAACCCCTACGACGCGGGAGGTCGCGCCACCGCGACCGTTCGAACCGCAGGGAGGAGAACGAGAAGGATGGCGAAGAAGAAGGTCATCGCCGTCGTCAAGCTCCAGATCCGCGCCGGTCAGGCGACGCCGGCCCCGCCCGTGGGAACGGCGCTCGGCCAGCACGGCGTGAACATCATGGAGTTCTGCCGGCAGTACAACGAGCAGACGCAGCAGTTCGCCGGCCAGGTGATCCCGGCCGAGCTCACGATCTACGAGGACCGTTCGTTCACGTTCATCACGAAGCAGCCGCCGGCCGCGGAGCTGATCAAGCAGGCGACCGGTCTGGAGAAAGGCTCGGGAGAGCCCAACCGCAACAAGGTCGGACGGATCACGCAGGACCAGGTGCGGCGGATCGCCGAGCAGAAGATGGTGGACCTGAACGCGAACGACGTCGAGGCCGCGATGAAGATCGTCGCCGGCACCGCCCGGAGCATGGGTGTGGAGGTGGCTCCGTGAGCGGCAACGGGAAGCGCTACGCCAAGGCCGCGGAAGCACGTGACCCCGAGCGCGAGTACCTGCCCAAAGAGGCGATCGCCGTCCTCAAGGGGTTCCCGGACGCGAAGTTCGACGAGACCGTCGAGATCGCCTTCCGCCTGGGTGTCGATCCGCGGAAGGCCGACCAGATGGTGCGTGGAACGGTCTCGCTGCCGAACGGATCGGGCAAGTCGGTCCGGGTCGCCGCGTTCGCGCAGGGACCCAAGGCGACCGAGGCCAAGGAGGCCGGAGCCGACATCGTGGGCGGCGAGGAGCTCGTCGAGCAGGTGATCGCGGGCAACATCGACTTCGACGCGGCGGTCGCGACGCCGGACATGATGGCCACCGTCGGCAAGGCCGGTCGCGTCCTCGGCCCCCGCGGGCTCATGCCGAATCCGAAGACCGGCACGGTGACGAACGACATCGGCAAGGCCGTGCAGGAGATCAAGGGCGGCAAAGTGGAGTACAAGACCGATCGGACGGGCAACGTCCACATGATCGTCGGGAAGAAGTCGTTCTCCGAGAAGCAGCTCTTGGAGAACTATCTCTCCGTCGTGGACGAGATCCTTCGGGCCAGGCCGTCTGCGGCCAAGGGCAAGTACATCAAGACGCTGACGATCTCGACGACGATGGGACCGGGCATCGCGATCGACGCCAGCCGGATCAAGGACACCGAGACGCAACCGACCACGGTGTAGCGTCTCGCCGTGCGGCGCGCCTCGCTCCACCGGCTGGCTCCGTGGGCGATCGTGGGGATCGCCGTCGCGTTCAACCTCTGGGTCCTGCGCGCCGAGCTCAACCCCGTCCAGAACCTGAACGACGGCGCCGTCCATCGTTCGATGATCGGATGGGCCGAGGAGCGTTGGTCCTCGGGCCACCTGCCGCTCGACGGCTGGTACCCGGAGCTCGCGCTCGGCTCGTCACGCTTCCACCGCTACCAGAGCCTCCCGCACGTGGTGACGGGATTGCTCGCACTCCCGGCCGGCTCCGAGCGCGCATACACGTGGACGTTGTATCTCGGTCTGGCCCTGTGGCCCGTCGCGGTGTTCGGTGGCGGCCGCGTCCTGGGGTTGGGGCGATGGCGTTCGGCCGCGGCGGCGCTCGTGTCGCCCCTCGTCGTCAGCGCCCCGACCCTCGGCTACGAGTGGGGGAGCTACACGTGGCGGGGCTACGGGACCTGGACGCAGCTCTGGGGGATGTGGCTGCTCCCGTTCGCGTGGGGGTTCGGATACCGGGCCGTCGAGCGTGGCCGCTCGTACGCGCCGGCGGCGCTCGTGATCGCGATGACGATCGCCGTGCATCTGCTCACCGGGTACCTCGCGCTGCTCTCGCTCGGCGCGCTCGTCCTCCTCCGTCCGACGCGGTTGGTCCGGCGGGTGGGCCGGGCCGCCATGGTCGGCGCGGGCGCGTTGCTC
>JBBDWS010000106.1:2632-4926 GCA_040902755.1 Actinomycetota bacterium
GTCGCGGTGCTGGCGCTCGCACCCGCCTGGACCGAGCGCGCCGGATGGGCGGCCGCGGGCGCCAGATGGATCGGCGAGCAGGAGGATTTCGACCGAACCGAAGGTGCGGACGTCGTGGAGCTCGTCGACATCGCCCGGCGTTCGGGGCCGGGGAGGATCTACGCCGGCATGCGCTCGAACTGGGGATCCCGGTACCGGGTGGGGCAGGTCCCCGTGTACGCGATGTTGCTGAACCTGGACGTCGACGCCGTCGGGTTCACGCGTCCGACGTGGTCGCTCTCATCCCCGGCCGAGTTCCGGTTCCGCGACACCGACCCGGCGCACTACGACGTGTTCGACGTCCGCTACCTGATCCAACCGGCCGACCGAGAGCCGCCGGTGGAGGCCACGTTGCTGGCCGAGCGAGGAGATCACGCGCTCTGGCAGATCGCGGTCGACGGTCCGGTCGAGATCGTGGACACCGCCGCCCCGATCGAGGCGGACCGGACGAACCTCGGCGTTCGGATCGCCCCCTGGCTTTCCTCGGACCTTCCGGAGGCGGGCGTTCATCCGGGCATCGTCTTCGGTGGGTTCGAGGCTCCCGGCCCGACGCTGCCGCCCGACACGCTTCCGACCGATGTGCCCGGTGACGTGATCGCGGTGTCCGTGGGTCTCGAGGAGGGCTCGGCGGCCGCAACGGTCGAGCTCCGGCGACCGGCCGCGGTGATTTTCAAGGCGTCGTTCGACAACCGCTGGCGCGTCACGCTCGACGGCCGCGACGTGCAGGCGCAGATGTTCGCGCCCGGCCTCGTCGGACGGCTCGTTCCGCCGGGCCGTCACGAGCTGACGTTCACGTACGTGCCGTTCCCGCGGTACGACCTACTGTTCGGGCTCGGCGTCGTGACGTTTCTCGCGCTCCACCTGCTGCCCTCGCGAGTGGCCCGCCGGCGCGCCCGCCGCCCGATCGATGGGTCGGTCCTCGAGCCTGAGATCCAGCCGTTCGGCTAAGGGGTGGCGCTGGGGCTTTCCGAGACCGGGGCCTCTGCCGGTGTCTCCGGGTCGATTCGCCCCTCGAGGGTGGGATCGAGGCGGACGGCTTCGTCGAGCTCCTTCTGGCCCCGGCGTTCATGGCCCTGCTCGATGAGGAGGAACCCGAGGTTCAGGTGCGCCGCCGCATGTGAGGGATCCAACTCGATCAGATGCTCGTACAGGGTCACGGCCTCGTCGGCGCCGGGCTCGGTCCTCAAGATCGCGAGGTTGAACAGGGCCGGGACGAAGTCGGGGTCGAGCCCGAGGGTCGTTCGGTAGTGGCTCTCGGCCGCTGGCAGCTCGCCCCGGCTCTGTTCGATCACGCCGAGGTTGTAGTACGCGAACTTGTTCTGGGGGTCGAGCTGGATCACTCGCAGGTAGGCGTCCTCGGCTGTAGCGAGGTCGCCGGCAGCCTGCGCCTCGAGCCCTTGTTGGAGGATCTCGTCCGCCTCCTCACGCTCGCCGTTGCCCGAGCAGGCGGCCATCCCGATGACGAGCAGGATGACGAACCCCGATGAAATGGCGCGTTCGTGTCTGCGGCGTTGTCGGATCACGTCTCCCAGCCCGGAAAGCTTCCCGCGACGATGCTACGACACGCATCGGGCCCGACCAGGCAGGCGCGTCCCGCTCCCGGGGGAGAGCCGGAGCCCCCCGGTCGGCCGGGTCGCTGTCGGCCCTTTCCGGTGACTAGCCCAGATCACGGACTACGGAATACCCGAAATCGGGGCTCAATCCTGCCGGGTAGAAACCCGATGCCTCAAAGGTGAGTCTTCGAATGTTCTCGCCGATCGTGAGGATCCTGGTCACCCGATGAGACGCCTCAAGCTTCCCGCTGGATTGGCTGCCCGTGTGGCGACCGGCATCGGCGTGCTCACGCTGTGCCTGTCGGCGATCGCGGTTGCCGGTGCCGCCGGCAGGGAGCCTTCGGGCCAGCGGCTGACGGGGTGCGTTTCCACCACCACCGGCGAGGTGTTCATCGTCAAGCCGACGGCCGAATGCCGGAAGGGCGAGTTCCGTGTCGAGTGGCAGCTCGTGGACCTCGCGGGCGACCGGCTCCCCTCCGGCGTTCTCGGCGCCGGCCTTCAGAACGATCCCGCGGTCGGCCCCACGGGTCCCGCCGGCGTGGACGGTACGAACGGCACGGACGGCACGGACGGGATCGATGGCGTCAACGGAACCGACGGTGTCAACGGGATCGATGGCGTCAACGGAACCGACGGCGCCGACGGCGATGACGGCTCGAACGGTTCTGATGGGGTCGATGGGGCAGATGGTGCGGATGGCAC
>JBBDWS010000106.1:5026-16677 GCA_040902755.1 Actinomycetota bacterium
GGCGCCGACGGACTCAACGGCGCCACCGGAGCAACGGGGGCCGATGGCGTGATCGGTCCGCAGGGTCCGGTCGGCCCACAGGGTGTGACGGGCGCGACGGGCGCTCCAGGGCTGGACGGCCTCCCAGGTGCTCCGGGGCTGCCCGGCGCGCAGGGGCCTGTCGGGCCGACCGGCGTCGCTGGTCCTCAAGGCCCGGTCGGTCCAGCGGGTGCGGTGGGTCCTCAAGGTCCCGTCGGCCCCGCGGGTGCCACAGGTCCCGCCGGAGCACCGGGCCTGAGCGACTACCAGCGCATCGCCGGAACCGCGACGGCCAGCAACAACACCACTCCGAAGACGGCGACCGCGACCTGCCCCGTCGGAACGAAGGCCATCGGCGGCGGCGGGCTCATCGTCGGCGCCGGGGCTGGGATTACGACCTCGTACCCGTCCTCGGATACGGTCTGGACGGTTACGGGCGAGAAGCTCACCGGGAACCCGAGCTGGAGCCTTCAAGCCTTCGTGATCTGCGCCACGGTCGCCTGACCCCGGCGCGCCAACCAGCGCTCTAGCATCCTTCCTCGGCTGCCGAGGACTCCTATGCCATGCTGAACGCGATGCCCGAGAAGCGCCCGCCGGTGGGGAGATGGCGCAAGGATCTCGCAGCTCGTCTCCGTGCCAAGGAAGCATGCGTCGGCGTCGTGGGCCTCGGCTACGTGGGTTTGCCGATGCTCGTCGCCGCCGTGCGGTCCGGCTTTCGAGGCGTCGGGATCGACGTCGACCCATCTCGCGTTGCCGTGATCAACGATGCGCACTCCTACGTCAGCGACGTCGAGGACGTCGTGCTGCGCGAACTCCGCTCGAAGCTGCGCGTCTCGACGAGCGACGCGGCGATCGGGGACTGCGACGTCGTCCTGATCTGCGTCCCAACCCCGCTGAAGGATCATGACCCCGACCTTCGACACATCGAGCTCGCGGGCGAGAGCATCGCCGGGCACCTGCGTCGCGGCATGCTCGTGATCCTCGAGTCGACCACCTACCCGGGGACGACCGACGAGATCCTTCGCCCGATCCTGGAAACATCGGGCCTGGTGGCGGGCCGGGACTTCGGGCTCGCCTACTCGCCCGAGCGCATCGACCCGGGGCGTGGTCTCGACCACATCGAGAAGACCCCGAAGGTGGTCGGTGGTCTGACGAAGCGCGACGGAGATCTCGCGGCGGCGTTCTACCGGGCGTTCATCCACGAGGTCGAGGTCGTGTCGTCACCTCGTGAGGCCGAGATGGCCAAGCTGATCGAGAACACGTTCCGCCACGTGAACATCGCACTCGTCAACGAGCTCGCGTTCCTGTCCAAGGACCTCGACGTCGACCTGTGGGAGTCGATCCGCGCGGCGGCGACGAAACCGTTCGGGTTCATGGCCTTCTGGCCGGGACCCGGCGTCGGCGGCCACTGCATCGCGATCGACCCCTCGTACCTGTCCTGGCGCGTCGGGCAGCGCACCGGACACAGGCTCAACTTCGTCGAGCACGCGCAGGAAGTGAACTCACGGATGCCGGGTTTCGTCGCCCAGCGGGTCGCGCAGGCGCTGAACGACCGGGGAAAGCCGGTGCGTGGCTCCCGGATCCTGGGCATCGGCGTGACCTACAAGGCCGACGTGAACGACGTTCGCGAGTCCCCCGCGGTCGCGGTGCTCGAGCGCCTCGCCGCCGCGGGCGCGCGGGTCTCCTATCACGACCCGCTCGTCCCGGGCATCGAGATCGCGGGTCGCCGGCTTCGGTCGCGGGCGTTGACCGCCAAGGTCCTGGGCGAACAGGACTGCGTGATCGTTCTGACGGCGCACTCCGGGATCGACTTCGAAGAGGTGGTCAAGAACTCGGCCATGGTCTTCGACACCCGTGGCGTGACCCGCGGATCGCGCCGGAACGTCGTGCGCCTGTGAGGGTCCTGGTCACCGGGGCTGCCGGATTCATTGGATCGCACCTGTGCCGCCGGCTCGTCGCGGAGGGTCACGACGTCGTGGGACTCGACGACCTGTCTGCCGGACGGCTCGACAACGTGTCCGACGTCCCGGAGCTCGACCTGGTCGAAGCCGATCTGCGCGACCTGGAGGCCGTGACCAAGGTCGCGAACGGGTGCGGCGCGATCCTCCATCACGCGGCGAGGAAATCCGTCCCCAGATCCATCCGTGAGCCGGAGGAGTTCAACGAGGTGAACGTGGGGGGCACCTTGAACGTCCTTCTTGCCGCGCGGAAGGAGCGCGCGACGGTCGTGTTCGCCTCCTCGTCCTCGGTCTACGGGGACCAGGACGTCTATCCGCTCCGCGAGGACGTCGAACCGCGACCGCGCTCGCCCTACGCGGCGACGAAGCTTGCCGGCGAGGCCCTCGTGCGTGCCTGGTGGCATTCATACGGCGTGCCGACCATCACGCTGCGGTACTTCAACGTGTACGGGCCAGGTCAAGATCCGGAGAGCGAGTACGCCGCCGTCATCCCGAGGTTCGCGACGGCCTGCCTGACCGCTGGCACACCGGTGATATACGGAGACGGAGAGCAGGCGCGCGACTTCACCTACATCGACGATGTCGTGCAGGCCAACCTGCTGGCGATGGATGCGCAGGAGAGCGCCTTCGGCCACGTCCTGAACGCCGGCGGCGGTCGTGAACCCACGACCGTGAACCGGCTGCTCGAGCTCGTGGCCGAGCATGCTGGCGCGTCGCCCACCCCGCGTTACGAGCCGGCGCGCGAAGGCGACATCGCGCGCTCGGAAGCCGATGTCTCGCTCGCGCGAGCGCTTCTCGGCTACCACCCGGAAGTGGCGATCGACGAGGGCGTGGGCCGCACGGTCGAGTGGTTCGCCGCCCGAGGGGACTGACCGCGATGTGCGGGATCGCCGGGGTGCTGGGCCTCGACGTCGACGCAGACGCACTTCGAGATTCGTGCGCGGCGATGCGACATCGAGGGCCGGATGGTGACGCGATCTGGCAGGACCGCGACATTGGCTTGGCGCATACGCGCCTGGCGATCATCGACCGCGCCGGTGGAACGCAGCCGATGTTCTCCGCGGATGACCGCTACGTCGTCGTCTTCAACGGCGAGATCTACAACCACAGAGAGCTTCGCCGTGAGTTGGAGAGGAGCGGCGGTCGGTTTCGGACGAACTCGGATACCGAAGTGCTGCTGGGGCTCTATGCGCGCGACGGCGCCGAGATGGTCGAGCGACTGCGCGGCATGTTCTCGTTCGTGGTCGTCGATCGGCTCGAGCGCACCGCCCTGCTCGCGCGCGACCGGTTCGGCAAGAAGCCATTGTGCTTCGCCGAACTCGGCGACGGCTTGGCCTTCGCCTCGACGCTGGATGCGCTGCGTCCGCTGCTCCCGTCGACGCCCGCGGTGAACCTCGAAGCGATCGCTCACTACCTCGTGCTGCAGTACGTCCCGGCCCCGCTTTCGGCCTGGACCGGAGTGCAGAAGCTCCCCCCCGGGCATGTGGCCCAGTGGCGGAAGGGCAGGCTCGAGGTTCGCCGATACTGGTCTCCCCCCGAGCGCGTCGCGAACGCCGAGATCGACCGTGATGAGGCGGCAGAGCATCTGCGGCAGCTCGTCCACGAGGCTGTCACGGTGCGCCTGGAGAGCGAGGTGCCGCTCGGGGTCTTCCTCTCGGGGGGACTGGACTCGTCGGTGGTGGTGGCCGAGTTGGCGACGAACGGCACCGCGCCGGCGACGTTCTCGGTGGGGTTTAAGCGGAAGGAGTTCGACGAGACCTCGTATGCGCGGATGGTCGCCGATCGGTTCGGCACCCAGCACCACGAGCTGGTCGCCGACGACGATCCGGTCACGCTGTTCGAGGAGCTCACCAGGGCCTACGACGAGCCGTTCGCCGACTCGTCGGCGCTCGCAACGCTCGCCGTCGCGAAGGCCGCCAGCGAGCATGTCACGGTGGTCTTGACCGGCGACGGGGGCGACGAGCTCTTCGGGGGCTACACGCGGTACGCGTCGTACCGACAGGCGGAGCGGATGCACCGCCGACTCGGGCCTCTGGCGTGGCCGGCCTCGATCGCCGCGGCCGCTGCCGGGAAGAGCTTTCGGATACCGCGGCTCTCCAGCGGAAGCCGCTGGGTGCGAGACCCGTGGTCGGGCTATCGAAACGCGCTCTTCCATTTCCCACCGGCCCAGGTCCGCGCCCTGCTCCGTCCCGAGGCGCTGGATGGGATCGACCCGACCGCCCCGGAGCAGGCCCTGGATGGGTTGTGGGAAAACGCCCCCCAGCGGGTGAGCACACTTTCCTGGATCGACCAGTCCACCTACCTGCCGCACGACCTGCTCGTGAAGATGGACCGAGCAACGATGTCCTCGTCGCTGGAAGCCCGATCCCCCCTCCTCGACCACGAACTGGCCGCGTACGCCGCCACGCTCCCCGAGTCGCTGCTGTTCGATGACGGCGAGGGAAAGGCGCTCGTCCGGTATGCATATCGGAAGGTCCTGCCGACGGAGGTCCTCACGCGGCCGAAGATGGGTTTCGGGGTGCCGCTCGGCTCGTGGCTCCGCACCGAGCTGCGTCCGCTCGTCCAAGAGCTCTTGCTCTCGGACGGTAGCCCCCTCGGTCAGTGGATCCGTCCTGAACGGATCCGGCCGATGGTTGCCGCGGTCCTTCGCGGGAGCGACGACGACCGATGGAAAGTTTGGAATCTGCTCGCCCTGGCTGGGTGGGCCCAGGCGCGATCGGTCTGACGATGGCCGAAGAAGAACGACTGCTACTCGCGCTCGAGGACACCTCCCGAACCGGCGTGCGGGTCGCGGGCCTGAGGATCCTCGCCGCGGGCGCGGGGCTCGTGGTCAGCATCGTGATCGCACGGGCCCTCGGGCCCACAGGACGGGGCTTGTACGCGTTGCCGGTCGCGTTCCTCGGCATCGTGATGGCGTTCAGCCATGTCGGGCTCGAGGGGTCGAACTTGTACCTCGCGGGGAGCGGCGTGCCGCTCCGGCGCCTGTGGGCCGTCGGAACGGCCGGGGCATTGATCGTGTCGGCCCTCGCCTGGATCGTCGTCGCAGCGATCGGGACGATCGCGGGTCGCGGGTTCGCCGCAGGGCTGCCGGTCTCGTGGATCGTGATCGCGATGACGCAGCTCCCGCTGCTGCTCATGGTCTTCTACTGGACGAGCGTCCTGCAGATCGAAGGGATGTTCGCTGCGGCCGCGTGGGCCACGGTAGCGGGGACGCTCGCGAACGGAGCAGCCGTCCTGCTGCTTGCCGTGGTCGGCGATCTCACCCCGTTCCGCGTGCTCGCGCTCACCTGGGTCACGTGCGGAGCGACATGGGTGCTCGTCCTGCGGCTCGGCATGCGGAGCGGTGTCGCGGGGATCAAGCCCGATCCTGCCCTGCTTGCACGCGCCGTCTCCTTCGGCCTCCGCGCTCAATTGGCGACCGTGTTCGCCTTCCTCGTGCTCCGCGTCGACCAAGTCCTGGTGCAAGGGGTGCTCGGCTTCCGCGCCCTCGGGATCTACGCGATCGCCGTCGTCATCGCCGAGCTCCTGTGGCTGGTGACCGATCCGTTCGCGGCATCGCTGGTCCCGCATCAGGTCCATGCGGCCGGCGGTGACGAGCGTCGTCTCGGATACGCGACCGCACGGCTGAGCCTCGTCGCGGCGGGAGCGCTGTGCTGCGTGACGTGGCTCCTCGCCCCGTACGGCATCCGGGTCGCGTTCGGAGACGCCTTCGCGGACGCGACGTGGCCGGTCCGATGGCTGCTGCCTGGGGTCGTCGCGATCGCCGCCCAGCGGCCGCTCTACGCGATCGTGACAAAGGAGGGCCGGATGGGCCTTGCGGCGGCGATGAACGCAGGGGCCCTCGGGGTGAACGTGGTGCTGACGGTGGTAGCGCTGAGGACCGTCGGCGTGGTCGGCGCCGCGATCGCGTCCACCGCTACCTACCTCGTGCTCGGTGCCGGCTACGTGCTCGCGACGCGGCGCCGGGACGTCGTCGGGTGGGGCGAGCTCGTGCCTCATCGAGACGATCTGCTCCGGCTGATCGCCGGTCTCGACCCGCGCCCAGCCGTTCGGGAACGGGACCTCGGGCGGCAGGAGTCGGGTCTGGCGGCCGAAGCGTGCCCGCTCTGCGGCGCGACGGACGCCATCCGGGTGACGTCGATCCCGTACACGGTGATTTGGGAAGGCCTTCGTTCGCAGTGGCACGCAGCGCTCTCAGACGACGTCGTCGCTCGCCACCAGCCGGGCCCGGAGGCCGGGCTCGTTCGCTGTGCCAGATGCGGTCTGGAGCACTTCCCCGGGGCCGTCGCGGGAGACGCCGACTTCTACGAGCAGCTGATGGCGAACACGCCGTACCACACCGACCGATGGGAGTTCCAGATCGTGTTGCCCCGCATCGAGCCGGGGATGGCCGTCGCCGACATGGGGTGCGGGGAGGGAGCGTTCGTTCGGTTGGCGGCAACGCGCGCAGCTCGCGCTGTCGGCGTCGATCACAACACCGAGGCGATCCGCACGCTCACCGACGGGGGATTCGAGGGTTCGTCGTCCACCTTCGAGGAGTTCGCTCGTCGGGAGGGCGCTGCCTTCGACGTCGTCTGCTCCTTCCACACCCTCGAGCATCTTGCGGAGCCGATCTCGGCGGCGTGCGCGATGCGCTCGCTCCTACGTCCAGGAGGACGACTGTTCCTCTCGCTGCCGAACCGAGATCGCTTCGGCCGGCGCGACGACGAGCCGCTCGATTGTCCTCCGCACCACCTCGCTCGCTGGGGTCCCCACCAGCTGGAGGAGCTGGCAGCGCGCCTCGACCTGCGTCTCGTCTCCACGCACTTCGAGGACCCGGACCTGTCCCATGCACGGCTCGCCGCCGCGCGGTCCAGCCGCCTTCTCAAGCTCCTCGGTGCGGACGAGGGTGGACTCCCTGCGCGCGCTTGGATGAGGGTCGCCGTCGGTCCACGCGGGTTTCGGCGAACGCTCGCCAACGGCAAGTACGGCCGCCGCGGGATCGTGGGCCATTCGATGCTGGCCGAGCTCGAACGGTCCGCGCGCTAGGCAGCGCCGGCAGGCGAGGGATCCACCGGCCTGCGGCCCCGGACCGACACCGGGAACCGCTGGCGCTCGATCCGTTCGAACCCGAGTCGCCGGAACCACGCTTCGACCTCGGGGTACGAGTGCTTCCATTGGTATCGCGGGGAATACCAGTCGAACGTGTCCAGGATGCGCCACTCGGGATGCGGATGGCTGGAGGTGGGGAGTGCCAGGTCGACCAAGGGAGCGAGCCTCGGCAGGCGCTGCTTGATGGCGTAGGCCCGCGGGGCCACCGTTCGGACGGTTCTCAGGAGCTTGTCCGCTTCCATCCGGCGCGTGAGCCGGCGCAGGATCTCGCCGCCGCTGAGGGTCCACCGCAGCCTTGACGAGTACACCCAGATGGCGAGCACCCCGCCCGGCCTCACGAGAGTCGCGATGCGGGACAGGCTCTCGAATGTGTTCGGCGTGTGGTGCAGGACCCCGAGTGAGAACACGAGATCGAACGTCGCGGGCGCGAACGGAAGCTTCCGGAGGTCGGCCTGCGCGATCCCCACGTTGTCGAACCCGGCCAGGTTCTCCGCGGCTGCCTCGACCGCCTGGCTTATGTCGACTCCGACAACCTTCCCGCCCCATCGCGCCACCACGTGGGCGAACCGGCCCATCCCGCATCCGGCATCGAGGATCAGTTTCCCCTTCGCGTCCTCGGGACGCAGCCCCGTCCGGAGGCCGAAGGACTCCTCGGACTCGCGGCTGGATTCGTCATCGAGCTGCAACCGGGGGAAAGTGGACCACTCGAAGCCGAAGTTGTCCGCATACGAGGAGCTGGGCGTGAAACGGGGGATCCCCCCGACGACGGGGAACGCGTGGCCCTCCTTACAGAGCATCGAGTCGCCATCCGCCGAGAGCTGGACTGCGTGCGCCGGACAGACGAGGAGGTCGGCCAGCCACGGTCGTTGCGTCCAGCTCGTCATCGGTGTCGAACTCCTTAGGCTCCGTCGCGCGCGACTGTAGCCTTGGCGGCGATGTCAGTCACCGACCCGTGGCCCGGCGTCGGGTATCCACGCGTCCTGCACGTGATCGCGAGCCTCGAGGTAGGCGGAACCGAGATGCAGCTCGTCCGCTTCATCGAGCGCTCCGGCGACCCATCTCGTCACGTGGTCGCGGTCTTCGATGACTCAGGCCCGCTCGCGGAGCGGTTACCGAACCCGCCGGTGTGGCTCGGCATCATCTCGCGGTTCCCGTCGAGGGCGTTCACGACGCTGCGAACCGCGTGCCGGCTTCGTGAGGTCGTGCACACGGGGGGGTTCGACTTGGTCCACGCGCATCTCGGACTATCCGAGCTCCTCGCGACCGTCACGCCGAGGTCGGTGCCCGTGGTGGCCTCCCGTCGAGGTCCCAACCTGGGTTTCAACAACGCTGCGTACAAGCTGCTGGAGGGCCTGGGGCATCGCCGGTCGGACGTCTTGATCAGCAACACCCGCTACTGGGCCGATGCCGCGGTGCGCGACGATCGGTGGACACCACCGACCCGGGTGATCTACAACGCGATCGATCCGACGGAGTTCCCGATCCTGCCGATGCCCGCCGGCAGCGCTCCGCGCGTAGCCGTGATCGCGAACCACCATCCGTACAAGCGGATCGACCTGTTCCTGCGGGCGTTCCGCCTCCTCGGCGAGTCGGTCCCGGAGGCTCGAGCGACCCTCGCGGGCGACGGTGTGGAGCGCCGGCGTTTGGAACGCCTCGCGCAGGAGCTCGGGCTCCGCGAACGCGTGACGTTCGCCGGCCAGGTTCCCGACGCCCGAGCGATCGTCGGCTCCAGTCACGTCGTCGCCCTCACGTCCGACGTCGAGGGCTTCCCCAATGCCTTGCTCGAGGCGATGGCGCAGGGCCGACCGGTCGTCGCCACTCGGGTCGGCGGTGTGGCCGAGCTGGTTAGGGACGGTCTCGACGGGTTCCTCACCGGACATGACCCCGTAGAGCTCGCCTCCCGCTTGGCCACCCTGCTGACCGATCACGACCTCCGGGACCGGATGGCTCGGTCGGCGGCTGAACGGACCCGCGGATTCACGTGGGATCGCGTCGTTCAGGAGACCGAGGACGTCTACCGCGACGTTCTTGCGCGACGGCGCCGCTGACTCAGGGCGAACGCGGACCCAGCGGCGAGACCGAAGGCGATCCAGGCGATCGTGACGGGGATGGCGGCCGATGCATCGGCGACCCATGCGACGGCGATGCTCGAGCACACCAGCTGGGCCGCATAGGTCGCGAGGGCGACCTGTCGGCCCGAGAGGCCGAACGCCGCGAGCCGGTGCGACGAGTGATCCTTCCCACCGAGTAGCAGTGGACGGCCGCCCCGGAGCCTGGAGACCACGACGAACGTGGTGTCGAACACCGGAACGCCCAGGATTAACGCCTGCACGCCGATCCGGAGGACGTCGTTGGGCACGTCGAGGTCGAGCATGAGTCCCAGCACGGCAAGCAGGAACCCGAGCAACAGGGACCCGGCGTCGCCGAGGAAGATTCGGGCCGGCGGGAAGTTGTGGCGGAGGAACCCAAGGCTGGCACCGGCGAGCGCCGCAGCGAACGAGGCGACCAGGTAGTCGCCTTGTGATACCGCGATGGCGAAGTACGCGAGGCTCGCGAGCGCCGTCACGCCCGAGGCCAGTCCGTCCATGTTGTCGAGCAGGTTCAGCGCGTTCGTGATGGCGACGATCCACAAGACCGTCAGGGCCAGGTCGAGCGCGGGGATCCCGAAGAAACCGGCGCGCACACCCTCGAACCACAGCACGACGGCCAGCGACGCCTCGACCGAGACACGCACCGTGGGACCGAGACCCCGCAGGTCGTCGACCAGACCAAGCAGGAGGATCACCAGGGCACACGCCGCCACCACGGCGGCCTGCCTCACCGTCGAACCGATCACGAAGCTGGCGACGACGAGGCCCACCGCCACCGCAACGCCCCCCAGGTACGGCGTGACCTCGATGGGCAGCTTCTGCGTGTTCGGACGATCGATGAGTCCGAGTCGGCGCGCGACTCCGGCGGCGACCGGCGTGAACAGGAGCGTCGCCGCGAGCGGGAGCAGGAACGCGAACCCGTAGACGACCAGGGCGTCGAACCCGCTCACGGCGCGGGGTCGGCGGAGGCGACGGCGTGCCGCTCGCTCTCGAGGACATCCGTGAGGATCCGCTCCAGGCCGAGTCTGGGCTCCCAGCCCGTGAGCGCACGGATCTTCGAGATGTCCGGCACCCGCCGCTCCATATCCTCGAAGCCCTCCTCGTACGCTTCGTCGTACGGGATGTGGACGATCTCGGACGAGGAGCCCGAAGCCGCGATGATCCGCTCTGCCAGCTGGTTCATCGTCAGCTCGAGCGTCGCTCCGACGTTGTAGACATCCCCGACCGCCTCGGGGTTGTCCAGCAGCGCCATCAGCGCGTCCACGGTGTCGAGGACGTGGCAGAAGCAGCGGCGTTGCTCGCCATCGCCGAAGACCGTCAGGTCCGCCCCGGTGAGCGCCTGCCGCGCGAAACGCGGCACGACCATCCCGAAGTCACCGGTCTGCCTCGGTCCCACACAGTTGAACAGACGGGCCACGATCGCGGGGACGCCTCGGTCGCGCCAGTACGCGCGCGCGAGGATCTCGTCGACCGCCTTCGCCGTGCTGTAGGACCACCGAGCCTTGAACGGGGAACCGAGGATCCGGTCCGCGTCTTCGGAGAGCGGGCCGCTCGCGTTCTTCCCGTAGATCTCCGACGTGGAGGTGAGCAAGATCTTCCGCTCCCACCGCGCCGCGGTGTCCAGGACGATCTCGGTTCCGCGGATGTTCGTGATCAGCGACTCGAGAGGATGATCCACGATCAGCTTGACCCCGACCGCCGCGGCGAGGTGAACGACGACGTCCGCCTTGGCGACCAGTCCGGACACGAGCGGATGGTCCAGGATCGTGCCGCGCATGAGCGAGAAGGCAGGCTCCCCCTCCAGGTGGGCGATGTTGGTGGCCGAGCCGGTCGAGAGGTCATCGAGCGCGACGACCTCGTCGCCCCGCGCCAAGAGCCGGTCTGCGAGATGGGACCCGATGAATCCGGCCCCACCTGTGATCAGGAAGCGCACGCGCGACTGCCTTTCCGGTCTGGGGGCCGTGATCAATCCTAGTCGAGCACGGATGCGGGGACTACGCTCCGGCCGTGCCCGAGCCGGTACGCGTTCTGTACGTCGTCACGAGGATGAATGTCGGCGGTCCCGCCAGGCATCTTCAGACGCTCATGCCGCTCATGCGCGATCGAGGGTTCGAGCCGTTACTCGTCTACGGCTCGACCGGATCACGCGAAGGCGAGCTGCTCCCTAGGGATGACGAGGACGCGGTCCGGCTCCCGGCGCTTCGTCGACGGATCGACCCGACGGCGGACCTTCGAGCGGTCCGGCAACTGACGCGGCTGATGAGGGAGCACCGGCCGGAGGTCGTCCATACGCACATGGCGAAAGCCGGCGCGCTCGGCCGAACCGCCGCACGGCGGGCGGGCATCCCTGCCGTCGTACACACGTTCCATGGACACGTTCTCGAGGGCTACTTCTCGCGGCCACTGAACGCAGCCCTGATTCGCGCCGAGCGCTACCTCGCCCGGCACACGGACGCGCTGATCGCGGTCTCGCCCGCCAATCGAGACGATCTGC
>JBBDWS010000106.1:16777-19212 GCA_040902755.1 Actinomycetota bacterium
GCACGCCGGTCGCTCGGCATCCCGCTCGATGTGCCGGTGGTCGGCATCGTCGGACGCCTGGTCCCCATCAAGAACCACCCCCTCTTCTTCGAAGCCGCGCGCGCCGTTCTCGCCGAGCATCCGGAGACGGTGTTCGTCGTGGCCGGTGACGGCGAACTTCGGGCGACCCTCGAGGGCGAGGCCAAGCGAGCACTCGGGGATCGCGTGCGGTTCACCGGCTGGGTGCTCTCGCTGCCTCGGCTGTACGCGGCCTTGGACGTCGTCGTCTTGACCTCGCTCAACGAAGGCACCCCGTTCTCGCTGATCGAGGCGGCTGCCTCCGGAACGCCGGTCGTCGCGACCGGCGTGGGCGGCGTTGCCGAGGCCGTGGTGCACGGCGAGACCGGGCTGATCACGCCGCCGGGCGACGCAGCGGCCCTGGCCCGAGAGATCTCGCGACTCATCGGCGATCGGGCGCTCTCCAGGCGCATGGGCGAGGCCGGGCGTCATCACGCCGAGATGGCTTTCTCCCCTGTGGCGATGGCGGACAGGATCGCCGGCTTGTACCGCGAGATCCTGGCGGCCAAGGAGCCGACTCCCGGCTGATCGTCCGTTGTCGCGGGCACGAGCCCGCCGGTACCCTTGCTCGAGCCGCAGACCGCAGGGGCGCCGCATGATCCGGCCACGCCGGTACCTGCCGAGGCGAGGGACGTGCACACGCACGCCTCCGCGTGTCTGCGGGGGCGTGTTTTCGTTTCCGTGGAGGCGCGATGCCAAACGCTGAGAAGATCGCGAAGGTCGAGGCCCTCAAGGGCCGGATCGAGAGCGCTGAGGCCCTGCTCCTGACCGAGTACCGAGGCCTCACGGTCCACGACGCGACGGAGCTCCGCCGGTCGCTGTCGGACCAGGCCCGGTTCTCGGTGGTGAAGAACACGCTGATGCAGCGTGCCGCGGGAGAGGCGGGGATCGAGGAGCTGAAGGCGCTCCTGGAAGGCCCGACCGCCGTCGCGTTCGTCAGCGGAGACGTCGTCGCGGTGGCCAAGAAGGTCGTCGACGCCTCGAAGAAGTACCCGGCGCTCGTCCTCAAGGGCGCGTACATGGAGGGCAAGGTGCTCGGGCCGGCCGAGGCCCAGGCGCTCGCGACGCTGGATCCGCGCGACGTGATGCTTTCCAAGATCGCCGGGATGTTGAAGTCCGAGATGACCCGCGCGGCGTCGATGTTCCAGGCCTTGCAGAGCCGGTTCCTCGGCGTCCTCGAGGCCTACCGGGAGAAGCTGCCGTCGGACGAGCCGCCGGCCCCCGAGGCTGCGGCCCCCGAGGCCTCAGCAGAGGCCCCGGCCGAAGAGGCACCGGCCGCCGAGACCGGCCCCGAGGCCGACACGGCCGAGCCGGCCGAGAGCGAGGTTCCGGGCGAAGAGCCGGACGCACCATCAGAGGAATCGGTGGACGAGTCAGTAGATGAACCAGTGGACGAGCCAGGGGAATAAGGAGGAGTGATGGCGAAGATCAGTGCAGACGACCTGCTCGAGCGGTTCAAGGAGATGACGCTGCTCGAGCTCTCGGACTTCATCAAGAAGTTCGAGGAGACCTTCGACGTGCAGGCGGCGGCGGCCGCTCCGATGATGATGCCGGGCGCCGCGGGCGCGGGTGCGGGCGCCGAGGAGGCCGAGGAGCAGACCGAGTTCGACGTGGTCCTCACGGGCGCCGGTGACAAGAAGATCCAGGTCATCAAGGAGGTCCGTGCTCTCACCAGCCTCGGCCTCAAGGAGGCGAAGGATCTGGTCGACGGTGCGCCGAATGCGGTGCTCGAGCGGGTAACGAAGGAAGCCGCCGACCAGGCCAAGGAGAAGCTCGAAGCCGCGGGAGCGAGCGTCGAGATCAAGTAGGCCGAAGGTTTCGATCTTGCAGGGGCGGGGCATGAGCCCCGACCTTCGTTTTGCACCCTCAGTGAACGCCGGGTAGATTCGGGGAGCAACGACAAGGGGGCTAGCCGGGATATGAAGGACGACGAACGAACGTTCGGGCAGCGCCTGCGCGAGACCCGGATCAAAGCGGGGTTCTCGCAATCGGACCTTGAAGAGATCTCAGGGATCCCCAAGGCACGCCTTTCACGCTACGAGAACGGGCACGTCGCCCCGTCGATCCAGACGCTCGAACGGCTGGCGCGCGCACTGACCGTCTCCGAGGCCTCGCTGCTCGGCGACGACCGGGCGTTGATGGAGGAGTTCTTCAACGTCCTCACGGCGCGCGGTGTCCGGATCCAGACGAGCGAGCAGGCGATGGCGCTCGGGAACGCGGTGCCGGAGATCGCACGGTCGCTGGGGATGCTGGACGGGTCCGCCACCCTGGCGCCGGTTCCATCGGAGGCGGGAGATCTGGCTGCTCTGTCTCCTGTCACCGACTCAACGGCCTAGTCACCGAGACAACGGCGACCGAGCTCCGGCCTGCCAAGCCAG
>JBBDWS010000107.1:0-19133 GCA_040902755.1 Actinomycetota bacterium
CGACCGCGACCCAGTCACGTCCACCCGCACCCGCGGTGGCGACCTGCGGCGAGGCAGCGGGGTGGTCGGCGGTTCTCGTCGGTCCGGGATCGTCCCCGGGAGCGTCGTCGGGCATCGTGGTTTCGTCGAGTTCGTCGGGCATATCCGGGCTTCGGGCGAAGCGCGGCCACGCTACCGGTTCGCCGAGCGGACAGGCAACCGCGCGCGGGGCAGGAGGCGCCGTTCGTCAGGATGCGTCGGGAAGGTAGACGCGGAACGAGGCGCCCCCGCCGGGCCGGTCCTCGACCCACGCGCGTCCGCCGTGGAGCTCGGCGAAGCGTGCCACGAGGGACAGGCCGACGCCGACGCCCGGTGAGGGGTTCGGACCGCCGTCGCCCTGACGGAACGCTTCGAACACCGCGTCCTTCATGCCGTCGGGAACTCCCGGACCGGCATCGTCCACCGCGATGAGGACCCCGCCCCCTGGCTCTCCGATCACGCGGACCCAGAGCGGCGTCCCCGCAGGTGTGTGTCGTGCGGCGTTCGCGAGCAGGTTCTCGACGATGCGCTCCACCTTGGCGGCATCGACGTTGACGATGAGTCCCACGGTCGAGAGCTCGATCTGCCGGCCGCCGAGCAGCTCGGACTCCTGCACGGACTGCGCCACGAGGGCTCCCACGTCGGTCGGTCGGAGCTGCGGCGAAACGATCCCTCGCTGGAGCCGGTCCAGGTCGAGCAGGTCCGAGAGCAGGCGCTCGAGCTTGCGAGCGTTGGCCGCGATCCGCCGCAGCAGATCGAGCGCGTCATCCCGCGGGATCTCCAGGCCGGCCTGCTCCAGGGTGAGCGCCGAGCCCAGGATCGAGGTGAGCGGCGTGCGCAGGTCGTGCGAGACCGCCTCCAGGAACGTGTTCTTCATGTCGTCGAGGGCCCGCAGCTGCTGGGTGGCATCCCGTTCGCGCCGGAAGGCCTCCGAGTACTTCTGCTCGCTCCGCTTGAGCGCCTGCTCCGCCCGCTTGCGCTCGGTGATGTCGACGATCATCCCTCGGAGCTGGCGTTCCCCGCGTGCGTCGGTGCCGACGTGGACGGTGTCGCGGAGCCACAGCTGCTCCTCTTCGTTTCCGAGCGCCCGGTACTCGAGGCTCACGTCGTCGCCGGGTGTGGCGAGGCGGCTTCGGAGCGCGGCGATCGCCGCGGCGCGGTCTCTCCCATGGACGTGCTCGCCCCACGCGCTCGGCGCCGCGCTCGGGTCGTCGGGAGCGCCGAGGACGAGCGCGGCCCGGCGGGACAGGAACGTGAAGGCGAAGGTCTCCGGATCTGCCTCCCAGAAGATCGCGTCGATGCTCTCGACGAGCTCGTGGAAGCGCTCGAGCTCGTGGACGCGCTTCGCGCTCCCGAGCGCCAGGGACACGATGTCGCCGATCCCGTGGCCGAGGGCGATCTCGCGATCACCGAAGGTCGACGTCGCGTCGAGCGCCACGGCGACGATGACCGCGAACGCATCGGGCCTTCGGCCGAGTGGGATGACGAGCGTCGCTCTCGGACCTTCGACGCCCCAGAGCTCGGTGGGGATGGTCGCCACGTTCTCTGCCGGGATCACGAAGGGCTCGGTGAGGGACGCGAACAACGGGGTGGCGACATCGGAGGGGATATCGGGAACCAACGCGGCACGCTCGAGCGCGATCCCTCGCTGCGCCACGGCGCGGAACACCCCCGCCTCGCGATCGTGGACGTAGGCCGCGACGACGGCTGCGTCGATCATGAGCGGAAGTGCTGCGACGGCGCGGTCGAGCACCGTCGTCGTGTCGTGGGCTCCCGCTAACGCCTGGGACAGCCCGAGCAGGGCCGATGCCGTCTCGGCGGCTTCGCGCTCCTGTTGCAGCAGGCGCGCGTTCTCGAAGGCCACGGCCGCATGCGACGCAAGGACCTCGAGCAGGCGTACGTCGTCCTCCTCGAACTGGTCGATCCCGAGGTTCGACAGCACGATCACGCCGGTCACGTGATCGCCGACCTTCATCGGAACGCAGAGGATGGACTCCTCGATCTCGGAGGTCCCCTCGATCTGAACGCCGACGTCGTCGCGCAGCGCGTCTGGCGCGTAGTAGGTCTGGCCGGTTTCCGCGGCCCGGCCGGTGAAGCCCTCGCCCATCTTCGTGACCAGCTCCTCGTAGGTCTCGCCGTGGTACTCGCCCAGCGAGCCGCGGAACTCGACCGGGAAGAGCGTCTCGCCATCGGGCTGTAGCAGATAGATGCGGCAGTTGTGGTAGTCGATCAGTGTCTTGAGCTCACCGGTGATCGCCTGGCCGATCGCCGAGACGTCGTCGAGCGCGTTCAGGCGCAGGGCCAGGGTGTGCAGGAACCGGAGCTGCGCGACGGAGCGCAGCTCCCGGCGCTCTGCGAAGGATCCCGTGTCTTCGTGTGCCATCTCGGCCATGGGGTGCCCCGGAGTAGAGGTCACCATCTTCTCACTCGGCCGATCCGGTCCCGGGATAAAGCCGCAGGTCGGAGAGCGGTTCCCGCTCGCAGGTACGATGGAGCCGTGAGCGCGACGGATGAAGCCGCGCGGGAACAGAGGACCCTGCTCGATCAGCTGGTCGAGCGCATCCCGTCCCAGGTGCCCGCCGAGCAGGCCGATGCCGTCGCCGCCTTCGCGAACGCCTTCACGCGGCGCCTCTCGCCCGCCGACCTCGCCGACCTGGGGCCCGACGAGCTCCTGGGACTCGTGCTGGGGGCTTTCCGGCTCGCGGACGGCCGTCGCCGGGACGAGGTCGCCGTCCGGGTGTTCAGCCCGTCCCGGGCCGAGGACGGGTACGAAACCATCGGCACCGTTCTCGAGACGAACACGTTCGACGCCCCGTTCCTCTTCGACTCGGTGAACGAGGAGCTCGACGCGCGCGGCCTCGGCTTCCGCCGGATGATCCACCCGGTCATCGGGACCGAGCGCGGCCCGGACGGGCGGATCGAGCAAGTCCTGCACGTCCGCGAGGCCAGGAGCCACGAGTCCGTCATGCATTTCGAGATCGACCGCCGGCTCCTGGGATCGGAGATGGCGGACCTCGAGTCCTCGATCCGTCGCATCCTCGGCGACGTCCACCTGGCGGTCCGCGATTTCGATGCGATGAAGGACGCCGTGAAAGGGATGATCGAGATCGCCAAGGCGGGCGGAACGCTGTACGGACAGGACGAGGTCGAGGAGACGGTGGCATTCCTCGGATGGCTGCTCGATCTCAACTTCGTCTTCCTCGGGTATCGCGAGTACGAGCTCGTCGATCTGCCCGAGGGCCGCGCGCTCGCGACCGCGCAGGACAGCGCCCTCGGCATCCTTTCGAAGACCGGATGGTCCGCCTACGGGGAGCCCGTGCCCCTCTCCACGATCGAACCGAACCTCCGAGGCCGGATCGAGGGCGGCGACCTGCTGATCTACTCGAAGACGAACCGGCCCTCGACCGTGCACCGCCGGGCGAGGATGGATTACATCGGCGTGCGGCGGGTCTCACCCGACGGACGGATCGTCGGCGAGGCGCGGATGGTCGGTCTGTTCACCTCGAAGGCCTACATGGAGCCGACAAGCAAGACGCCGCTGCTCAACCGCAAGCTCCGCCAGATCGTCGAAGCCGAAGACCTGTTCGAGGGATCGCACGACTACAAGGCCGTCGTCTCGATCTTCGAGAGCTTCCCCAAGGACGAACTGTTCGCCGCATCGACCACGGAGCTCCGCCAGCAGGTGATGGGCCTGCTCCACCTGCAGGAGCAGCAGCAGGTGCGCATGTTCGTCCGGCGAGACCTCTACGGCCGGAGCGTCTCGCTGCTCGTGGCCCTTCCGCGCGATCGCTACAACCCCGAGGTCGGCCAGCGGCTGCGAGACTTGTTCGTTCGCCGCTTCAAGGGGTCCTCGATCGACGAGCACCTTCGATTCGGGGAGAGCGGGCTCGCGCAGCTGCATTACGCCGTGCACGTCGCGATCGGCGAGATCCCCGACGTCCCGTTCGGCGAGCTCGAGCGGGAGGTCGTCGAGATCGCGCGGACCTGGGACGACCGGCTGCTCAAGCGCCTCGTCGAGCTCCACGGCGACACGGGCGCGCATGTCCTGTTCGACCGGTGGGCGCATCGTTTCCCCGACTACTACAAGACCTCGACGAGCGTGGACCTGGCGGTCGAGGACATCCTTCGTTTCGAGGAGCTCGAGCGCGGCGACAACACCTTCGTCGTCGGCCTCGGCAACCAGACCCAGGATGGAGAGACGCTCACGCGCGTCCGGCTCTACAAGGTCGGCGGCAAGATCCAGCTGTCGGACTTCGTCCCCACGCTCGAGGCGCTCGGCCTGCGCGTGATCGAGGAGTGGCCGACGCACCTGCTCGGCGACGACGACCGCCATCTTCACGACTTCGGCGTCCTCGGTGCGGACCAGCGAGCGCTCGACGTTGAGGAGGTCGGAGACCGGATCGCCGACGCCATCGTCTCGGTCTGGAAGGGGCAGAGCGAATCCGATTCCCTGAACCGCCTCGTCGTGACCGCCGGCCTCGACTGGCGCCAGGTCCAGATCCTGCGGGCGTACCGCAAGTACCACCATCGGGTGAACGCCAGCTTCCCGGTCGAGTACAAGAACGACGCGTTCGCCGCGCACCCGCACATCGCGGCGGCGCTGATCCGCCTGTTCGAGACGAAGTTCGACCCATCCGGCCCGCGCGACCTGGAAGTCCTTGACGCCATCCGGTCCGAGATCCTCGCGGACCTCGACGCCGTGAAGTCACTCGAGCAGGACCGGATCCTTCGCAACGCGCTCGGCGTGATCGACGCCACCGTTCGCACCAACGCCTACAAGCCCGGCCGCACCTCGCTGTCCTTCAAGTTCCGCTCGGCCTCGGTGCCCGAGATGCCGAGGCCGACCCCCTTGTACGAGATCTTCGTCTACTCGACCGAGATGGAGGCGGTGCACCTGCGCGGCGGCAAGGTCGCCCGCGGCGGGATCCGGTGGTCCGAACGGCGGCAGGACTACCGCACGGAGGTCCTCGGCCTGATGAAGGCCCAGATGGTCAAGAACGCGGTGATCGTCCCGACCGGCTCCAAGGGCGGCTTCGTGCTGAAGCGCCAGATCGCCGATCCGAAAGCGTTGAAAGAGGAGGTGACGCGGGCGTATTCCACGTTCATGCACGGGATGCTCGACGTCACCGACAACCTGCTCGACGCTCGCGTGGTGCATCCCGAGCACGTGGTCGTGCACGACGAGGACGACCCGTATCTCGTCGTCGCGGCCGACAAGGGGACCGCCTCGTACTCCGACACGGCGAACGCGGTCGCCGCCGAGCACGGGTACTGGCTCGGAGACGCCTTCGCGTCGGGAGGCTCGGCCGGCTACGACCACAAGAAGCTGGCGATCACGGCGCGCGGTGCATGGGAGTCCGTGAAGCGGCACTTCCGCGAGATCGGCACCGACGTCCAGAACGAGCCCGTCACCGTCGTGGGCATCGGCGACATGTCGGGAGACGTCTTCGGCAACGGGATGCTGCAGTCCGAGCAGGTCTGCCTCGTCGCCGCGTTCGATCACCGGCACGTCTTCGTCGACCCGGCACCGAGCCCGGCGACCGGGTACGCCGAGCGGCGTCGCCTGTTCGAGCTGGCCGGCTCGAGCTGGGACGACTACGATCGATCGAAGATCTCGCCCGGTGGCGGCGTGTGGCCGCGCACCGCTAAGTCGATCCCGATCTCGCCCGAGACGCGGTTGGCGCTCGGGATCGAGGCGGAGGAGCTCACACCCGACGGGTTGATCTCGGCGATCCTGCGAGCGCCGGCCGACCTGCTCTACAACGGCGGCATCGGGACCTACGTCAAGGCCTCCACCGAGACGAACGCGGAGGCCGGCGACCGGGTCAACGACACCCTCCGCGTGAACGGCGATGAGCTGCGTGCGCGGGTGGTGGCCGAGGGAGGGAACCTCGGCTTCACGCAGCGTGGGAGGGTGGAGTACGCGCTCGGCGGGGGTCGGATCAACACCGACTTCATCGACAACTCCGGCGGGGTCGACTGCTCCGACCACGAGGTGAACCTGAAGATCCTCCTCGGCCTTGCGGTGCAACGTGGCGAGCTCGCGCTCGCGGAGCGGAACGTCCTGCTGCAACAGGTCGTACAGGACGTCGTCGGTCACGTCCTGTACGACAACTTCCTGCAGGCGCAGATCCTGTCCCAGGAAAGCGAGCAGTCGCCCCATCGCATGGAGGCCTACGAGGACCTGACGCAGTCCCTGGAGGCGCGGGGACTCCTGGATCGGGGGCTCGAGGGACTCCCGTCGGGGGAGGAGATGGCCGAGCGCCGTCGTGCGGGTCGCGGCATGACGCACCCCGAGCTCGCCGTCCTCCTCGCGTACGCGAAGATGAGCCTGATCAGCGCGCTGCTCGGGTCGGCGCTTCCGGACTCGAAGTATCTGGAGCAAGACCTTCGGGCGTACTTCCCGAAGGAGGTCGTGGAACGGTTCGGCGACCTCTTACCCGAGCACCCTCTGCGCCGCGAGCTCATCGCGACGATCGTCGCGAACGACGTCGTCAACTCCCAGGGGATCACGTTCGTTTCCCGTCTCGTGTCCGAAACGGGCGCCGAGGCCGGAGACGTCGTTCGGGCCTACCGCATCGCGCGCGACGTCACCGGCGCTGTCGCCCGCTGGGATGCGATCGAGTCCCTCGTCGGGTCGCTCACGCCCGCGCTGTTGGACGAACTGATGGCCGCCGTGGACCGGCTGGTCGAGGTGACCGCTCGCTGGTACCTCCAGAACGCACCCGGCCAGCTCGGCCGGGCCATCGAGGCGCACCAGGAGCTGTTCCGTCGCTTCGCTGATGCCGTCTCGGCCGCCGCGCCGGAGTCGTGGCGGCAGCAGCGGGAGCGAGAGGCTTGGAGCCTCATGGACCGCGGGGTTCCCGAGGACCTCGCGAGGCGCCACGTGATCCTGCCGTTCCTGGTGCACGGTCCGAACGTCGTGAGCGTCGCAGCCGAGAAGGGCCGGTTCGTCGAGGAGGTCGCGCGCACGTTCTTCCTCGTCGGCGACGTCGCGTTCATCGACTGGCTCGAAGGCCGGCTCGCCGAGGTCCCGACGGGAACGCGGTGGCATCGGTGGGCGGTGCAGGCCGTCGAAGACGACCTGCTTACCGCACGACGCCGGCTGGCCGAGCTGGCGCTCGAACAGTCCGAGGGCGGAACGGCCGACGAGGCCGTGGAAGCGCTGATGACCCGAAACGGCGATGCCGCCAAGCGGCTGCGTCGATTCATGCGAGGCCTCGCGCTCGAGGAGGCCAGCGACCTCGCTTCCCTCACGGTCGCGGTGCGGCAGATCCGAGCCCTGACCAGCTGAGCACCCGGCGCGTCGGAGCCCGTTGCTACTCTGGTTGCGTGGGTGTGATCGGCGGCGCCGTGTCCAGATCGGTCTCCAGATCGCCCGACCCGCTGACGAGTGAGCTGCTTGACTTCGAGCGCTCCCGGCCGCGAGGCGGACGCTCGAAGGCGCGCGAGATCCGCGAGCGGTGGGGCCTGACGCCTACCCGTTACCACCAGCTCCTGGTCCGAGCGGTCGATTCGCCCGATGCCCTCGCGTACGACCCGGTCCTGGTCCGCCGCCTCCGCCGCCTCCGCGACGCCCGCAGGCGCGTGCGCCTGGTCGAGCGGCTTGGGCGATCCGGCGCTCGCGGGTAGGATGGGCCAGCACGAACCCCCGACGAACAGGAGCTATTACCTCTCCGTGGCTGCGAGCACACTCAGGTTCGCGATCATCGTTGTCCTTGCGGTAGGCGGCGTCCTGCTGATCAACCAGGCGTTCCCCGAGGCGCAGGGCGGTGGCTCCGGCGCGGTTCCGGACGGCGGCCCCGTCGTCTCCGAATCGCCTTCACCGTCGCCGAGCGAGACCACCTCTCCGGACCCGGTGCCGAGCCCGACGGTCGCCGGGACGAGGATCGCCGTATTCAACGGGGCGGGCGTGAGCGGACTCGCCGGCGACACGCTAACGGCGCTCATCGACCAGTACGGCTATGAAGAGGCTCAGCCGGTCGCCGACGCTCCTGCGACGGTCGACGTCACGACGATCTACTACCGCTCCGCCGACGACAAGGTCGAGGCGGAGTTCCTGGCGAACGACTTCTTCGGGGACCTGGACGACGTGCGGGTGGCCAAGCTCCAAGCCGGCTCCGACGTCGATCGTTCGGTCCAGGTCGCGATCTACCTCGGTAACGACTACGCCGATCTCGTCGCCTGATCTCCAGGCGCTCCGGGAGGACGCTTCTTCCGCCGGGATCCTGTTGGACTTCGACGGATCGCTGTCCGAGATCGTCGCCCGCCCGGAGCTCGCTCGCCCCGTCGACGGCGCCCGCGAGGTCCTCGCCTCGCTCGCCGAGCGATACCGGCTGGTCGGCATCCTCACCGGACGGCGCTCCGAGGAGGTGTCCGTGCTCCTGGACGTACCGCACCTTCGCTACTTCGGCCTCTATGGGCTCGAGTCCGAACTCGGAGCGCCCGAGCTCGTCGCGGCCGTTGCGCCGCTTGTGCGGTCGGCCTCGTCGGTAATTCCTCAGGCCTGGGTCGAGGACAAGGGTTCGTCGATCGCCGTCCACTACCGGCAGGCTTCCGACTCGGTGGCGGCACGTGCCGCGCTCCTCGTTGCGCTGCAGCCGGTCGCGACCGAAGGCGGACTCCGCCTGATCGAGGGCAAGATGGTGCTCGAGCTCGTCCCTCCCGATCGTCCGTTGAAGGGTGGAGCCGTCGAACGGCTCGCTGGCGAGCACGCGCTGCAGGCCGTGCTCTACGCCGGAGACGATCACGCCGATCTCGACGCGTTCGCCGCGCTCGATCGCCTGGCTCGAGAGGGGGTCCGTACGGTGAAGGTCGCCGTCCGCGGTCCCGAGACACCATCTGCGCTCCTGGACGCGGCCGATGAGGCGGTCGATGGGCCTGCCCGGCTCGTCGCGCTCTTGCGTCAGCTCGTCTGAGGGCCGGCTGCCGCGCGAAGCTCCGACCGTCTTCGCGCCCGTTCGAGGTCGTCGAGCTGGGACCCAACCCAGCGAGCGGGAGGGTTCGAGAGCACCAGCCGGGACAGGCCTCGGGCCCGCCGCGTGCGCTCGTCCATCGGCATCTCGAGCGCTGTTCGGAGCGCGTCGCGCATCTCGTCAAGGTCGAATGGGTTGACGCCTACGGCGTAGCGGCCGAGCCGCCCGAACGCTCCCGCGTTGCGCGACAGCACGAGGACCCCTTGGTGCCGGTTCAGCAACGGCCCCTCCATCGCCACGAGGTTCATCCCGTCGATCACCGGGTTCACGAACAGGACGTCGTAGAGCCCGTACGCGGCGAGCGCGCCCAAGTAGTCCTCGCGCAACCGGACGTCGATCGGTGACCACTCGTCCTCCCCGAGCTCGTTGTTGATCCGCTCGGCTTCCGCAAGGCTCTCCTCCGCGTACTCCTGGTACTCGGGCACGTGCATCCGTGACGGGGAGAGCAACGCGAGGAACCGCACCCGCCCACGCCACGATGGATCGTGCTTCAGCAGCAGCTCGTAGGCGCGGAAGCCTCGGATGATGTTCTTCGTGAGCTCGAGCCGGTCGACACGCAGGATCAGTCGCGCCTCGCCGCGCCAGCGGCTGAGCTCCCGGCGGAGGTCGCGGACCTCGGTCGTCGAGGCGCTCTCGCGCATCGCCCGGCCGTCGACCGAGATCGGGTGGATCCGAACGGCGACGTCCCGACCCTCGGCGTGGATCCGGGAACGCGCGAGATCGACGCGCGTGCCGGAGAGCTGCCGGGCGGAGAGCATGAAGTTTTCCGACCAGGCCGGGGAATGGAACCCGAGGACGTCCGCGCCGAGCATGCCCTGAAGTAGCTGCTGGCGGATGTCGGTCGGCAGCATGCGGAAGTACGTAGGACCCGCCATGGAGGTGTGCGAGAAGTGCGCGATCATAGCCTGCGGGCGGAGCTCGCGCAGGAATCGGGGGACGAGCGCCAGGTGATAGTCCTGCACGAGATAGGCGGGCTCCCCTCCGGCTCGTTCGCCCTCCTCCGCAAGGCACTGCGCGAACCGGCGATTCACCTCGACGTACTGCGCCCAGGCTTCGTCCACCTCGTCGCCGAACGCCGGTGAGTGGACGGTGTCCCAGAGGTAGTGATGGGCGAACCAGAGGACCCCGTTCGAGATCCCGTTGTAGTAGCCGTCGTAGACGTCGGGTGGGATATCCAGGTATCGGAGTCGGTAGGATCCGCCGAAGGGACGCATGTCGATCCGCCCGTCGTCCGAAGCGGCGGCAATCTCCCGGTCGCCGTCGGACATCGCGGCGGCGACCCAGAGCCCACCCGCGTCCTGGAGCGCACCGATGAGCGCCGTCACGAGTCCCCCGGCGCCGCGATGCGGTTCGACCGTCCCATCGTTCCCGCGCTCGAACGTGACCGGTCCGCGGTTGGAGGCGACGATCAGAGGGGTGGATCGGGGGGGCACGGCCGGGAGCACGAGGCGAAGTCTAGCCGCCGGTCATGTGCAACCCGCCGCCCGTTGCCGCGCTTGGGTCGCCCGTCTCCGAGCATCACTCGTTGACACCCCAGGAGACCGTGCCTACCCTGGCCTCGAGGTTCGTTCCCATGCTGAAGATCTCCCAGAAGCTCGAGTACGGCATCCGCGCGATGATCGAGCTCTCGCTCCGACGTGACGGGGGAGGGCTCGTGCCGGCGCGCGAGATCGCGCACGCGCAGCAGATCCCGCTGCGTTTCCTCGAGCAGCAGCTCGGTGCGCTGCACAAGGCCGGACTCGTGGAGAGCTTCCGCGGCGCCGGTGGCGGGTGCCGGCTCGCGCGCGACCCGGCCGAGATCACCGTGGCGCAGATCGCGGACGCGATCGAGGGCCAGCTCTATCCGATGTTCTGTCTCGAGCCCACCGATCACACCTGCTTCGCCGACTCGCGCTGCGGCCTCCAGGGCTTCTGGGGCGACGTGGCTCGCGCGATCCAAGGGGTGTTCGAGGAGACGACAGTGGCCGGTTTGGCCGAACGGCACCAGCGGAGCTCCGGCTCGGCGGTGTTCACGGCGGAACAGCTCCTGTCACGGCTCAGCTGAACCGGGAGGGCTTGTGCGCTCGCCGAGGCGAGGAGGCCGGAGCCGAACCGCCCGCGGGTCGGGCGGCCGGCTGGGCCGGGTTCCTAGGTCGCGCTCTTGCCCAGGATGCGCATGACCTTCGTGCCGCAGACCGGGCACGTGCCCTGAGCAGCCTTCCGACCGTTCTTGAGCTCGACGACCGAGCCCTCGAACTCACGCTTGGCTCGGCACTTCACGCAGTACGCCTCGTACATGGCCACGTGGGCCCTCCTTCCCCGTTTGGCCCTCCCGCCACCCCTGCCGGGGCTGGGGCAGGCCTCGAGGCCGCCATCGCGGCCTCTTAGGCACGATGCTGGCCCCTCCCAGGCACGGATGCAAGCACCCGCCTCGAGGGACTCCGCCCCGGTGGGCTCTTCCTCTCCCGCTCGGCCCGTCCAGGCTGGCCCCGTTCGGGTCGCCGGCCGTACGATGCGTGCTCCGGATGCCCGTACACCAGGGGGTCTAAACGCCATGTCGGAGGACCAACAGGACATCGCCGCGCTGCTCTCCGAGGACCGGGTTTTCGATCCACCTGAGGCGTTCCGGGCGCGTGCCTTGGTCCAAGACCGTTCGGTCTACGACCGCGCCGAGGCCGACCCTGAGGGGTTCTGGGCGGACCAGGCGGAGCGCCTCCAGTGGTTCAAGCGCTGGGACCGGGTGATGGAGTGGACGCCGCCGTGGGTGAAGTGGTTCGTCGGCGGCAAGCTCAACGCCTCCTACAACTGCCTCGACCGCCACGTCGAGGCGGGTGGGGGGGACAAGGTCGCCTATCACTGGGAGGGCGAGCCGGGCGAGGAGCGCACGATCACCTACAAGGAGCTGCTCGATGAGGTCTGCCGGTTCGCGAACGCCCTGAAGGTTCTCGGTGTCCGCAAGGGCGACCGCGTGGCGATCTACCTCGGCATGGTGCCCGAGCTCCCGGTGGCGATGCTCGCATGCGCGCGGATCGGGGCCCCGCACTCGGTCGTGTTCGGTGGCTTCTCCGCCGAGGCTCTGCGAGATCGCATCAACGATGCAGAAGCCAAGGTTCTGGTCACCGCCGACGGTGGATATCGTCGAGGTCAGGTCGTGCCCCTCAAGGTCAACGCCGACGACGCGGTGAAGGGTTGCCCCTCGATCGAGCACGTCGTCACCGTTCGGCGTACCGGGGGCGACCACCCGTTCACGCCGGGTCGCGACCAGTGGTACCACGAACTGCTCGCCGATCAGCAGCCCGAGTGCGAACCGGAGGAGATGGACGCCGAGGACCTGCTGTACCTGCTCTACACGAGCGGGACGACCGGCAAGCCGAAAGGCATCGCTCACGCGACGGGCGGCTACCTCACGCAGGTCGCTGCCACGCATCGCATGATCTTCGACATCCAGCAGGATGACGTGTACTGGTGCGCGGCCGATATCGGATGGGTCACCGGCCACTCCTACATCGTGTACGGGCCGCTCGCGAACCACACGACGGGGATCATCTACGAGGGGGCGCCGGACTGGCCCGACAAGGACCGCCTGTGGCAGATCGCGGAGAAGTACGGAGCCACGATCCTCTACACGGCCCCGACGGCGATCCGAGCCTTCATGCGGTGGGGCCCCGAGTACCCGGAGAAGCACGACCTGTCCTCGCTCCGGCTGCTCGGAAGCGTCGGCGAGCCCATCAACCCAGAGGCGTGGGTCTGGTACTGGCGTCACATCGGGGGCGAGCGTTGCCCGGTCGTCGACACCTGGTGGCAGACGGAGACCGGCGCGATCTTGATCACGCCGCTTCCGGGGATCACGCCGCTGAAGCCCGGATCGGCGACCTTCCCGTTCCCGGGCATCGAGGCGGACGTGGTCGACGAGAACGGCCGAACCGTGGGTCTGGGGGGAGGCGGCTACCTGGTGCTGAAGCGGCCTTGGCCGGCGATCGCGCGCACCATCTGGGGCGACCCGGACCGGTACGTGCAGACCTACTTCGGGAAGTACGGTCCGGAGACGTACGTCGCCGGCGACGGCGCGAAACGCGATGAAGACGGCTACTACTGGCTCCTCGGCCGGATCGACGACGTGATGAACGTCGCGGGTCACCGCCTGTCGACGTATGAGATCGAAAGCGCGCTCGTCGACAACCAGAAGGTCGCGGAGGCTGCGGTCGTCTCACGCCCCGACGACCTCGTCGGCGAGGCCATCGTCGCCTTCGTCACCCTGAAGTCGGGGTTCGAGGGGACGGATGAGGTGGCAACGGAATTGCGCGAGCACGTCTCCACGAAGATCGGCAAGATCGCCCGGCCGCACGGGATCATCTTCACGAACGATCTTCCGAAGACCCGCTCGGGAAAGATCATGCGGCGCTTGCTCCGTGACGTCGCGCAGGGGCGTACGCTCGGCGACGTGACCACTCTGGCCAATGCCGAGGTGGTCGAGCAGATCCACACGATGGTCGACTCCGGGGCGGGCACCGAAGAGTGACGGCCGGCCGAGCCGTACGGGTCGCCACGCTCCTGGTGTCTGCAGCGGTCCTGATCCCCGCGTGCACGTCCGACGGCCTCGGTATCCCCGGTCCCCTTTCTGGTCCGGGCATCGAACCGCCGTCGGCGACGCCTCCACCACCCATCGTGCCGATCGCCGAGTCCGACGTGGAGTGCACCATCGTGGGGACGAACGACAACGACGTCCTGCGGGGTACGCCCGACGACGACATCATCTGCGGGCTGAACGGGGACGACGCGATCGTGGGGCTGGGGGGCGACGACGTGATCTTCGGGGGTCGCGGGAACGACCGGATCGACGGCGGTCGGGGTGAGGACGATCTGGATGGCGGTCGGGGCGCCGATCTCGTCCTCGGAGGTCCGGGGATCGACCATGTCGAGGGTGGGCGCGGGCGCGACGCCGTGAGCGGCGACGCGGGTTCGGACATCGTGCAGGGCGGCCGGGGCCAGGATTTCTGCATCGCTACGGAGGACGGGGTCGAGGGCAACGACGTCGCGAACGGAGGGCCCGCCCTCGACGCCTTCGACGCCGACTCCGGCGACCTCCAGGTCTCGGTCGAGCTGTCGCGGAACTGCTCCGGCCGGATCTCCTGAAGGGCCGAGTCTCCGACCGGCCGGGCCGCGGCCCCTTGCCAGATGCCCCGCTCCGTCGCTACGATGGCTTAGCACTCCTCGGCTCCGAGTGCTAGCAGTCGCGAGCCGAGAGACGTAGGAAGCGGAGCCTCACAAGGCCGCGAGGCCACAAGGCTAAGGAGGACATGCGGATGGCACCCAAGATCATCTCGTACGACGAGGAGGCACGGCGGGCCCTCGAGCGCGGCATGGACATGCTCGCCAATGCCGTGAAGATCACGCTCGGGCCCAAGGGCCGCAACGTGGTGCTCGAGAAGAAGTGGGGCGCCCCGACGATCACGAACGACGGCGTCTCGATCGCCAAGGAGATCGAGCTCGAGGAGCCGATCGAGAAGATCGGCGCCGAGCTCGTCAAGGAGGTCGCGAAGAAGACCGACGACGTCGCCGGCGACGGCACGACGACGGCCACGGTCCTCGCGCAGGCGATCGTCAAGGAAGGCCTGCGCAACGTCGCGGCAGGCGCGAACCCGATGGAGATCAAGCGCGGCATCGAGCGCGCGGTGGAGCTCGCGGTCGAGAACATCAAGCACCAGTCCAAGGAGGTCGAGTCCAAGGAAGACATCGCCCACGTCGGTGCGATCTCCGCAGCCGACCCCGAGATCGGCGAGATGATCGCCGAGGCGGTGGACAAGGTCGGCAAGGACGGTGTGATCACCGTTGAGGAGTCGAACACCTTCGGCATGGAGCTCGAGTTCGTCGAGGGCATGCGATTCGACAAGGGCTATATCTCGCCGTACTTCGTGACCGACCCGGAGCGGATGGAGTCGAGTCTCGACGAGCCGTACATCCTCATCGCGAACGCGAAGATCTCCGCGGTGAAGGACCTCCTGCCGGTGCTGGAGAAGGTCATGCAGAGCGGGAAGCCCCTGCTGATCATCGCCGAGGACGTCGAGGGCGAAGCCCTGGCCACCCTCGTCGTGAATAAGATCCGCGGCACGTTCCGCTCGGTCGCCGTGAAGGCGCCCGGGTTCGGAGACCGCCGGAAGGCGATGCTCCAGGACATCGCGATCCTCGCGGGCGGAACGGTCATCTCCGAGGAGGTCGGTCTGAAGCTCGAGAACGCGACCCTGGACCTCCTGGGCACCGCTCGCAAGGTCGTCGTCACCAAGGACGACACGACGATCGTCGAGGGCGGCGGCAAGGAAGACGAGATCAAGGGCCGGATCAACCAGATCAAGGCCGAGATCGACAAGACCGACTCCGACTACGACCGCGAGAAGCTCCAGGAGCGCCTCGCCCGTCTTGCCGGCGGCGTCGCCGTCATCAAGGTCGGCGCGGCCACCGAGGTCGAGCTGAAGGAGAAGAAGCATCGGATCGAGGACGCCGTGCAGTCGACGAAGGCAGCGGTCGAAGAGGGCGTCGTGCCGGGCGGCGGCGTCGCGCTGCTGAACGCGCAGGCCGCGCTCGACAAGGTCGATCTGACCGGCGACGAGCTCACCGGCGCGGTGATCGTTCGCCGGGCTCTCGAGGAACCCATCAAGCAGATCGCCCACAACGCCGGTCTCGAAGGCGGTGTGGTGATCGAGAAGGTCCGCGGGCTCGACCAGGGCTGGGGTCTGGATGCGGCCACGGAAGAGTATGTGGACATGTACAAGGCGGGTATCATCGACCCCACGAAGGTCACCCGATCGGCGCTACAGAACGCCGCTTCGATCGCGGCCCTGTTCCTCACGACCGAGGCCGTGGTGGCCGAGAAGCCCGAGAAGGACAAGGCGCCGGCGATGCCGGGCGGCGGTGACATGGACTTCTGATCTATCGCACTTGTTCTTCGCACTTCGAAGGGGGGCTCCCGTTTCGGGACCCCCCTTCTGCGTGCGAGGGGCCTAACGCTCGCTGTCACTCGCTTCTTGAGGCCCATGTGGTTGAGCAACTGGTGGTCGGCCACCGAGAGCCACAGTCGAGTCAGCCACCCAGTACGACCGCCGAGTCAGCTACCAAGCCACGGCCGAGTCAGCTCCGATCACCGCCCTAGCGAGGCCCGGGCTGCGGCGTGGCACAATCGCCGGCGTGGCGAAGGCGCGGCTGCATCTCACGTTCCCCGAACGCCTGCTGTCGGTGCCGGTGATGCACCGGCTCGGGACCGACTTCGGGCTCGTCACGAACATCCGGCGAGCGAACCTCGAGGAGAGCGGCGGTTGGGTCATCCTCGAGGTCCAAGGCGACGAGGACCGGATCGCCGACGCGATCGTGTGGCTCGTGGACCAGGGCCTGCAGGTCGACCGGATCGAGGACTGATGCTCGAGCGCCGCGTCGAGCTCCGTTGGCGAGACATGGACGCCTACGGGCACGTCAACAACGCGGTCTACCTCAACTACCTGGAGGAGGCCCGCGACGCGTGGGTCCAGGAGGTCCTCGGGAAGGTCACGGACACCTGGGACTTCGTGCTCGCCCGGGTTGCGATCGACTTCAAGCAGGAGGTCAAGCAGGAGGACGGCGTCGTGCTGGTCCGGTGCGGGCTCGACTCGTTCGGGCGCTCGAGTGTCCGCACCCGCGAGGAGATCCTCAAGCAGGACGGGACGATCTCGGCGGTCGCGGAGTCGGTCATCGTCGCAATGGATCCACAGGCCGGCCGGTCGCGGCCGCTGAACGAAGCCGAACGCGAAGCGCTCGACCGTGAGCTCAACGCGTAGATCCGGACGCGTCGCTACGAGGTGAGGCGGCGGCCGTGGACGAAGTGATCCTCGTACCAGTTGCCGAAGACGTAGGTGATCGTGACTCCGGCGCTGCTGCTGCCGGAGTCGATGACCCAGCCGTTCCCGATGTACGTGTCGACGTGATCGACGGTCCCGTCGTCGTCGCCGTCGTAGAAGAGGAGGTCGCCGGGCCGGATGTCCGGCCATCGGACCCTTGTTCCGGCCGACGCCATCGCGGCCGAGCTCCGCTCGGGGAGGTTCCACCCCGCGTACTCCCGTGGCGGGGAGTTGTCCCAGCCGGCACTCGCCTTCTTCATCAGCCACCAGGTCATCCCCGAGCAGTCGAATCCGCCCCGCGGCTGCCATCCGCAGCAGTACCCGGACGGGGTGGCCTGAGCCCAGTCGCCGCCCCAGAGGTACGGATGGCCGACGTACCGAACCCCCCAGGCGACGACCTGCTGCATCCGATCCGAGAGGTTCGGGAGCTCGATCGTCGCGTAGCCGGCCAGAGCGGCGCGGACCCACGAGGGTGCCGTGGTCGCGCGATAGAGCGACCATGCGACCTCCGCTCGCGAGAGCGGATCGTCCGGACCGACGTCGAGGGACTCGTCGCCGTGGTTGTAGCGAAGGCCGAGCCGCATGCCGATCAGCAGCGTCCCGAAGCCGGCCGGCGTGGGGATCTTCGTCCCGTCCCGCATATGGAGCGCGTCCGCGCCCGCCGCGAGGTCCTCCAGACCGAGCGCGAGGACGAGCGCCCGGTGCACCACGGCGGTCGTGACCGGCTCGGTCGGCAGGAAGTTTCCATCGGCAGCCTCGATCCACCCCCGTGCGACTGCGACGTTGGCGAAGCGGAAGAAGCGATCCGTGTCCGGGAGATCGTTGAACGTGACGGCCGGGTCCACTTCGAAGGCGGCGCCGAACGCCCGATACAGTGACCGCGCGAACAGCCTTCGGGTTTCCAGATCGTCGGGCTTGAACGGATAGACGCCGTCCTCGAGTTGCCGGTAGTCGCGCATCCAGTCGTTGATGCCCGCGACATGATCGATCGCCGAACGCGCCCAGTGCTTCCGGTTCACATCGTCCCAATGCACGCCGGCCGGTGCGGAGGGACCGTACGTCCTCCATGTTTGAGGTCCGGACCCGGCCTCGCCGGAACGCGCCGCCGAGCCCGCGTAGTTCGAGGAGGCCGGCTGCGGGAACAGCACGACGGTCAGGCATGCGAGCACGGCGAGGAGACGCCGGCGGGGCCGCGTGGACATCTCATCTTTGTCCTCGACCCTCCCCGGGAGCTCCTTGAGCGGACCGAGACGGGGCGGGCGGTGCGGTTGCGCCCTTCAGGCACGCGAAGGCCCATCACCGCTGGTAGCCTGCTCGATCGTGCTCGGCGAACGCGAGGGAACGATCCGCGAGGTGCGCCTGCTCGATGTGCACGGTGCGCGCTACGCGGACGTCACCGTCGCGTATCCAGACGGGGTGCTTGAGACCGCCCGGTTGGGGGCGGAATCTATCCCCGACGACCTCCAAGCGGGGGAGCACGTGTGGGTGAGCAGGGCCGTGAACATGATCCTCGCGATCCGGAGGCCATGATGTTCGCGTGGGCGTATCTGGATCAGTCGGGGCAAGAGGTCGGCCGCTCGCCTCACTTCCCCGATCCCGACGCGGCCGAGGTGTGGATCGGGACGTCCTGGCGCGATCTCTACGAGAACGGCGTCGAGGAGGTCGTGCTCTACGACCAGGTGCGAGGGCGCAAGCTGTACCGGATGGGCCTCAGCGCCGAGTAGACGTCGCGGCTAGGAAGTCGGTCCTTCCTCTCGCACCTTCTCGACGTGCGTGAGGGCGCCCCGCAGGTCCTTCAGCCATTCCTCCTGGCGCTCGGCGACGATGCGCACGCACCAGGCGAGCGCGTGGCTGCGCGAGCGAGCGACGCCCGCGTCGACCAGGGTGTCCAACACCTCACGCTCGGAGATCCGCAGGCGGGTCATCGCGGGCACGCTGACGGTCGTGAACAGCTTCCGCGCGTCTCCGGACTGGGCTCCCCACGAGACGCGCCGGCCGAACCGGTGCTGAGCCTCCTGGGCGATCCGCATCCTGCGCTCGCGCGTGTCCTCTCGGAAGCCGTCGATCCTCGCGAGACGGGCGGCCGCGGTGGCCTCGGGCGTGGCGCCCTCGGGAAGCTCGGGGTCGGACAGCGTGCCGACGATCAGGATCTCCTCACGGTCGGCGCGTACATCGGGCGGGCCGACGAACCAATCGCCGGGCAATCGCCCGGCGAACCAGCCTTCGAGCTCTTCGTCCCTGCTGCGTGATGGCGTCATGGGTGCAATGATTACATGATTACACAGGGCCGTCAAGCGAT
>JBBDWS010000108.1:0-914 GCA_040902755.1 Actinomycetota bacterium
GCTGGGTGGGCTCCCGCCGATCTCGCGGGTGCAGACAACGTAGGTGGGAACTACACCTAGCCGTAGAAGATGGTCGTCACCCAGAGGCTCCCGTTGGACTTGACGACCCCGACCGCCGCATGGTCGAAGCCCCGACCCAGGATGTTCCTGCGGTGCCCCGCCGAGTCCATGAAGTTGCCCATGACCGCGCGCAGGGACGAGGCGAACCCGACGTTCTCGCCCCCGATCGACCAGTTGCGGCCGTCGAGCTTGCTCGCGAGGTCGTTCGTGTGGAACAGGTACCCCAAGTCAGCCATCTGCTGTGAGTGCTTGGTGGCGTACCGGGAGAGCTTCCGATCCACCCGCAACAGGCGGCGATCCTTCCGGTCTCGGACGTCGTTGACGAGTTGGAGCATCCGCTCGCGATACCTGGGAGTCCCACCGGCTCTGGCTTCGGTCCGCAGCCCCGACAGGAGCGGCAGACACAGGAGAAGAACGACTGCGATCCGTTTGAGGTTGCGGGAGGTCATCGTCGTCATGCAGGCCCTCCGTCCCTGTGCGTCCCTGCAGTCGGCCTCCGGTGGAGGCCCGGTCCTTCAGCGGTCGGCAAACCGCTCGACGAAGGGGATGGGGGGCCTCGAGCGTTCCGTCCCGCCGAGATCGGCGGCACGCCGTGTCGGGACCGAACCTTCGGCCTCGGCATCGGGACCGGATGCGGGCGAACGAGATCTGTCATAACAGAAGCCGCCCGGTACTCCGAGCGGCTGGCGAGAGGCTACCCATCGGATCCAAGTCGTCAAGTACCCCCATGTGCAACACCAGCGTCGGTGTGCACGGTCCGTGCACACCGATCGCGGATGGTATCCAGCAGATCTGGCCGGTAAACCCTCGACCGGGCCCGCTCGAACAGCGAGGCGCCCCGGCCCTTCGGCCGG
>JBBDWS010000108.1:924-2705 GCA_040902755.1 Actinomycetota bacterium
CCCCCCCCCCCCCCCCCGCCTCTGATCTACAGCTAGGTCGGGAGGGGCTAGCCGTAGAAGATGACCGTCACCCAGAGGTTCCCGTCTGACTCGACGACCCCGATCGCCGTGTGGTCGAAGCCGGTACGCAGGATGTTCTTGCGGTGTGGCGTCGACCCCATGAAGGCGGCCTGCACGTCGGTGAGGGACGAGGCGTAACCAACGTTCTCGCCCCACATCGACCAGTCGCGCTGGCCCAGCTTGTCCGCGACGTCGTTCGTGTGGAACAGCTGACCCGCCTCCGCCATCGCGCGTGAGTGCCTGATGGCGTATCGGGACAGCCTCGCGTCCAGCGCCAGCGCGTCGCGATCCTTGTGATCGCGCGCCTCGTTGGTGAGCTGGAGCAGTTCCGCACGGCGCTCCGCGGTCTCGCCGGCTCGGGCTTGGTCGGTCGCCGTACCAGAGAGCCAGAGGCAGGAACACAGGAGGAGCACGGCCGCGATCCGCGTCCGTCTCCGAATCGCCTGTGCCATCCCAGCCCTCCGACAGTCTGGGTCCCAGCAGGCCGGGGCTCCGGGTGGAAGCCCGGTCCTTCGGCAGCTCGGCCGCCCTGGCTCGATCAGCCGTGGGGTCCGTGGCTTTGCGTCCCGCCGTTCCCGACGGTTTGCCGTTTCGGGACCAACCCTTCGGTGTCGTTATCGGCCGCGGATGGGCCGGAACTGAACCCGGAGCGACGAAAGACCGACCCTGTCTAGTCCGAAAGGCTCATGCACCGCCGACCGGGCGACACGCGCGGCATGAGAAGCCGCGGCGTCTCAGCGGGGATCGTTCAAGTGCCGGTGCCGGAGCGAGGGAAGGATCTCTCGGACACGTCCGATCTCGTCCAGATCGAGGTCGGCGAACGTGATCCCGACCCCGTCGGGCGCGCGCGCGATCACCCGCCCCCACGGATCCGCGACCAGGCTGTTGCCGAAGTTGCGCCGCTGCCGGTCCTTCGGACCCCAGGTCCCCCACTGCGCGGCGGCGACCACGAACGACTGATCCTCGATCGCGCGGGCGCGAAGGAGCACGTCCCAATGATCCTTGCCGGTCTCGTGCCGGAAGGCCGCTGGGACGAACATCGTCGTCGCCCCCTGAACGGCCATCTGCCGATAGAGCTCCGGGAAGCGCACGTCGTAGCAGATCGACATCCCGACGCGGCCGAACTCGGTCTCGGCGGTCACGACCCCGTCGCCCGGCGAGTACAGAAAGGACTCGCGACTCGGCAGGCCGCTGGGCGGGTCGGCGTCGAACAGGTGGATCTTTCGGTACGTCGCGACGACGTTCCCATCCCGGTCGAGCAGCACGCTCGTGTTGAAGACGCGGTCGCCGTCGCGCTCGAGGACGCTCCCGCCGTGGATCCACATCCCGTGCCGGCGCGCGACCTCGGCCAGGCGCTGCACACGCGGCCCGTCGATCGGCTCGGCCGACGCACGCACCAGCGGAGCCGAACCCTGACAGGGCCACACCTCCGGGAGCGCGGCGAGATCGGCACCGGCCGAGCCGGCCTCCTCGAGCAGACCGAAGACCTGCGCCTCGTTCGCGGCGACGTCCTCGCCACAGTTCGTCTGACACAGAGCCACACGCACCCGCCAGATGCTACGCGCCGAGGGGAGCACGGTCGCGTCGGCGGTTAGCATCCCGCGCGTGCCGCAGGGTCGCTACATCGTGATGGACGGCGACGGCAACGCCGTCGGAACCGAGGACTTCCGGTGCGCGCCCGGGCCCGCGGGCTGGCGGTACTTCTCGGAGATCTCGACGCG
>JBBDWS010000109.1:0-4342 GCA_040902755.1 Actinomycetota bacterium
CGACCACGAGGAGGAGCGCCGGCGTGATCGTCGGGATCCCCAAAGAGGTCAAAGACAACGAGTACCGGGTCGCCGCAACGCCCGAGGGCGTCCACGAGCTCGTGCGCGCGGGACAGGAGGTCCTCGTCGAGGACGGTGCCGGGGCCGGCTCAAGCATCCCGCAGCAGCGGTACGAGCGGGCCGGCGCCGAGATCGTCGCCACCGCCGACGAGGTCTGGGCGAGCTCGGACATGATCGTGAAGGTCAAGGAGCCCGTGCCCGAGGAGTACGGCAGGCTCCGAGAGGGACAGATCCTGTTCACCTACCTGCATCTCGCCGCGACGCGCGAGCTGACGCAGGCGCTGACCGAACGCAAGGTTTCGGCGGTCGCGTACGAGACGGTCCAAACGGGCGATGGAAGGCTTCCGCTCCTCGCGCCCATGAGCGAGGTCGCGGGCCGCATGGCCCCACATGTCGCGGCCCGGTTGCTGGAGAAGGAGATGGGGGGACGCGGCATCCTGATGGGCGGCGTCTCCGGTGTGCGGCCGGCCAAGGTCCTCGTGCTCGGCGCGGGGATGGCGGGATCGAACGCCGCGTGGATCGCCGCCGGGATGGAGGCCGAGGTCGTCGTGGTCGACAAGAACCTCGACCGGCTGCGGTTCATCGACCAGATCCACAAGGGACGCATCATCACGCTGATGTCCGACCGGCTGACGCTGGCGCAGCGCGTGCGCGAGGCGGACGTCGTGATCGGGTCGGTGCTCGTTCCCGGGGCGCGCGCACCCAAGCTGGTCACGAGGGAGATGGTCGAGTCGATGCAGCCGGGCTCCGTCATCATCGACATCGCGATCGATCAGGGCGGCTGCGTCGAGACCGCACGGATGACGACGCACTCGGACCCGACGTACGTCGAGCACGGCGTCGTCCACTACTGCGTCGGCAACATGCCCGGGGCCGTCCCGAACACGTCCACCTACGCGCTGACGAACGTCACGCTCCCGTACGCACTCGACATCTCGACGAAGGGGCTGGAACGCGCGGCGCGGGAAGACCCGGAGCTCGCGCGCGGCGTGAACGTGTACGCCGGCGCGGTCACGAACGAGGGCGTGGCCGAGGCCCACGGCCTTGCCTTCGTCCCGCTCGCCGACGTGGGGCTCGGCTGACCGTTCTCGGAGCCACTGTGCGAGACCGGATCGGAACCCAGGCCGAGCGTTTCCTCGATCATCTGCTGGTCGAGCGCGGCCTGTCGGGCAACACGATCGGCGCGTACCGCCGAGACCTCGATCGCTACGTCGACTTCCTGCGGACCCGGGAGATCGCCGACGCGCGGAAGGTGACCGAGAAGGACGTGACGGCGCACATCGCCACGGTGTCCGCGTCGACGCACGGCAACGGGAAGCCGTACCGCGCGACATCGATCGTCCGCGGACTCTCGTCGATCCGTGCCTTCCATCGGTTCCTGCTTCGCGAGGGTGAAAGCGAGCGCGATCCGACGGCGGGCGTGATCAGGCCGAAGCTCCCTCGACAGTTGCCGCGCCCTCTCTCCCTCGAGGACGTGACGCGGTTGCTCGCCCAACCCGAGCCCTCGACCCCCGCGGGCCTCCGCGACCGTGCGGTGTTGGAGACCCTGTACGCGGCCGGCCTTCGGATCTCGGAGCTGGCCGGGCTCGACGTGGACGACGTGGATCTGGAGGAGGGGAGCGTGCGGGTGCTGGGCAAGGGGAGCAAGGAGCGGGATGTCCCGATCGGGCGGTACGCACGCGACGCCATCTCGGCCTACCTGACCCGGGTGCGACCGCAACTCGCCACGAAGCGGTCACGTTCGGCGTTGTTCCTGAACCTCCGTGGTGGCCGGCTCACACGGCAGGGGTGCACCGGCATCGTCGGCAAACACGCGTCGGCGGCCAACATCCGCAAGAAGGTCAGCCCCCACGTTCTGCGGCACTCTTTCGCCACGCACCTGCTCGAGGGCGGCGCCGACGTGCGCGTCGTTCAGGAACTGCTGGGGCACGCGAGCGTGGCGACCACCCAGGTCTATACGCTGGTGAGCAAGGAGCACCTGCGGGAGGTGTACTTCACGTCCCACCCGCGGGCGCGGTCGGGCAAGGGGAAGGAACCGGCGTGATCGAGGAAGCGAAGCTCGTCGAGCTCCGATCGGCGCTCGAGGAGCAGCGCGAGAACCTGCGGAAGGAGCTCGTCGAGCAGGGCGCCGATCCCGACTCGGACGACGCCTCGATCGACGTCGAGCGCGGCTTCGCCGACAGCGCGCACAGCACCGCAGAACGCGCGAGGCTCCTGTCCGTGATGAAGGCCCTCCGGGCGAACCTGCGCTGGGTGAACCGAGCCCTCACGAAGATGGAGCTCGGGACGTACGGGACGTGCGAGCGCTGCGGCAACACCATCCCGATGGAGCGGCTCGAAGCGCTCCCGTGGGCGATCCTCTGCGTGGACTGCGCTCGTCGCGGCGAAGGCCGCTGACGTGTCGTCGCGGAGCGAGGCGGCGGTCCCGCGCGTGCTGATCCTGGTCTGCGACTCGTTCGGCGTCGGAGACGCTCCGGACGCCGCCGAGTACGGCGACGTTGGCTCGGACACGCTCGGGAACACGGCCGAGGCCGTCGGCGGGATCGCCGCGCCGAACCTCGGGGCGCTCGGCCTCGGCCTGCTCACCGCGATCGAGGGGACCCCGCCGCGGGCCGAACCGGGGACGGCCCACGGGCGGCTCACCGAGCGCTCGGCGGGCAAGGACACCACCACGGGACACTGGGAGATGTCGGGGATCGTCCTTTCCGAGCCGTTCCCGCTCTATCCCGATGGCTTCCCGCCGGAGATCGTCGAGCCCTTCGAGGAGCAGGTCGGCCAGAAGGTCCTGGGCAACGAACCGGCCTCTGGAACCGAGATCATCGCCGAGCTCGGCGAGGAGCATCTGCGAACCGGCCGGCCGATCGTGTACACGAGTGGGGACTCCGTGTTCCAGATCGCGGCGCACACGGACGTGGTGAGCCTTCAGCAGCTCTACGAGTGGAGCCGCATCGCCCGCCGGCTCCTCACCGGCAAGCACAACGTCGGCCGGGTGATCGCGCGTCCCTTCACGGGCAAGCCCGGGGCGTTCGAGCGCCGCCCGGAGCGCCGAGACTTCTCCGTTCCGCCACCCGGCCCCACGCTCCTGGACCTCTGCGTGCGGCACGAGGTCGCCGTCTACGGCGTGGGCAAGATCCAGGACATCTTCTCCGGACAGGGCCTGACCGAGGCGCTGTACTCGGACTCGAACGACCACGGCGTCGATCTCACGCTCCGGTACCTGGAGCGCCCAGGTCCCGCGCTCGTGTTCAGTAACCTCGTGGACTTCGACAGCAAGTACGGGCATCGGAACGACCCCCCCGGGTACGGGCGCGCTGTCGAGGCGCTCGATCGACGGATTCCCGAGCTCGTCGGTGCCCTCGGCGGGGGCGTGATGCTCCTCACGGGGGACCACGGCTGCGACCCGACGACCCCTCCCACGGACCATTCCCGGGAGCGGACCCCGATGCTGATGGCGGGTGTCCCCGCGGGCCCCTACGACGTCGGCGCGCGGGACACGTTCGCCGACCTCGGCGCGACGGCCGCCGACCTGCTCGGGGTCCCCTGGGACCTCGAGGGCCGAAGCTTCGCGGCGGAGGTGGGGTTCTGATGAGGGGTCTCCTCCGGTCGAGGTGCAGGGTTCGAGCCCCGCGCACGGATCGGCACCCTCGACGTCAACCTGAGGGTGGCCTCCAGGCACCATCGAGCAGCCGAGGAGGGTGGCCGTGACGTACGCCGACCCTCGAGATGTCGTCGCCGCCAAGCGAGACGGCGAGCATGTGCCTTCGGAGGAGCTTCGGGCCTTCGTCCTGTCCTACGCGAGGGCCGAGATCCCCGACTCCCTGGCGGCCGCGTTCCTGATGGCGGCCTACATCCAGGGCCTCGACGAGGAGGAGACCCTGGCTCTCACGAGGGCGATGGTCGATTCGGGACGGACGCTTCCCCTGGAGGGCGTTACGCGCCCGAAGGTGGACAAGCACTCGACCGGCGGGGTCGCCGACGGCGTCACGCTCGCGTTCGCGCCGCTCGCCGCCTCGCTTGGCCTGGCGGTCGCCAAGCTCTCAGGACGGGGGCTCGGGCACACGGGCGGCACGCTCGACAAGCTGGAGTCGATCCCAGGGCTGCGGACCGACCTCGAGCCGTCCGAGTTCGAGCGCCAGGTGGAGGAGATCGGGTGCGCGGTCGCCGCGCCGACCGCCGAAGTCGTCCCCGCGGACGGCGCGCTGTACGGGTTACGCGACGCGACGGCCACGGTCCCGTCGATCCCGCTCATCGCCGCGAGCGTCATGTCGAAGAAGCTCGCCGT
>JBBDWS010000109.1:4442-17267 GCA_040902755.1 Actinomycetota bacterium
TCCACGCCCGCAGCGAGGACGATGCGCGTGTCTGTCTCACGCGGGTCGGCGAGGCGTTGACGTTCGCGGACGAGCCGGTGGAGCCTCCGCCGCTCGTGTACGGGTGGTACGGGGAGTAGGGGGCCGTCCCTTCGTGAGCGAGAACGTGCGCTTCGCGCTCTACCTCGCGGCGGCGCTGCTGCCGAGCTTGGTGCTGCACGAGCTCGCGCATTCGTTCGCGGCGGTCGGGCTCGGTGACCCCTCGCCGCGGCGATGGGGCCGGCTCACCCTGAACCCCAAGCCGATCATCGATCCGCTCGGCTCGATCATCCTGCCCGCGCTGGCGCTGATCCTGATCGCGTCCGGCTCGGGGTTCCTGCTCCCGGTCTTCGCCTACGCGAAGCCCATGGCGATCGATCCCTCGTACCTGCGGAACCGCCGACGCGACCTCACCATCGTGGTGCTGGCCGGATTGGGCGCCAACCTGGCCCTGGCCGCGATCGCCGGGCTGGGGCTGCGCTTCGGCATGACGGGGGAGGGTGGCCTCGTTCTGTACGCCATCCTGCTCGTGAACGTGTACATGTTCGCGTACCAGCTGATGCCGGTCCCGGGCCTCGACGGGTCCAAGCTCCTCGCGCCGGTGCTTCCGCCTCGGGCCCGCGAGGTCTACATGAACCTCGATCCGTACCTGCCCCTGTTCATCCTGGTCCTCTTCTTCGTGCTCGCGGCGCCTCTCGTCTCGATCGCCGACGCGATCGCCGGCCTCGTGTGCGACGTGGTGGCAGGCCCCGGCGTCTGCTGAGGGCTCCCGGAGGGCCGAGGAGCCCGCGCTATCATCGGCCGCATCGTGGTCGATCCCCCTCGCAACGAGGAGCGTCCCCGTGACCGTGGCACGGTTGCGTCCCCCGACTCCAAGGGGCGAGTGCTGACCGGGTTCCGGCCGACCGGGCCGCTCCACATCGGGCACTGGTTCGGCAACGTGACGAACATGGTCCGACTGCAGGAGGACCACGAAGCGTTCTACTTCGTCGCGGACTGGCACATGCTCACCACGCACTACGACCGGACCGACGAGCTGCCGGCGACCGTGCGGCAGCTGACGCTCGAGCTCGTTGCGGCCGGCGTCGACCCGCAGCGGGTGACCTTCTACCGCCAGTCCGACGTGAAAGAGGTCGCGGAGCTGAACCTCCTTCTCGGGATGATCACGCCGCTCGGATGGCTCGAGCGCGTCCCCACATACAAGGAGCGGCTCCGCGACATGGCGGAGCGCGACATCGCGAACCTCGGGCTGCTCAACTACCCGGTCCTGCAGACCGTCGACATCACGATCGTGAAGGGCGAGCTGGTTCCGGTCGGCGAGGACCAGGTCTCGCACCTGGAGCTCTCGCGCGAGATCGTCCGTCGGTTCAACCGGATGTACGGCGACGCGCTCGTCGAGCCGCAGGCGCTGCTGTCGCAGGCGCCGTCGGTCCCTGGTTCGGACGGCCGGAAGATGAGCAAGTCGCTCGACAACACGATCGACGTCCGGGACGAGGAGGAGACGATCCGCCGTAAGGTCCGGAGCTTCATCACCGATCCGCAGAAGGTGCGCCGCGGGGACCCGGGGCGCCCCGAGATCTGCCCGATCTTCTCGCTCCACGGGCTCTTCTCGCCCGAGATCTACGAGTGGACCCAGGAGAACTGCCGGAGCGGTGCGCTCGGTTGCGTCGACTGCAAGACGAACCTCGCCGATCGGGTCGTGGCGTACTACGCGCCCTTCCGCGAGAAGCTCGCCGAGCTCGAGGCAACGCCCAACCTCGCCGAGACGATCCTGTCCGAGGGCGAGGCCAAGGTTCGGCCCGTGGTCGAGGACACGATGAAAGCCGTGCGTTCGGCGATGAGCCTCGGATGAGCCCGGAGACGCACGAGGAGCGCGCCGACCCCGCAGGGACCTTCGCGGTCGAGCTCCCCGTCTTCGCCGGACCCTTCAAGGTTCTGGCGGACCTGATCTTGGATCAGAAGATCGACGTGTGCGACGTTCCGATCGCCACGATCACCGATCGGTTCCTCGAGCATGCCAAGGACGCCGAGCGCTGGAGCCTGGACGAGGCGACGTGGTTCCTCGCCGCGTGCGCCCTCCTGCTCGAGCTGAAGGTCGGCCGGCTGATGCCGCGGCGCGAGACGCCGGACGAGGAGGACCTCCTCGGCGTCTCGCCCGACCTCCTCTACGCGAGGTCGATCGAGCTCTCGGCATTCCGGCTCGTCGCCGTCGAGCTCGCGAAACGGCTCGAGGACGAGTCGCGGCACTTCACCCGCGAGGCGGGACCGTCGCCGGAGTTCGCGCACCTGTATCCGGACGTCATGGAGAAGGTCTTGGCGGAGGATCTCGCGGCGCTCGCGGCCTCGTTGCTGCGCCCGCCTCCGCTGCTGGATCTCTCGCACGTCACGCCGATCCGCTACACGATGGATGAGGCGCGAGCGGCCGTGCGCTCGCACCTAGACCGGCTCGGCGAGGCGACCTTCCGCGATCTCGTCGCCGACTGCGACGAGCGGATCCAGATCGTCGTCCGGTTCCTCGTCCTGCTCGACCTGTACCGCGAGGGGAAGGTCGATCTCGCGCAAGCCGAGACGTTCGGAGAGATCCAGGTCCGATGGGAGGGAGATGCAGCGTGAGCGCGAGGAGGGTGATGCGACGTGATGCGACGTGAGGGGGCCAAGTGAGGGGGCCAAGTGAGCGGAAAGGTCGTTGACGTGAACGAGGCCGCTCGCGCCGGGCTGCTGCAGGCGCTCGAGGCGATCCTGTTCGTCTCCGACGAGCCGCTCGCCGCGGTCGTGCTCGCGCAGGCGCTCGACGTCGACCGGCGGGAGGCCGAGGAGCTGTGCGAGGCGCTCGCGCGGTCGTACGAGGAGCGCGAGGCCGGGCTCGTCCTCCGCAACGTCGCCGGCGGCTGGCGCCTCGCGACGAGCGCCGACGCGGCTCCGCTCGTCGAGCGCTACGTCCTTTCCTCCCGTCACGCGCGGCTCACGAAGGCCGCGCTCGAGACGCTCGGGATCGTTGCCTACAAGCAGCCGGTCACCCGGCACCAGATCTCCTCGATCCGCGGCGTGAACTCCGACGGCGTGCTCCGCGCCCTCGTCGACCGTGGCCTGGTCGCCGAGGTCGGGCGCGAGGAGACGCCGGGCCGGCCCGTCCTGTACGGGACCACGCCGGAGTTCCTCGAACGGCTGGGACTTCCCTCCCTCTCGGCGCTTCCTTCGCTCGCACCGCTCCTCGGTCAGCGCCAGGACGATGCCGAGGGGGAGCAGGCCGAGGCCGCCGGCGAGTAGCCGCTCGGATGGCGGTCGAGCGGCTGCAGCGCACCCTGGCCCGCGCCGGGCTGAGCTCACGCCGGGGGAGCGAGGAGCTCATCAAGGCCGGGCGCGTGGAGGTCAACGGACGTCCCGCCTCACTCGGCGACAAGGTGGATCCCGAGCAGGACGAGGTCCGCGTCGATGGCCGGCGTGTGAGCGTCGATCCCGGCCTTCGATACGTCGCCCTGCACAAACCCAAAGGCGTGACGACGACGATGCGCGATCGCCACGCCGAGCGCGACCTCCGGGACTTCCTGCCCGAGGGACCGCGCGTGTTCCCGGTCGGCCGCCTGGACCGCGACACCGAGGGGCTGCTCCTGCTGACGAACGACGGCGATCTCGCGCACCGGCTCGCGCATCCCCGGCACGGCGTCGAGAAGGAGTACCTGGCGGAGGTCGACGGCTCGCCCACGGCGGCGCGGATCGGACGGCTGAGGCGCGGCGTGGAGCTCGACGACGGCATCGCGAAGGCCGTCGACGCTCGGTCCGTCGGCCGGGCCGGCGGCCGTTTCGCCGTCCGGGTCGTCATGACCGAGGGCCGCAAACGGGAGGTGCGTCGGATGCTCGAAGCCGTCGGTCTGCCGGTCCGGCGCCTGATCCGGACGCGGGTCGGCCCGGTCCGTCTCGGCCGGATGAAGGCAGGCGAGCTTCGCGATCTCTCCCACGACGAGGTCCGAGACCTGTACCGCACCGCCGGGCTCTAGGAGCAGAGCGGCCTGTAGCCTGTCGCCCCATGACGGCCGAAACGACGGTGCGCGCCGCCCGGGGAGCGATCCGGGTGGACAAGGACACGGCGCAGGATGTCCTTTCCGCGACCGAACGGCTGCTCACGGCGATGCTCGAGCGCAACGCGGTCGTGGGCGACGACATCGTGAGCGCCTTCTTCACCGTGACGCAGGACCTGCGCTCGGTATTCCCCGCCGAGGCCGCGCGGCGGATGGGGCTCGGCCGCGTCCCCCTGCTGTGCGCGCAGGAGATCCCGGTCGCCGGATCGATGCCCCGGGTCGTGAGGATCCTGATGCACTTCCACACGGATCGCGCGCAGGCCGGGATCGTGCACGTCTACCTCGACGGGGCGGAGACGCTGCGCGATGACCTCGGCTGAGCGCGTCGCGGTCGTCGGCACGGGCTTGATCGGCACCTCGATCGCGATGGCCGCCACGCGCGCCGGGGACCAGGTCCGGGGGTTCGACACCGATGCCGCGGTGCTCGCGGCGGCGGCCGAGCGTTCGGGCCTCGTGCCTTCGGAGACCGTGGAGGAGTGCCTTCGGGGGGCGACCCTCGTCTTCGTGTGCACGCCGATCCCGTCGGTCTCCGAGGTTGTCATCGAGGCCCTGCAGCGGGCGCCGGATGCGGTCGTGACGGATGTCGGGAGCGTGAAGTCTCACGTGATCCTGGAGGTCGAGGCCAAGGCGCGAGCCGAGGACCTGGGCCGGTACGTCGGCGGTCACCCGATGGGAGGCTCGGAGCGCTCGGGGCCCGGTCACGCCTCACCGTCGATCCTGGACGGGATCGTCTGGGTCCTCGCCGCCGGGTCGCACACCGACGAGACCGCGACCGCGCGCGTCGAGGCCTGGGCGACGAAGGTCGGGTCCCGCCCGGTTCGGATGGATGCCGAACGCCACGACCGCCTCGTCGCCGTGGTGAGCCATCTTCCGCAGGTAGCCTCGACCGCCCTCATGGCCCTGGCGGCGATCGAGGAGGCGGGAGAGCCCGAGATCCTGCTCCTCGCCGCCGGCGGGTTCCGAGACCTGACGCGCCTCGCGGCCTCCAGCCCGCATCTGTGGAGCGACATCCTGCTCGCGAACCCCGAGGCGATCGCCGGCGCGGTCGATCGCTACGTGGAGCGCCTGGTCCTCCTCCGTGACCAGGTGCTCGCAGGCGACGCGCGCGGGGTCGAGGCCACGTTCGCCGACGCCAAGGCCGCCCGGCTGACCCTCGCGGCCAAGCCACAGGTCAAGGCCGGGGTCGCCGTCCTGCAGGTCCCCGTGCCCGACCGTCCGGGCGTCCTCGCGGAGCTGACCGCGACCATGGGCGAGGCGGGCGTGAACATCGAGGACCTGCAGATCGTGCACTCGCCCGAGGGCGGCCGGGGCACCGTTCACCTGACCGTGGCGGCCGGGAGCGCGGACGACGCCGAGCGCGCCCTGCGCGAGCGCTGGTTCGAGCCGCTCCGGCTCGCGTGAAGGGGGCGGCGTGCGCGTCACGGTGAATCCCGGCGGCACGGTGGGCGGAGAGGTCCGCGTCCCCGGCGACAAGTCCATCGCGCACCGCTGGCTCATCCTCGGGGCCACGGCCGAGGGTCGCAGCGAGCTGCGAGGGCTGCCGCTGGCGCTCGACGTCCGGTCGACCGCGAAGGTCCTGGCGGCGATCGCACCCGAGGAAAGTCGAGCTGCACTCGAGGCTTGGGCTTTGCAGGCCGCGGCAACGGCAGAGCGTCAGCGTTCCACGGCGAACGAGGGTGAACCTCGACCCATCTCGATCTCCCTCGAGGCTCAGGGTCGAGTGGCCCTTCGGGCGCCACGGGGCGACCTCGACTGCGGGAACTCGGGCACGACGATGCGCCTCATGGCCGGCGTCCTCGCCTCGTACGCGGTGGAGGCGAGGCTGATCGGAGACGAGAGCCTGACCGTGCGGCCGATGGAGCGCGTCGCGGAGCCGCTGCGAGCGATGGGCGCGGACGTTCGCACGACCGGCGGCCGGCCTCCGGTGACGGTCCGGGGCGGGCCGCTCGACGGGATCCGGCACGTCGCCCCCGTCCCCAGCGCGCAGGTGAAGGGGGCCATCCTCCTCGCCGGCCTGGCGGCCGAGGGTCCCACGACCGTCGAGGAGCCGGTGTCCACCCGGGACCACACCGAGCGAGCCATCGAGCATCTCGGTGCCCCCGTTCGCACGAAGGGCTCCTCGGTGACCGTGTCGGCGTTCCGCCATCCCGGGTTCCAGGGCCAGGTGCCGGGCGATATCTCCTCGGCGGCCTTCCTGGTGGTGGCCACTGCGCTCGCGGGCGGTTCGCTCGTCATCCACGACGTCGGGCTCAATCCCACGCGGACGCATCTGCTGGACGTCCTCGCGCGGATGGGCGTTCGCACCCGGGCCACGGTCGGCCGAGACGAGCTCGGAGAGCCGGCCGGCACGCTCGAGGTGGAGCCGCCGAGCACCCTGTCGGGTGTCACCATCGAGGCCGCGGAGCTGCCACTGCTGATCGACGAGGTTCCGGCGCTCGCGATCTTGGCCGCCAACGCCGCCGGTCAGACGCGGTTCCGCGCCGCTGCCGAGCTTCGGGTGAAGGAGATCGACCGGCTCGCGGCCATCGCGGGCGGGATCCGCGCGCTCGGCGGGGAGGCGGAGGTCGAGGGTGACGACCTCGTGATCGAGGGCGGCGGCCTTCGCGGCGGCACGGTTTCCTCGCTCGGAGACCATCGGATGGCGATGGCGTTCGCCGTGTCGGGGATCACGGCGTCCGGACCGGTCATCGTCGAGGGACTGGAGGCGGCCGAGATCTCGTTCCCGGGGTTCGCGCGGACGCTTGCGGCACTGGGCGCGAGGATCGAGCCGTGAGCCGCCGGGCGATCATCGCGATCGACGGACCGGCCGGATCGGGCAAGAGCACGCTCGCGCGGCGGCTCGCCGAGACGCTCGACCTGCCGTACCTCAACACGGGCCTGATGTACCGCGCCATCACCCTCGAGGCGCTCCGGATGGGTGTCGACCCCGAGGACGGGCTGGCGCTCGCGGCCCTCGCGAGGCGCATGAGGTTCGACCTCGACGCGACGGTTCGGCCCGTGTTGCTCGTGATCGAGGGCCAACAGCCTGATCCGGATCTGATGAGCCCGGAGGTCGAGTCCACCGTGTCGCTCGTGGCGCGTCACCCTGAGGTTCGCGAGGTCCTGCGAGCCGAGCAGCGCCGGCTCTCCGAGGGTGGCGGCGTGGTCGAGGGTCGAGACATCGGCACGGTGGTCGCGCCCGACGCGGACGTGAAGCTGTTCCTCCAGGCCGCGGAGACCGAGCGCATCTCGCGCCGCTCCCAGGAGCGCGGCGCGCACGCGGAACCGGTCGGCCGGGCGCTGTCGGAACGCGACGCGCTCGATGCCCGGACGAACCCGCTCGAGCCCGCCGAGGATGCCGTGGCGATCGACACGACCGGGCGCGAGGCCGACGCCGTGTACGAGGAGGCGCTCGACCTCGTCCGAGCCCGCCTCGAGGCTCGCGGCCGGTGAGCACGCCGGCCGTCGCCGTCATCGGGCGGCAGAACGTCGGGAAGTCCACGCTCGTGAACCGCCTGTTCGGTGGTCGCGAAGCGATCGCGCACGAGGCCCCCGGAGTGACGCGGGACCGCGTGGAGCTCGAGGCGACCTGGCGGGGACGGACCTTCCGCCTGGTCGACACGGGCGGGTACGTTCACGGCGCGCGCGGGATCGAGGAGCAGGTCACCCGGCAGGCCGAACGCGCCGCGGCGGAGGCCGACGTGATCCTGCTCGTCGTGGACGTGCAGACGGGTCCGCTCGACGAGGACGCTGCCCTCGCGCGCCGCCTTCGGCGAGCCGAAGTGCCGGTGCTCGTGGTCGTGAACAAGGTGGACACCGACCGGGACGAATCGGATGCGCTCGCCTTCCAGTCCCTCGGGCTCGGGGACCCCATCGCGGTGTCGGCCCTGCACGGCCGGAGCTCGGGGGACCTTCTGGACCGGGTCGTGGAGCTCCTGCCCGACGCGCCGAGTGCCACCGAGGACGAGGCGGAGGAGCCTCGCTTCGCCCTGGTCGGAAGGCCGAACGTAGGCAAGTCGAGCCTGTTCAACCGGCTGGTGGGGCAGGAGCGCTCGGTGGTGTTCGAGGAGGCCGGGACGACGCGAGATGCCGTCGACGCCCTCGTCGAGTGGCCGGGCGGGCAGGTTCGGTTCGTCGACACCGCCGGGTTCCGGCGGCCCGCGAGGGCCCAGGGGGTGGACTACTACAGCTTCCTGCGCGCCGAGAAGGCCATCGAGCGCGCGCAGGTCGCGGTGGTCGTGCTCGACGCCTCGGAGGGCCTGACCTCCGAGGACAAGCGGATCGCGGCGCGCGTGATGGAGTTCGGGCGCGGGCTGGTCGTGGTCGCGAACAAGTGGGACCTGGTGGAGGAGAAGGACCGGACCTACAAGGCCATCGCAGAGGAGCTTGCCCCGCTCGCCCACGCCCAGGTGCTCCGGACCTCGGCGAAGACGGGAACCGGCGTGCTCCGGCTCCCGCCCGTGCTCCTTGAGGTCCATGGGCGCTGGACGAGCCGGGCGCCGACCGCCGCGGTCAACGAGGTGATCCAGGCGGCACAGTCCGAGCGTTCCGCCCCGGGAGGTGCTCGGTACCGCTACGGGACCCAGGTGAGCGCGGGCCCGCCGACCTTCGTGATCTTCGGGGCGCGCCCGCCCGACGCCACCTATCAGCGCTTCTTCGAGAACCGTCTGCGGCGCGCGTTCCATCTGGATGGCGTACCGATCCGGCTCCGGTTCCGTCAGGCGAAGGGTCGGCGCAGCCGAGCCGACTCGACGCGGTAGCTCTGGCCGGTAGACTCCCACCCACGGGCCGTGGCGCAGCTTGGTTAGCGCGTCTGACTGGGGGTCAGAAGGTCGCGGGTTCAAATCCCGCCGGCCCGACGCGATGAGGGGTTTCGGGCGTTGAGCGAGGACGCCTCGCCCGGAACCGACCGGATCCTCACGCTTCCGAACGTCATCTCGTTCGCCCGCATCGCGCTGATCCCCGTCTTCGTCTGGTTGATCGTCGACCCCCGGACCACGTTCACGGGCTTGGTCCTGTTCGTGGTCGTCGTCGCGACCGACTGGGTGGACGGTACGATCGCCAGGGCGACCGGTCAGGTCTCGGAGGTCGGCAAGGTGCTCGATCCGGTCGCGGACCGGCTCGCGATCGGTGCGGGGCTGATCGCGCTCGTCGTTCGCGACGCCTTCCCGCTGTGGGCGGCGCTCCTGATCCTGGCGCGCGACGCGTTGATCCTGATCGCCGGGCTCGTGCTCTTCTCCGCCCGCCGGGTGCGGATCGAGGTCCGGTACATCGGCAAGATGGCGACCTTCTTGCTCATGGCGGCGATCGGGTGCATCGCCTGGGGCAACCTCGGCTACCCCTTCGCGCCCGCCTTCCTCGCGGTCGGCTGGTCTTTCTACGGCCTCGGGATCGTCGAGTACTACGTGGCCGCGGCCCTATACGCCGGCGACCTCCGCGCCGCCATCGCGGGCGAGCGCTGACGCGCGTTCGTGCTACGTTCCGGCTGCACGAATCGACCCGGACGCATCGACCGAAGAGGACCGCGGATGGAGTTCCCCGAGGACCTTCGCTACACCAAGGAGCACGAGTGGGTGCGCGACGAGGGTGGCGGACGGGTCCGCATCGGCATCACGGACTACGCGCAAGACGCCCTCGGAGACGTGGTGTACGTGGACGTCCCTGAGGTGGGCACCACGGTCACCGCGAACCAGGCCTTCAGCGAGGTCGAGTCGACCAAGTCGGTCTCCGACGTCTTCGCGCCGGTGTCGGGTACGGTCTCCGAGCGGAACGGACTCCTCGAGGAGCGGCCCGAGCTCGTGAACGAGCAGCCCTACGGCGACGGGTGGATCGTGGTCCTAGAGGTGTCGGAGGCAACCGACCTCGAGGCGCTGATGGACTCGGCCGCCTACCGGGCGCTCGTGCAGCAACAGGAGAGCTGAACCTCGACCCGCACAGTTCGCTCGAGTCGACCCGTACGTCACCCGCGCCTCACCCCACCGGTGAGCTCGGCTGAAGCCGTCGTTCACCCGACCTCAGCCCTCGAGGGAGCCTAAGCGACCGCGCAGGTGACCTGGACCCACGACCGTGGTCGACCTCGACCCAACCCACGGTTGACCCCCCGGAACCCGAGCGGTAGCGTCTACCTGCAATCGAGGTCGAGGTTGATGATTCGACCTGCACCGTGGGGTCGAGAGACGGGGTTGGGAGCGCTCGAAGGTGTACTGCACCCGCTGTGGACATCCGAACAAGGACGAGGCGCGCTACTGCGCGAACTGTGGAGCTGCCCTGCAGGACGAGACGACCATCGGCATCACGCCGATCGAGGCCGAAGGTGAGGGACCCGATGAGTTCCCGTTCCCGCACGACGAGCTCGAGCCCGGACAGGCTCTCCTTCTCGTCAAGCACGGCCCGAACGCGGGGTCGACCTTCCTCATCGAGAACGACGTGACGACCGCGGGGCGCAACCCGGAGAGCGACGTCTTCCTCGACGACATCACGGTGAGTCGCAAGCACGCCGAGGTCCGGCGCCAGTCGGACGGCTGGCACATCCACGACCTCGGATCGATGAACGGAACGTACGTGAATCGCGAACGCGTCGAGGCGACGAAGCTCGCGTCGCACGACGAGGTCCAGATCGGGAAGTTCAAGCTGGTCTTCTTCTCGGGGGAGTGAGGGATGCCGACGCGCAACTATCAGTCGATCGGTGAGGTGCTCGTATCCGTCAAGACCGAGTACCCCGACATCACGATCAGCAAGATCCGGTTCCTCGAGTCCGAGGGCTTGATCGATCCGGAGCGCACTCCTTCGGGGTATCGGAAGTTCTACGACAAGGACGTCGACCGCCTGAAGTCGATCCTGAAGATGCAGCGCGACGAGTACCTGCCGCTGAAGGTGATCAAGGAGCGGCTGCTCGACCAGGAGGGCGCCGACGGACAGGGCGACGGGATGGAGTCCACGGCCGGCGCGGTCGAGCCCGACGAGGATCTCGCCGACGCGCCCACCGGCCTGCAGATGTCGATCGAGGAGATGTCCGCCGCCACGGGGGTCGAGCGCGAACGCATCAAGGAGCTCGAGTCGTTCGGCCTGGTGTGCTCGCACGGACCGGAGTCGGCTCGCTACTACGACGGCGACGATTACATCGTCCTCTCGATCGTGAAGGACTTCTTCCGGTTCGGCGTCGAGCCACGACACCTCACCATGTACAAGCACTTCGCCGAGCGCGAGTCCTCGTTCTTCGAGACGATCGTGCTGCCGCAGCTTCGCCAGCGGAACCCCGACGCGCGGCGCGTGGCCGCTACCTCGTTGACCGATCTCGCGCGGGCGTCCCGCAAGCTCAAGCAGGCGCTGCTGCGCACGAACCTCAAGCAGCACCTCGCCGGCTGAGATCGCCGGTGCCCCGAGCTCGTTCGGTGCGAACGCGCATCCTCGTCTCGCTTTGGGCCGTGGTCCTCGTCGCGGCCGGCGGCCTGATGACGCCGTGGACCCGAGCCCAGACTCTCGAGCCGCCGCCGCCCACCCCGGTGCCGGTCCCGGGGGGAGGCACCTCGCCCTCGCCCTTCCCCTCGGTCCTTCGAACGCCGCCTCCGGGGGTCGAGCCCCCGGAGATCCGCGCGGATTCGGCGATCCTGGTGGACCTCGATACGGGGCAGACCCTCTACGCCCTCAACCCGAAGTTGGAGCTGCCGATCGCGAGCCTCACGAAGATCATGACGGCCTACCTCGTCATGACCCGCACCCAGCCGGGGGAGACCTTGACCGTCGGTGAGAACGCCGCGACCGAGCAGGTCGTGGGCGTCTCGAACCTGGGACTGCAGGCCGGTGAGGAGATCGGGGTCCATCAGCTCCTGTACGCCCTCATGCTGCAGTCGGCGAACGACGCCGCGGTCGCGGTGGCGGAGCACGTGGGCGGCACCGTCGAGGGGTTCGTCGAGATGATGAACCAGACGGCCTCCGAGCTCGGGCTCGCCCGGACGCGGTTCGCGTCGCCGAACGGGCTGGACGACTCGGGGTACTCGAGCGCGCGCGATCTCGCGCGCCTCACGCGCGCCGCGTATCGGATCCCGGGGTTCGCGGACATCGTCGCGACGCGCACGCACGCGATCCCAGCCCCCGACGGCGACGCGCGGATCGTCCAGAACCGAAACGTGCTCCTATGGCTGTATCCGGGCGCGATCGGCGTGAAGACCGGGTTCACGAGCGCCGCAGGCTTCTGCGTCGTGGCGACGGCTGTTCGCGGCAACGAGCGATTGCTCGCCGTGGTGCTCGGAGAGCCCGGCGAGCCGTTCTCGGACGCGGCGGCGCTCATGAACTTCGGGTTCGCGGCGTTCGAGCGCCGGCCGCTGATCTTGGATGGACGCGCGCTCGGCACGGTGAACGTCGACGGCCGCGACGTGGCGGTTGCCGCGGGTTCATCGCTCGAGGGGCTCGTCCCCGCAGAGACGCGCGTGCGCCGAACGATCGAGGTCGATCCGGCCGTGCGCTTCCCTCCGGGACGAGGTCAGGTGATCGGGACGGTCGCGCTGTCGGTCCCCGGCCTGGCGCTCGGAGAGGTTCCGCTGGTCGTGACGGAGATCCCGCCTCCACCTCCCCTGGAAGAAGGCGGCTCGTGGTGGACCCGGGCGCTCGGCTCGGTGGCGCGAGCCGGCGGCGCCCTGTTCGGTGCCCTGTTCGACTGAGGTCGGTGCCCTGTTCGACTGAGGCAAGAACCGGTCGACTGAGGCAAGAACCGGCTAGGATTCGCCGCGGATGTCGGAGCTCGTCAGCGTGTTGT
>JBBDWS010000109.1:17367-18661 GCA_040902755.1 Actinomycetota bacterium
GAGGCAAGAACCGGCTAGGATTCGCCGCGGATGTCGGAGCTCGTCAGCGTGTTGTTCGGGCGCGAGGAGATCCGCCGTCGGATCGAGGAGGTTGGCCGCTCCATCACCGGGGACTATGAAGGGCGCGCGCCCGTCATGATCTCGGTCCTCAAGGGCGGCTCGGTGTTCCTCGGCGACCTGATCCGGAAGATCGGCCTTCCTGTGTCGATCGACTACATGTCGATATCCCGGTACGGGGGAGCCACCGAGTCGATGGGACGCGTTCGGATCGTCAAGGACCTCGATGCCGATATCGGGGACCGCGACGTGATCATCGTCGAGGACATCGTCGACACGGGGCTCACGCTCGGGTACCTGATCTCGGTCCTGGAGTCGCGGAACCCCGCGTCGATCCAGGTGTGCGCGCTGCTCGACAAGTCCGCACGCCGCATCGCGCCGCACGAGATCCGCTATCGGGGCTTCGAATGCCCGGATGTGTACGTCGTGGGGTACGGTCTCGACTTCCAGGAACGCTACCGGAATATCCCCGATCTCCTTGCAGTACAAGACTTCGCGGCCTTGGAAGCCGACCCAGATATGCTCTTACCGTACCTTCCCGAAGGTGGAGGAACCGCACCGACCGAGGGTTAGGTTGCCGGGGATCGGGGGGCGGGTGTAGCGTCGCAGCGCTGCCATGTTGATCGAGATGACGCTCGCCGGCGTGCGGATCGAGCTCCCCACCAACTCACCCATCGTGCTGTTGCGCGAGGCCTCCGGCGAACGCTTCCTGCCGATCTGGATCGGTCAGCCCGAGGCGGCGGCGATCGCGATCGCGCTGCAAGGCGTCGTCACTCCTCGACCGATGACGCACGACCTCCTGAAGAACATCCTGGAGGAGATGGCGGTGCAGGTGGACAGCATCGTCATCAGCGAGCTCAGAGACGGAACGTTCTACGCCTTGATCAACATGCAGCGCAACGGCAGCACGTACGAGGTCTCCTCGCGGCCGTCGGACGCGATCGCGCTCGCCGTCCGGTTGGGCTGCAAGATCTTCGCGAACGAGGAGGTCCTCTCGGAGGCCTCGATCCTCATCCCGAACGAAGGGGAGGAAGAGGAAGAGGTCGAGAAGTTCCGCGAGTTCCTCGAGAACGTGAAGCCCGAGGACTTCCAGTAGCACGGCCGGAGCGGTGCGCACACCGTTCCGGCAGTGGTCTACTTGCGATCGCGGCGATCAGCCGTAGAAGATCTCGGTCGCCCAGAATGCGCCGCGACCGCAGCGGTTCCGTTCGTCCACCCTCGTGATGCCCATGCCGAC
>JBBDWS010000110.1:0-289 GCA_040902755.1 Actinomycetota bacterium
CGAGAACACGATCGAGCACAACAACGCCTTCTGCCGAGGCGGTGGGGGCGAGCCATCCACGGGCGGATCGGGCATCGTGATCCTCGGCGGCCGCGGGAACACGATCCAGGGCAACGTGATCGTGCGGAACCGGACCAGCAGGAACATCCCGTTCCACGGGGGCGTCGTGTTGGTCGAGCACGCGTCGAACAACACCGTCACGGGCAACACGCTCCTTCGGAACCGGCCCAACACCTGCACCCCCGGCTGCTAGCGCAACGACCTCTGCTCGAGGCCGCGCCCCACCGGG